>NZ_JBIBVY010000009.1:0-289392 GCF_043080665.1 Streptomyces sp. NPDC014991
CTCGCCCAGCGGGCGGCGGTGGTGTGGCTGACCTGGAAGCGTTCCGCGGCCCGCCGCAGCGGCCAGCCGTCGTCCACGACACACCGGGCCAGACGGAGCCTGCCGGTCGGCGTCAGCGGGGCATTACGGTGGGACACGAGGGCCTCCTGAGCGTTGGTGCAGATGTCGCAATCCACACCGAACCCAGAAGGCCCTCACCTGTTCAAGCACCCAGCCCGCGTGTCACCAACGTCCCGGGACAACACACCTAGCCCATCACCCGTTCCGCGAACCGCCTCGCCGTCTCCGCCAGCACCTTCCGGCCGTCCCGGGCCCACAGGCCGTCGTTGAAGAGTTCGACCTCGATCGGGCCGGTGTAGCCGGCGGCCTCCACGTGGCCCAGCCACTCGCGCATGTCGATCGCGCCGTCGCCGAGCTGGCCGCGGCCGTTGAGGACGCCCTCGGGGAGGGGGGTGGTCCAGTCGGCGAGCTGGAAGGCGTGGATGCGGCCCGCCGCGCCCGCCCGGGCGATCTGCGCGGGCGCCTGGTCGTCCCACCAGACGTGGTACGTGTCCACGGCCACCCCGACCTGGTGGGCGGGGAAGCGTTCGGCGAGGTCGAGGGCCTGGGCGAGGGTGGAGACCACGCAGCGGTCGGCGGCGTACATCGGGTGCAGGGGCTCGATGGCGAGCCGTACGCCGTGGTCCTCGGCGTACGGGCCGAGTTCCGCCAGGGCGTCGGCGATCCGCTCCCGGGCGCCGTGCAGGTCCCTGGAGCCGGCCGGAAGACCGCCGCAGACCAGCACCAGGGTGTCGGTGCCGAGGGTGGCGGCTTCCTCGACCGCCCGGCGGTTGTCGGCCAGGGCCGCCGCGCGGCCCGCCGGATCGATCGCGGTGAGGAAGCCGCCCCGGCACAGGGTCGTCACCGTCAGACCGGCGTCGCGCACCAGCTCGGCCGCCGCCTCGACGCCGTACGCCTGGACCGGCTCCCGCCACAGGCCCACCCGGGAGACGCCCGCCTGCGCGCAGGCGGCGGCGAGGCCGGGAAGGGACAGCTGCTTCACGGTCATCTGGTTGATCGAGAAGCGTTCCAGGCCGCCCGTCGTACTCACTGGTCCACCCCGTACACGGAAAGGAGGGTCTTCATGCGCTCCTCGGCGAGCCCCGGGTCCGGGAACAGACCGAGTGCGTCCGCGAGTTCGTAGGCGCGGGCGAGGTGCGGGAGGGAGCGGGCCGACTGGAGTCCGCCGACCATCGTGAAGTGGGACTGGTGGCCCGCGAGCCAGGCGAGGAGGACGACGCCCGTCTTGTAGAAGCGGGTGGGGGGCTGGAAGAGGTGCCGGGACAGCTCGACCGTGGGGTCGAGGAGCGCGCGGAAGCCGGCCACGTCCCCCGTGTCCAGTACCCGTACGGCCTGTGCGGCCAGCGGGCCCAGTGGGTCGAAGACGCCCAGCAGGGCGTGGCTGAAGCCCTGGCCGTCGCCCGCGATCAGCTCGGGGTAGTGGAAGTCGTCGCCGGTGTAGCAGCGCACGCCGTGCGGCAGCCTGCGCCGCAGGTCCGTCTCGCGCCGCGCGTCGAGCAGGGAGACCTTGACGCCGTCGACCTTGTCGGGGTGGGCCGCGATCACCTCCAGGAAGGTGCCGGTGGCCGCGTCGAGGTCCGCGGCGCCCCAGTAGCCCTCCAGCGCCGGGTCGAACATCGGGCCCAGCCAGTGCAGCACGACCGGCTCGGCGGACTGGCGCAGGAGGTGGCCGTACACCTCCAGGTAGTCCTCGGGGCCGGTGGCGGTCGCGGCCAGCGCCCTGGACGCCATGAGGATGACCTGGGCGCCCGCGTCCTCGACCACGGCGAGCTGTTCCTCGTAGGCCGCGCGGATGCCGGCGAGGGAGCCGCCGGTGATCTGGTCGGTGCCGGCTCCGCAGGCGATGCGGCCGCCGACCGCCTTCGCCTCCGCCGCCGACCGGCGGATCAGCTCGGCAGCGCCCGCCCAGTCCAGGCCCATGCCGCGCTGGGCGGTGTCCATGGCCTCGGCGACACCGAGGCCGTGGGACCACAGGTGGCGGCGGAAGGCGAGGGTGGCGTCCCAGTCGACGGCGGCGGGCGCGTCGGGCGAGACGTCCGCGTACGGGTCGGCGACGACGTGGGCCGCGGAGAAGACCGTACGGGAGGTGAAGGGGGTGCCGGGGGTGACGGCGAGGGGTTCGGTGCGCGGCTCGTACGTCCGCAGCCGCCCGTGGGCGCCGGGAAGCCGGACGGTCACAGGGAGACCTCCGGTACGTCGATGCGGCGGCCCTCGGCGGAGGACCTCAGGCCCAGTTCGGCGAGCTGGACGCCGCGGGCGCCGGCCAGGAGGTCCCAGTGGTAGGGGGCGTCGGCGTAGACGTGCTTGAGGAACAGCTCCCACTGCGCCTTGAAGCCGTTGTCGAACTCGGTGTTGTCGGGGACCTCCTGCCACTGGTCGCGGAAGACCTCGGTGGCGGGGATGTCCGGGTTCCAGACGGGTTTGGGGGTGGCGCTGCGGTGCTGCACGCGGCAGGTGCGCAGGCCGGCCACGGCCGAGCCCTCGGTGCCGTCGACCTGGAACTCGACCAGTTCGTCGCGGTGGACGCGGACCGCCCAGGAGGAGTTGATCTGGGCGACGGCGCCGCCCTCGAGTTCGAAGACGCCGTAGGCGGCGTCGTCGGCGGTGGCGTCGTACGGCTTGCCCTGTTCGTCCCAGCGCTGCGGGATGTGGGTGGTGGCCAGGGCCTGGACGGACCTCACCCGGCCGAACAGCTCGTGCAGGACGTACTCCCAGTGCGGGAACATGTCGACGACGATGCCGCCGCCGTCCTCGGCCCGGTAGTTCCAGGAGGGGCGCTGGGCCGGCTGCCAGTCGCCCTCGAAGACCCAGTAGCCGAACTCGCCGCGGACGGAGAGGACACGGCCGAAGAAGCCGCCGTCGATGAGCCGCTTCAGCTTCCGCAGGCCCGGCAGGAAGATCTTGTCCTGGACGACGCCGTGCCGGATGCCCCGGGCATGGGCGAGACGGGCGAGTTCGAGGGCGCCGTCCAGGCCGGTGGCGGTGGGCTTCTCGGTGTAGACGTGCTTGCCGGCGGCGATCGCCTTCCTGAGGGCCTCTTCGCGGGCGGAGGTGACCTGGGAGTCGAAGTAGATGTCGACGGACGGGTCGGCGAGGACGGCGTCGACGTCGGTGGAGACCTCGGTGAGGCCGTGCCGGGCGGCGATCTCCTGCAGGGCGTGCTCGCGGCGGCCGAGCAGAACGGGCTCGGGCCAGAGCACGGTGCCGTCGCCGAGGTCGAGGCCGCCCTGTTCGCGCAGGGCGAGTATCGACCGGACGAGGTGCTGGCGGTAGCCCATGCGCCCGGTCACGCCGTTCATGGCGATACGCACCGTCTTGCGTGTCACGTCAGTCCTCTCCGTGGGCGCCGCGCGCCCCGATCAGTACGGCAAGCCCCTGCCCGGACCCTTGCAGCAAGCGCTTTCTACGCAGAGAAGCTAGCCCCTGGACGTGGTCCGTACAAGACCGTGTCCGCTTCGAGTCGTTCGAGGGGGCGAACAATCGGGGTCCCTGGCCTTAGGGTCTGCTCGGAACCAGGACTTCTGCCTGGATGTCTACGAGGGCGTACGACAACATGCGCGACCGGAGGACGACGAGATGACGGTGACCCTGGCGGACGTGGCGGCCCGCGCCCAGGTCTCCCCAGCGACGGTGTCGCGCGTGCTGAACGGCAACTACCCGGTGGCCGCCTCCACGCGCGAGCGGGTGCTGCGCGCCGTGGACGAACTGGACTACGTCCTCAACGGGCCCGCCAGCGCGCTCGCCGCGGCCACCTCCGACCTGGTCGGCATCCTCGTCAACGACATCGCCGACCCCTTCTTCGGGATCATGGCCGGCGCGATCCAGGCCGAGATCGGCGGACCCGGCGGACGGGCCGGCGGCGAACGGCTCGCGGTCGTCTGCAACACGGGCGGCTCCCCGGAACGCGAACTGACCTACCTGACCCTGCTCCAGCGGCAGCGCGCCGCGGCCGTCGTGCTGACCGGCGGAGCCGTGGAGAAGGCGCCGCACGCGGCGGCGGTCGCGGCGAAACTGCGGAAGCTGGCGGACGCCGGGACCCGGGTGGTGCTGTGCGGGCGCCCGCCGGCACCCGACGCCAAGGCCATCGCGCTGACCTTCGACAACCGGGGCGGGGCCCGCGCGCTGACCGACCACCTCGTCGGCCTCGGCCACCGCCGGCTCGGCTACATCGCCGGCCCCCAGGAGCGCACCACCACCCGGCACCGCCTGGAGGGCCACCGCGCGGCCCTGACGGCGGCCGGCATCGAGGACGACCCGCACCGGACGGTGTACGGCCGCTACGACCGCCGGTCCGGTTACGAGGCCACGCTGGAGCTGCTGCGCCGCGACCCCTCCCTGACGGCAGTCGTGGCCGCGAACGACTCCGTCGCCCTGGGCGCCTGCGCCGCCCTGCGCGAATCCGGCCTGCGCATCCCCGGTGACGTCTCGGTCGCCGGCTTCGACGACCTGCCGTTCAGCGTCGACACGGTGCCCGCACTGACCACGGTCCGACTGCCGCTGGCGGAGGCCGGGGCCCGGGCGGGCCGCGTCGCGATGGGCCGCGAGGAACCACCGCCCGGCGGTATCGCCTCCGTACGGGGGGAGTTGATGGTGCGGGGCTCCACCGGGGTGCCGCGGACGTCCTGAGCGCGGTGGGGGCTACGACGGGCGTCGCGGCGGGCGTACGGGTGGGTCGTGCGTCCGGCCGTACGCGGGCCGCGCGGCGGGCGCCGGGCGTGCGGTGCCGCGCGACCCGCGGGCCGGGCCTCCTCGCCGCGTGACCGGCCGTGCGGCGGGCGGTGGTCGAACGGTGGCACGGTCCTCGTCGCGCCGGCGAGTACGGTGATCCTGCCGCGCGCGGGGCAACCGTGTCGCCGGCGACGGGCGCCGTCGCCGCCATGACCGTCCACCGGCGCGGCAACGGCGGCCCGCCCGGGCGATGAGTTTCGCGGCGGCCATCGGTCTGCACCGGCGTACGGACCGGAAAACAGGAACGGGAGCACCCCCATGCGTGTCGTCGTCACCGAGTTCATCAGCCTCGACGGAGTCGTGCAGGCCCCCGGCGGGCCCGAGGAGGACACCGACGGAGGGTTCACGCACGGCGGCTGGTCGCATCCGTTCTTCGACCCGGAGGTCCTCGGCGGGGCCTTCGCCGCGGGCCTGGAGAAGGCCGAGGCACTGCTGTACGGGCGGCGTACCTACCGGACGATGGCCGCCGCCTGGCCGGAGCGGGCCGGGGACCCCTTCGCCGACCGGCTGAACTCCCTGCGCAAGTACGTCGTCTCGGACACCCTCGGTGACGAGGAGCTCACCTGGGACAACACCGTGCGCGTGCCGGGGGCGCAGGCCTTGGACAAGGTGCGCGAACTCCGGGCCGCCGACGGTGGCGACGTGGCGATGATGGGCAGTCCGACGCTGGTGCGCGCCCTGATCGAGGCGGACCTGGTGGACGAGCTGCGGCTCGTGGTCATGCCCGTGATGCTCGGCGGCGGAAAGTCGATCTTCCCGGCGGACGGGGCGCTGCGGACCTGGGAGCTGGTGTCTTCGGTCACCGCGAAGACCGGCGCCCAGGTCAACGTGTTCCGGCCGGCACGGGGGCCGCAGGGCTGACCGGCACCCCCGGTCCGTGCGAGGCGTGGGGCATGAGCCCGGCGGCTGGGGGGTACGTTCCGTGACCATGAAGCTGGCGTTCTCCACTCTCGGTGTCCCCGGTCTGCCCGTCCCGGAGGTCCTGGCGCTCGCGAGCGCCCACGGCTACCACGGGGTCGAACTGCGCGCCCACCCGGAGGAACCGGTGCATCCGGGTCTCTCCCCGGCGGGCCGCGCCGAGACCGCGGCCCGGTTCCGGGACGCCGGGATCGAGGTGCTCGGGATCGCCGGGTACGCCCGCGTGGCCGCCCCCGGCGACGACGCCCCCGTGCTGGAGGAGATCCGCGGACTGCTCCGTCTGGCCCACGACCTCGGCGCGCCCTACGCCCGCGTCCTCCCCGGCGCCGCCGCGGAGCAGCCCCGCGAGGAGTCCGACGCGATCGCCGCCCGGCGGCTCGGCACCGCCGCGGAGGACGCCGCCGCGCTCGGCGTCCGGATCCTGCTGGAGACCCACGACTCGCACCGCACCGGCGCCGACGCGATCCGGATCCTCGGCCCGGTCGGACACCGGCAGGTGGGCGCGGTGTGGGACGTGATGCACACCTGGCTGGGCGGCGAGCAGCCGGCCGAGACCTACGCGGCCCTCGCCCCGCACCTGGGATACGTGCAGGTGAAGGACATCTCCTCGGCCGAGGACACCGCCCCGCTGCCGCTCGGCGCGGGTGTGCTGCCGCTCACCGAGTGCGTGGACGTCCTCACCCGGCACGGCTGGGACGGCTGGCTGTGCTGGGAGTACGAGAAGCGCTGGCACGAGGAGGCCGCCCCGCTCGCCGGACTGCTGGACGCGGGCCGCGACCACCTGACGCGGCTGCTGGGCGAGGCGGCGTAGACCGCACGCCCCGGCTGCGGTCCGGACGCCTCAGCCGTCGTCCGGCGGACGCGGGGCGCGCGGTCGGGTGCCCTGGCGGCCGATGACCGGTGTCCATGGCCCGTGACCGGTGTGCGTCGGGCATGAGCCGGTGTCCGTGGCCCCTGAGCCGGTGTCCGTGGCCGGTGTTCGGGTCCGTGCGGCCGTGGACCTCGGGTTCCGGCCGCGGGGCGTGGATGCCTCACGCGTCGGCCGCGGGGCGTGGGGGCCTCAACGCGTCGGTCGGCGGGGGTGGATGCCTCACGCGTCGGCCGGTGGGCGTGGGTGGCTCACGCGGCGGTCGGTGGGCGTGGGGTGAGGGGTGTGGTGCTGTTGACGCACCAGTCCAGTACGGCCGGCCAGGGGCCGTATCCGGCGTCCAGGTCGAGGTGGGCGGCGCCCGGCAGGATGTCGGCGGGGATGCCGAGCGGGCCGGCGAAGAGGCGGCCCGCGCCTTCGGGACAGTAGGGGTCGTCGTCGCCCGCGACCAGCCGTGCCGGCCCGGGGAGCGTGAAGTCGAGGGCGGGCGGGGCGAACTCCGCGATCTCCGGATGCCGGGCGGCGACGGACCCGGACGGCGGCGCGACGAGCAGCACCCGGTCGGCGTACCGGAGCTGCTTCATGCCCCGGGCGGCGGCGTGCAGCCACAGCAGGGCGGACGCGCTGTGCGCCAGCACGACCCGCTCTCCCGTGCCGTCCAGCTCCTCCAGGTGCCGGGCGAGTTCACCGAGCCACACGGCTAGGCCGGGGTCGTCCGGATCGGGCAGTGCCGGGTAGACGACCCGGTGGCCGAGCGCGGTGAGCCGGTCGGCGAGCCAGTGCTGCCAGTGCGCCCGCGGGCGGTGGTTCTGCCAGCCGTGCAGGATCAGGTACGAGCGGGGGGCATGGCGGCGGTCCTCTCTTCCGGGGGCCTTCGCGGGGGCGTCAGCCGACGGCGGGCAGCGTCGCGAACGCGTCGTGGAAACCGGGGAACGTCTTGCGCACGCAGCCGGGGTCGTCGTACGTCAGGCCGGGGGTGCGCAGGGCGGTGACGGCGAACGACATGACGATGCGGTGGTCGCCGAAGGACTTGATCTCGACGCCGGGCGTGGGCGTGCCGGGCCGGATCTCGATCCAGTCGGGGCCGGTCACCACGTGCACGCCGAGCCGCCGCAGGTTGTCCGCGCAGGCCTCCAGGCGGTCGCACTCCTTCACCCGCGTGTTGGCGACGTCCTCGATGCGGACCGGCCCGGAGGCGAACGGCGCGATCGCGGCCAGCGTCGGCATGGTGTCGGAGATGTCCCGCATGTTCACCGTGAGCCCGCGCAGCTCTCCCGTGCCGCGCACGGTCGTGCGGTCCTTCGCGACGGTCACCTGCGCGCCCATCCGCCGCAGCACGTCCACGAAGCGCAGGTCGCCCTGGAGGGCGTCCGCGCCGAGGCCGGGCACGGTGATCTCGCGGCCCGGGGTGACGGCCGCCGCGGCGAAGAAGTAGCTCGCGGTGGAGGCGTCGGGTTCGACGGCGTAGGTGGTGGCCCGGTAGCCGCCGGGCGGGACGTCGTACACCGTGCCGTCCCGGGTGACGTCGGCGCCGAACGCCCGCATCATCGCGAGGGTGATCTCCACGTACGGCGCCGACACCAGGTCGGTCACCCGGATGCGCAGGCCGGTGCGGGTCAGCGGGCCCAGCAGGAGCAGCGCGGTGAGGTACTGGGAGGACTGGCCGGCGTCCAGCGAGACCTCGCCGCCCTCGACGCCGGCCGCGTGCACGGTGAGCGGATGGTGGCCCTCGGCCCCTTCGTGCCGCAGGTCGACGCCGAGGTCGCGCAGGGCGCGGGTGAGCGGGCCGAGGGGGCGGCGGCGCATCTGCGGGGAGGCGTCGAAGCGGTAGGTGCCGTGTCCGGCGGCGGCCAGGGTGGGCAGGAAGCGGGCGGTGGTGGCGCCGTCGCGGCAGAAGACGTCGGCCTCGGCACGCGCCGGTCCCTGCGGACGGCCGTCGATCTGCCAGGTGTCGGGGGTGCGTCCGACCCGGTAGCCGAGCCGGGTCAGGCCTTCGGAGAAGCCCTCGGTGTCGTCGGAGCGCAACGGCCGGACCAGTGTGGTGACGCCGTCGGCGGCTGCGGCGAGGAAGAGCGCGCGGGCGGTGATGGACTTGGAACCGGGGATGTCGACTGCGGGCATGGCCGCATGATGACGGCTCGTCCGGGGTGCGGTCACGCGATGTCCAGGAGCTGGACGCGCCGCCGGAATGCGCCGGCGGCGGCCTCGGCGTGGTTACTGTGCATTCCCTTGACGGAAAGAAACTTCCCGGATATTGGTGACTCCTCGGAAGTTTCCTTCAGCGGTTCTCCTCTGGAAGGAGCGCACGTGCACGACACCAGCACGGGAAGCACGGGAAGCACCGCACGGCCGTCGAGACGCGCCGTCCTCGCCGCCACCGCCGGCCTCACGGCCGGTCTCACCGTCCCGGCGACCGCCCGGGCCGCCGCCCACTCCGCCGTCCACGACCGGCGGCTGCGCGCCCTGATCTCCCGGATGACGCTGGAGGAGAAGGTCGGCCAGCTGTTCGTGATGCGGGTCTACGGCCACTCCGCCACCGCCCCCGACAAGGCCGACGCCGACGCCAACCTCAAGGAGATCGGCGTCCGCACCGCCGCCGAGCTGATCGCCACCTACCGCGTCGGCGGCATCATCTACTTCACCTGGGCGCACAACACCCGCGACCCGCATCAGATCGCGGACCTGTCCGACGGCATCCAGCGGGCCTGCCTGGAGCAGCCGCGCGGACTGCCGGCGCTCATCGCCACCGACCAGGAGCACGGCGCCGTCTGCCGGATCGGCAGGCCGGCCACCCTGTTCCCGGGCGCGATGGCGGTCGGCGCGGGCGGCTCCCGCGCCGACGCCCGCACGCTCGGCCGGATCTCCGGCACCGAGCTGCGCGCGATGGGCGTCAACCAGGACTACTCCCCCGACGCCGACGTGAACGTCAACCCGGCCAACCCGGTCATCGGCGTCCGTTCCTTCGGCGCCGACCCCGAGGCGGTGGCCGCACTGGTCGCCGCCGAGGTGAGGGGCTATCAGGCGGCACGGGTCGCGGCGACCGCCAAGCACTTCCCGGGCCACGGGGACACGGCAGTCGACAGTCACTACGGCTTCCCGGTCATCACGCACAGCCGGGAGCTGTGGGAGCGGCTGGACGCGGTGCCGTTCCGGGCCGCGATCCGGGCGGGCATCGACTCGGTCATGACCGCGCACATCCAGTTCCCGGCCCTGGACGACTCCGGGGACCCGGCGACCCTGTCCCGTCCGATCGTCACCGGCATCCTGCGCGGCGAACTCGGTTACGACGGGGTGGTGATCACCGACTCGCTGGGCATGGAGGGCGTCCGCACCAAGTACGGCGACGACCGGGTGCCGGTGCTCGCGCTCAAGGCCGGTGTCGACCAGCTGCTCAACCCGCCGTCGCTGGACGTGGCGTGGCACGCGGTGCTGAGGGCCGTGCGCGAGGGCGAGCTGACCGAGGCCCGCCTGGACGAGTCGATCCTGCGCATCCTGCGCCTGAAGGCCCGGCTCGGGCTCTTCGAGCACCCCTACGCCGACCGGGCAGGGGTCGGGCGCACGGTGGGGACCCGGGCGCACCTGGCCGCCGCCGACCGCATCGCCGAACGTGGCACCACGCTGCTGGTCAACGAGGACGGCACCCTGCCCTTCGACCGACGCAGCGAACACCGGCTCCTCGTCGTCGGCGCCGACCCGGCGTCCCCGTCCGGCACCACCGGGCCGCCCACCGGCGTCCTGGCCGCCGCCCTCACCGGACTGGGCTTCACCGCCACGGCCCTGTCCACGGGCACCGCGCCCTCCGCCGCTGCCGTCAACGAGGCGGTCACGGCAGCGCGGGACGCGGACGCGGTGGTCGTGGCCACGTACAACGTGACGGCGTCCAGCAGCCAGCGGACCCTGGTGGACCGTCTGCTGGCGACCGGGAAGCCGGTGGCCGTGGTGGCGGTCCGCAACCCGTACGACGTCGCGCAGTTCCCTTCCGTCCGGGCCTGCCTGGCCACGTACTGCTGGACGGACGTCGAACTGCGCGCCGCCGCACGGGTGATCGCCGGCCGGGTGGCACCGCGCGGGAAGCTGCCGGTACCGGTGCAGCGGGCGGACGACCCGGCGCGGGTGCTGTACCCGATCGGACACGGGCTGACCTACTAGCGGCCGGCCCGCCGGGTCGTTCAGGGACGCAGTGCGGGTTCCCGCTCCGTGTCCCGGGCGTCCAGCCGTGCGTCGTACGGGGCGAGCGGCTCGGCCCGGGCCACGGTGGCCGGCGGGAGGCCCGCCCAGTCCAGGATCCGGGCGGTGGCGAGGTTCTTCCGGTCGGGGACCAGGCCCGCCACGTTCGCGCCGTGGTTCAGGCCGGGCGCCTCGAAGACGTAGGAGTCACGGGCGCCCGCGCCGAGCCGGAAGCGCTCCGCTCCCCAGGGGTCGTTCTGGCCGTAGACGAAGAGCATGTGCGTGGCGTGGTGCCGTACCCAGGTGTCCACGTCCCGCATGGCCCGCGGCTGGAAACGCATCGGGATGGAACGGGGCACGAGGTTGCGCGGCGGCTGGTAGCCGTAGTGGACCAGGTGCTTTCCGAGGTACGGGAAGTGGATGGTCGGCGCGCCCAGCTGCGTGCCCGCCTGGTAGTAGTACGGCGTGTACGTCTGGAGGCCCTGGTCGGTGTAGGCGGAGAATCCGGAGATGGCGTCGACCGAGTCCCAGATGGCGTCGTCGCTCGCGGTGGCCGCGTCCGCCGGGACGGTGTCGCAGTCCTTGAGCAGGCTGTACTGCCAGAAGCCCCACACGTAGTCGAGGACGACGGCCTCGTACGCCCTGTCCAGGCTGCCGATGGTGCCGAAGGTGTAGCCGTTGTCGGCGGCGTACCGGGCGTACCGCTTCTCCAGCGGCTCGCGGCGCACCAGTGCCTCCCGCTGGACGGCGTTCAGCCGGTCCCGGCACTCCTTGGTCCCGACGTGGGTGAAGAAGCGGTCGTACGCCGAATCCTCCTTGTCGACGACGTCGTCGGGGGCGACGTAGGCCACCACGCCGTCCATGTCGCGCGGGTAGAACCGCTCGTAGTAGGTGGCCGTCATGCCGCCCTTGGAGCCGCCCGTGGCCAGCCAGTTGGCGGAGTAGACCGCTTTGAGGGCCTGGTGGACGCGGTGCTGGTCGCTCGCCGCCTGCCAGATGTCGAGCTTGGTCCAGTCGGCCGGCTCGGGGCGGGACGGGGTGAAGAAGCGGTATTCCAGGGAGACCTGGTTGCCGTCCACGATCTGGGTGGGTTCGCGGCGCGAGGGGGTCGTGGAGACGTTGTAGCCGCTGGTGTAGAAGACCGTGGGGCGGCTGGTGTCCTTGTGCAGCACGGTGATCCGCTGCTGGAAGGTGCCGCGGCCGGGGTGGCGGTGGTCGACCGGCTGGGTGTAGTTCAGGACGAAGTAGCGGTAGCCGGGGTACGGCTTCTCCTGGACCAGGCTCATGCCGGGTATCGACAGCAGCCGGTCCTTGATGTCGGTGGGCTCGGGCTCGGCGGCGGTGGCCGCCCCGGCCGCCGTGCTCAGTGTGCCTATGAGCACTGTGAGCGCCAGCAGCCATCTGAGCGCCTTGCGCATGCGTACTCTCCCCTGTGAGACAGATGTGCGCCGGAAGCTATCCCAGCAACTGCCGTCACACCAGGGGTAATTGCGCGGCTCCGCTCAGGCGTTCAGCACAGGATCCAGCCGGAGCTGACCGTGTACCGGTCCACCGCCCCCTTGATCCAGACGCAGCGGTGGCCGGCGTGCACGGTCACCGGGCCGGCGTGGTACCGGTAGCGGCCCCGGTCGACGACCGGACGGTTGCCGCGGGCCTGCACGCTGACCGACATCGCCTGCGCGGCGCCGGGGTGCCGGGCGACGGTGACGGCGCAGACGTAGCCGTCGTGCTTGTAGACGTGGGTGACGCCGGTTCTGAACGGCAGGGTCCGCACCTCGTGCCCGGCGCAGCCACCGCCGCCCGGGGCGGCCTGCGCGGTTCCCGTCACCGAGAGGGTGAGCGCCCCGGACACGGCCAGCACGGCCGCGCCGAACGCCAGTCGCCGGCGTATCGCACCACTGTCCACTCGTCGTCCTCCCCGTACCGCGGTTCACACTCCCTTGATTCCGTACTGATGTACGGACGCACAAGTGTGTCGGATGGTTGCACGACCGTCAGCGGGACGCGTGGCCGGGGATCAGCGGGAGACGCCGACCGGCGGCTCCTCCGGTTCGGCCCGGCCGACGAAGGTCCGCCACAGTTCGGCGTACCGTCCGCCGCGGGCCAGCAGCTCCTCGTGGGTGCCGTCCTCGGCGACCCGGCCGCGGTCCATCACCACCACCCGGTCGGCGCGGGCCGCGGTGGTCAGGCGGTGGGCGACGACCAGGGTGGTGCGGCGGCCCGCGAGGCGGTCGGTGGCCTGGTTGACCTGTGCCTCGGTGGCCAGGTCGAGGGCGGCCGTGGCCTCGTCCAGGAGCAGGACGTCCGGGTCGACCAGTTCGGCGCGGGCGAGGGCGATCAGCTGGCGCTGGCCCGCCGAGAGGTTGCGGCCGCGCTCGGCGACCTCGTGCAGATAGCCGCCCTCCAGGGTGGCGATCATCTCGTGGGCACCGACCGCGCGGGCCGCGGCCTCCACCTCGGCGTCGGTGGCGTCGGGCCGGCCGTAGGCGATGGCGTCGCGGACGGTGCCCGGGAAGAGGTACGCCTCCTGCGGGACGACGCCCAGCCGGTGCCGGTACGAGGTGAGGTCCAGGGCGCGCAGGTCCGTGCCGTCGGCCGTGACCCGGCCGGCGGTGGGGTCGTAGAACCGCGCGACCAGCTTCACCACCGTCGACTTGCCGGCGCCGGTCTCGCCGACGAACGCGACCGTCTGCCCGGCCGGGATCCGCAGGTCGATGCCGGACAGGGCCTCCTCCTCGTCGCCGTACGCGAAGTGGACGCCCTCGAAGGCGATGTCACCGCGCAGCGACGTCACCTGGAGCGGCTCACCGGCGGACTCCGTGGACGTCGGCTCGCGCAGCAGTTCCTGGATGCGGCCCAGCGAGACCGTGGCCTGCTGGTAGCCGTCGAAGACCTGGGACAGCTGCTGGACGGGCGTGAAGAACAGGTCGATGTAGAGCAGGTAGGCGACCAGGGCGCCGGTGCTGAGCGTGGCCGCCTCGATCCGGCCGGCGCCCGCTACCAGCACGGCCGCCGCCGCGACCGAGGACAGCAGCTGCACGAACGGGAAGTAGACGGAGATCAGCCGCTGGCCGCGGACGCGGGCGCGCCGGTAGGCGTCGCTGCGCTCGGCGAACCGCAGGCCGCCGTCCCGCTCCCGCCGGAAGGCCTGCACGATCCGCAGCCCGGCCACGGTCTCCTGGAGGTCGGCGTTGACCGTCGAGACGCGTTCACGGGCGAGTTCGTACGCCTTCACGCTCGCCCGGCGGAAGAAGAAGGTGGCCACGACCAGCGGGGGCAGGGTCGCGAAGACGACGAGGGCGAGCTGCACGTCGAGGACCAGCAGGGCGACCATGATGCCGAAGAAGGTGACGACCGAGACGAACGCGGTCACCAGGCCGGTCTGGAGGAACGTGGACAGGGCGTCGACGTCGGTCGTCATCCGGGTCATGATCCGGCCGGTCAGCTCGCGCTCGTAGTAGTCCAGGCCGAGCCGCTGGAGCTGCGCGAAGATCTTCAGCCGCAGGGTGTACAGCACGCGTTCGCCGGTACGGCCGGTCATCCGGATCTCACCGGTCTGCGCGGCCCACTGGACGACGACGGTCAGCAGGCCGAGCAGGGCCGCCGACCAGACCGCGCCGAGCGCCGCCTTCGTCACACCCGAGTCGATGCCGTGCCGGATCAGCACCGGCAGCAGCAGGCCCGCGCCCGCGTCCACGGCGACCAGCAGCAGGCTGACCAGCAGGGGAAGCCGGAAACCGCGCAGCAGGCGGCGCAGTCCGTAGGAGTCCTCGGGCAGGACCGCGCGGTCCTCGTCGATGTCCGGGGTGTCGGTGGCCGGGGGCAGGGCCTCGACCTGGGCGAGGAGCTCCGGGGTGGCCGGGGTGCCGGACAGCGCCTGGTCCCGGGGTTCACGGTCGCCGGTCCACAGCCGGGGGGTCAGGCCCCGCTCGGCGTCGAACTCGGCGTCCAGTTCGTCGCGGACGGAGGTGTCCTCGCGCGGCCCGGCCGGCACGGCGTGGCCCGGGGAGACCCGGCCCAGCTCGTCGGGGTCGGTGAGCAGGCGGCGGTAGAGCGCCGAGCGCTGCTGGAGTTCCTCGTGGGTGCCGAGGTCGGCGAGCCGGCCGCCGTCGAGGACGGCGATGCGGTCGGCGAGGTTGAGGGTGGAGCGGCGGTGGGCGATGAGCAGGGTCGTACGGCCCTCCATCACCTGCCCCAGCGCCTCGTGGATCTCGTGCTCCACGCGGGCGTCCACGGCGGAGGTGGCGTCGTCCAGGACGAGCAGGCGGGGGTCGGTGAGCAGGGCGCGGGCGAGCGCGACGCGCTGACGCTGGCCGCCGGAGAGGGTGAGGCCGTGCTCGCCGACCGTGGTGTCGTAGCCGTCGGGCAGCTCGGCGATGAAACGGTCCGCCTGGGCGGCGCGGGCGGCGGCCTCGATCTCCTCCCGGGTGGCGTCCGGACGGCCGTAGGCGATGTTGTTCCGGATGGTGTCGGAGAAGAGGAACGAGTCCTCCGGGACCAGTCCGATCGCGGCCCGCAGCGAGTCCAGGGTCAGCTCGCGCACGTCGTGGCCGCCGATCAGGACGGCGCCGTGGGTGACGTCGTAGAACCGCGGCAGGAGCAGGGAGAGGGTGGACTTGCCGGAGCCGGAGGAGCCGACGACGGCGAGGGTCTCGCCGGGGCGTATCTCGAAGCTGAGTCCCTGGAGGACGGGCGCGCCGCCGCCGTACGCGAAGGACACGTCGTCGAACTCGACGGCCGCGGGCGCGTCGGCGGGAAGGGGCCTGCTGCCGTCCTTCAGGGCGGGCTCGGTGTCGATCAGCTCCAGGACGCGCTCGGTGCCGGCGCGGGCCTGCTGGCCGACCGTGAGGACCATCGCGAGCATGCGGACCGGGCCGACCAGCTGGGCGAGGTAGGTGGAGAAGGCGACGAACGTGCCGAGGGTGATGTGACCGCGTACGGCGAGCCAGCCGCCGACGGCCAGCATGGCGACCTGGCCGAGCGCCGGGACCGCCTGGAGCGCGGGGGTGTACCTGCTGTTCAGCCGGATGGTGCGCAGTCGTCCCGCGAAGAGCCGCCGGCCGACCTCGCGCAGCTTGCCGGTCTCCTGCTCCTCCTGCCCGAACCCCTTGACGACGCGTACGCCGCTCACCGAGCCGTCGACGACGCCCGCCACGGCCGCGGCCTGGGCCTGCGCGTACCAGGTGGCCGGGTGCAGCCTGCTGCGGCTGCGCCGGGCGATCCAGCCGAGGGCCGGGGCGACGGCCAGGGCGACCAGGGTCAGCGGCAGCGACAGCCACGCCATGATCGCCAGGGACATCAGGAAGAGCAGGACGTTCCCGATGGTCATCGGGAGCATGAAGAGCAGGCCCTGGATCAGCTGGAGGTCGCTGGTGGCCCGGCCGACGACCTGGCCGGTGGACAGCTCGTCCTGGCGGCGGCCGTCCAGCCGGGTGATCGTGCCGTACATCTCGGTCCGCAGGTCGTGCTGGACGTCCAGGGCGAGCCGGCCGCCGTAGAAACGGCGGATGTAGGTGAGGGCGTACACGAGGAGGGCCGCGCCGACCAGGGCGCCGGCCCAGGGGGCCATGCCGCGGGTGTGGGCGCCGATCACGTCGTCGATGACGACCTTGGTGATCAGCGGGACCAGGGCCATGACGGCCATG
This sequence comes from Streptomyces sp. NPDC014991, assembly GCF_043080665.1. Lineage (NCBI taxonomy): Bacteria > Bacillati > Actinomycetota > Actinomycetes > Kitasatosporales > Streptomycetaceae > Streptomyces > Streptomyces sp. NPDC014991. Next base: position 16,387 of record NZ_JBIBVY010000009.1, read on the forward strand.
CCGGCGAGGGACGAGCCGAGGGCCAGGACGACGTCCTTGGGGTACCGCCAGGCATAACCCGCCAGCCTTCGTGCCCATCCCCGTCGCGGTGCCACACCGGTGCCTTCCGTCAGAGCTGATCTACCGGAAGGCTGCAACGCCGGCGGATGCGGATTTCATCCCTCCGCAACAATCGGGGTGACCGGGCGGCGGGTATGCACCTCGCGCTCGACGCGCGGCAGCAGCTCCGGGACGTAGATCTCCCGGATGGCCGCGCCGGAGCCGTGCGCCTCCCCGTGCCGCGCGGCCGTCAGGTCACGGTGTGCGTACCCGCAGGAAGTAGAAGCGGGTGGTCTGGGCGGCGTTCTGGTTGTCGTCGCTGACCAGGAGGACCCGCAGGCGGCCCGTGCGGTCCCGGCCCGTGACCGTCATGCCCTCGATGTTGTCCAGCAGGGGACTGGGCTGGGGCTGCCGGGCCGTCGCGCCCAGGGACGGGCAGTCGGCGATGTCGGCCAGCAGCCTCTTGCCGGCCGGACGCACACCGTCCTGACCCGTCAGGTTCTCGATGCCGCTCGTGTCCGTGGCGTGACGGAGGTCGGCCAGGTAGAGGCGGACCGTGTTGCCCACGCCGGCGGTGAAACCGCGCTCCAGGACGAGCAGGCGGCCGTCGGGGGTGGCCTGGACCTCGGGGACGCCGAGGCCGGCGTCGGTGCGGTAGGCGTACTGGGCGGCGAGCCGGAAGCGGCCGCCCGCGGTGCGCCGCCAGGTCTGGAAGCGGACGATGCCGGCGGTGTCGCCGGAGAGCGCGTACTCCATGGAGGCCAGCAGCGTGCGGCCGCCGGGCAGCAGCGTCAGGCCCTCGAAGGTCCCGTTGGCGGTGGCGCGGCCGGCCGGCGCGGTGCGGAGGGGGTCCGGCACCGGGAGCCGGTCGAGGATCCGGCCGTCGTGGGAGTAGCGGCGCACGGACGGCTCGGTCTCGGAGGTGACCAGCCGGGTGCCGTCGGCGTCGACGACGAGGCCCTCGGAATCGAGGTCGGCGCCCGCCTCGTCGGCGAGGCGGACGGCCGACTCGGGCCGCAGGGTACGGGCGTCCAGGCGGAGCAGGGACGAGCGGTCCTCCAGCGCCGCGAGCGAGCCGTCCCGGTCCACGGCGAGGGCGGAGAGGTTGCCGACGAAAGTGCCGTCGTACGTCGTCTTGTCGAGCGCGTCGGAGAAGCGGTCGAGCTGGACGCGGGGCGAACAGGCGTGGCCGGGCGACGTGTGGGCGGCGGCCGGCCCCGCGGAGAGACAGGTGGCCGCGGCCAGGCCGGCGGTGAGACAGGCGAGTACGGTTCTCAGGCGCATGGCGGTCACCGTAGAACGGGACGGTGTCCGGCGGGAGACCGCCCCGTGAAGCGTCAGTCCCGCGGCGGTACGGCGACGAACGCCTCGCGCGGCTCGCTGGTCGGCGTGTAGCGGGTGACGCCGGAGCCGGCCGGGACCAGGTTCTTGTGGATGGCCTTGGCGACGTTCTGGATGGTGGTGACGCCGTAGTCCATGGTGGCGTTGTCCTGCGTCAGCACCGTGATCATGTAGTCGTGGCCGGCGCCGTTGAAGGTGCCCAGGCTGTGCACGCGCCAGCCGTGCGCGGAGCGTTCGAGCCAGCCGTTCTTGACGTGCACGGAGACGGACGACGGCGCGCCGGCCGGGGTGCCCCAGCGCTGGTCCGCGACGACCTGGCCCATCAACTTCAGGATGTACGCGCGGGAGTTGTCGCTCAGCACGCTGTTCCTGGCGGTGACCAGCCTGAGCAGCTTCTGCTCGTCGGTGACGTTCTCCTGGGTCAGACCCCAGTAACCGTCCGCACCCGGCACGGTGTTCGTCATGCCCGCGGCCGACAAAAATCCCTTGATCTTCGTCAGGCCGAGCTGCTTCCACAACTTGCTGGTCGCGTCGTTGTCCGACTCGGTGATCATGGCCGTGGCGAGCGCGGTCTCGGTGTCGGTCAGGTACCGGTCCTGCTTCTTGGCGTCCCACAGCAGGGCGGCGAGCACGGTGACCTTGACGGTGCTGGCCGAGTCGAACGCGGTGGCGGCGTTCAGCGTGCAGATGGTGTCCGTGGCACGGTCGTACAGGCCGACGGCGACGGTGCCCTCGCGGCTCGCCAGGGCGGCCGTGATGTCCTTCTTCAGCCTGTCGGCCAGTCCGGCCTTGGCGGACGTGCAGGTGACGGCGGGCGTGGGTGCCGCCGCGGCCGGGAGGGCGGTGGTGCCGACGAGCAGCGTGGCGCCGAGAGCGGTCGCGAGCGCGCCGGCTCGGCCGGATATCCGGTGGGTCATGAAGAGCTTTCCCCCTTGAACGTCGTTCGGGCGTCCTGCGGTCGTGCGCCGGCCGCGACACGCGCCGACGGCTGCACGCATGTTCGCAGGCACGACAGTTCAGTGACGCAGGGGGACGGCCATCGGGGCGGGGACCCGTCGACGGACCGGGCGAAACGGACAACACCCCCGCGCCGGCGGCACGTTCCGGCCATCCGGCGCGCCCGCGTGCACTCGTGCGCCCCCGCCGTACCTCTTCCCCCACCGCCACCGGCACCGCGAGGCTCGGCGCCACGGCCGCCGCCCCGTCCCGGAGCGCGGCACGATCAGGGAGGGGAAGACGATGGGAACCACACGAGGCAGACGTCGCGCCGTGACGGGAGCCGTTCTCGCGCTGCTGGCGGGGGTCGGCGCCGTCGCGGCCGCGGAGAGCCCGGCGGCAGCGGCCACCGGGGACGTGCTGATCGTGCAGAAAGGCAGCACGGGCAATCTGGTGACCGTGCAGACCTTCGTGTTCCTTCCGGGCATCGCCGAGCAGAGCGACGGCGTCCAGGCCGGGGCCACCCAGTTCGCGGTCACCAACCTCACGAACCGGACCCTCACCCTGACGGAGAGGACCCCGGCGGGCACCGTCGTCCACAGCGACGCGATCGCCGCCGGCAGGTCCGGCACCTTCGCCGTGACGGGCGGCGACACCGTGGCGCTCACGGTGCCGGCCGACTAGGCGTACGTATCAGAAGGGTTGCCGACACCGGCGGCCGGGCCTCGCGACGGTGGTCGCGGGGCCCGGGCCTCAGCCCCGCGGCGGTACGGCGACGAACGCCTCGCGCGGCTCGCTGGTCGGGGTGTAGCGGGCGGCACCGGCGGTGACCGGCACCAGGTCCTTGTGGATCGCCTTGGCGACGTTCTGGATCGTGGTGACGCCGTAGTCCATGGTGGCGTTGTCCTGCGTCAGCACCGTGATCATGTAGTCGTGGCCGGCGCCGTTGAAGGTGCCCAGGCTGTGCACGCGCCAGCCGTGCGTGGAGCGCTGCAGCCAGCCGTTCTTGACGTGCACGGAGACCGAGGACGGCGCACCGGCCGGGGTGCCCCAGCGCTGCGAGGAGACGACCTGGCCCATCAGCTTCAGGATGTAGGCGCGGGCGTTGTCGCTCAGCACGCTGTTCCTGGCGGTGAAGAGCTTGAGGAGCTTCTGCTCGTCGGTGACGTTCTCCTGGGTCAGACCCCAGTAACCGTCCGCACCGGGAACGGTCTTGGTCATGCCGGCGGCGGTCAGGAAGCCCTTGATCTTCGTCATGCCGAGCTGCTTCCAGAGCTTGCTGGTCGCGGTGTTGTCCGACTGCGTGATCATGGCCTTGGCGAGCGACTGCTCGGTGCTGGTCAGGTACCGGTTGTGCTTCTTGGCGTCCCACAGCAGCGTGGCGAGGACGGTCGCCTTGACCGTGCTGGCCGAGTCGTAGGCGCTGGTGGCACGCAGGGTGCAGGTCGTCTTGGTGCTGCGGTCGTACAGGCCGACGGCGACGGTGCCCTTGCGGTTCGCCAGGGCGGCCGTGATGTCCTTCTTCAGCTTGTCGGCCAGGCCCGCCTTGGCGGACGTACAGCTGACGGTGGGCGCCGTGGCGGCGGCCGGGGTGGCGGCCGGTATGAGCAGCGCGGCACCGACGACGGCGGCCGCGAGCACACCGGCCCGGCCGGATGTCCGGAAAGTCATGGAAAGATCCCCTTGAACGTCGAACGAGCGTCCCCCTGAACGCCGTTGAGCGCACCCGTGCGCTGCCGGAGAAGACTCGCCAGGGGGGCGGACGGTTGTACGTGCGTTCGTAAAACGTCAGTTCCTAGCGGACTCGCACCGACCCGCCTTGCTTCACTCGGAGTAGACCTCACCGGTGCCGGCGTCGACCAACCTCTGTGAGGGCTCGCAGCCGTCGCCGTCCTTGTCGGGGCTGCACCGGGGGTCATCGACGCTCACGGACCACATGACGCGCCAGGGACCCTGCCAGTGCTTGGCACGGTCGGCTTTCAGTACATCCGCCTGGATCCGGAGCGCCTCAACCGCGGTGCCACTCCTGCTCTCTTCCCTCCGGACCATCTCCTCGGCCTGCGCGGCCGAAATCAAGTCGGCCGGAACGTGCACGTGTTGAGGACCGAAGTCGACCAGCAACTGGGAGACGCGTCCGGCACGGTTGATCTGCACATCGAGGCTGCGCGGCATCACCACGCCGCGCTCCTTGAACCGCCAGGACGTGAGCCACCCGAACTCGGCCTTGTGGCCGACGGGCTGAGTCTCGTGCCAAGTCGCTGCCTCGGCCCAAGGATAATGAGCCTTCATGTAGGAGCAGGCGATGCGGTAGGCACTGCGGGCGTCGTCCGGAGTCGCGGAGCCCGGGACGGGGAAGCTCACCTGTGACGGACGGGGGGAATCCTCGAAGCTCACGCTCAGTTGCCGTCCGCCCGGCCACATCAACCGGGCGGGGAACCCGCCTGCCATCTGGATGGACATCCAGCCGTTGTAGCCGTCGAGACCGGGGCTGACCCGCAGGGCGCCGACCGGGTACCGGTCGCCGAAGGCCTGGCGGATGACGCGTCCGGCGGCTGCGCGCTCGTCGTCGTTCGCGTCCCGGATCGTGGAGCCGTTCAAACTGTAGGGAGTGATCGCGGTCTGGACGACGGCCAGCCCGGTCACTGCCAGCGCCCCGGCCACGATCAGTGTGGGCCTGGCCCATGAACGCCACGCCACACGGCCCCGCACCAGCGCGAGCGCGCCGGCAACACCGACCACGCCACCGATGATGTTCATCTCCACATCGGCGCTGTCGCAGACGCCACTCGCGAACCACGCGAGGGCCTGTGCCAGTTCGATCAGGCAGGGCAGCGCCATGACACCGGCCAACGCGGGCAGCGGGCGGCGCAGCGCGAGCAGACCGAACAGTCCGAGCGGAACGAAAATCGCCAGGTTCCACAGACCTTGCGTGGTGTGGAACGGCTCGGTGATCTCGTGGTTGATCACACACTCGGCCCGGCCCGACTCACCACCCCGGAGCGCGAGGGTGACACCGAGGATTCCGGTCAGGCTGAACGCCAGCGGCGACCACCAGAGCGGGTGGGCTGCTCGACAGCGTCGGGCGACGGCCCACGCAATCAGCCCCACGATCGCGGCGACAACGGTGAGCCCGGCGAGGAACCACAGATCGTCACCGAAAACAGCGGAAAACACATCCATGCTCTTTCTCGGCCAGGTGCCTCGAAGCGCCCCCGAGGAATGCTCGAGGGCGCCCGGGAAGCGAGTTCAGGTCAGCACTTCTGAATAGGAGTCTGGACCTTGTTGCCGCCCTTCTCCTGCAGGAGACCGATCGACGACTTGCACTCCTGGTTGCGTGCCCCGAAGGGCCAGGACTTCGTCTTCGTCTGGCCCTTCTTCTGCGTGAAGTAGCCACTCCAGTGCTCATGGCCATTCGCGCTGTAGCCGAGCCGCAGCGTGGCAGTGCCACCGCCGGTCTTCTGGTAGAAGGTGACGGCACGCGTCTCCGTGTCGTACGTCTTCTTGCCGTGGAACAGCCGCCCGTTGTCGAGCTTGGTGCACCGCATCCAGGGGACGTCGGTCGACCCGTCGTGCTCGCAGTTGTCAGGGAAGATGGAAACAAGCCCCGACGGCTCGTCGGTCGAGGTGTCGACCTCGTCGCCGGACTGATCGATGTCGCTTTCGGCGGCTGGGGTCACGGTCGAGGACGATTCGGCCGGCGCCTCGTCGGCGGCGTACCCGACGGCCGGAGTCAGAGCGAACATGAGCGCCGCACCGACGGTCACGGCCCTACGGGCATGACGAACAGAACGCATGAGATATGCCTCCCCGAAATCCAATGAAACCAAGGACGCCCGCGGCCCCGATTGCTCGGGCCCGCTCGGAGAGCAGGAAGTGATCATCAGGCGCACTCCAAGGACATGGCCGTGCGCAAGGTTTGGCCGCAATAGCGGCACATGTGTTACTCCCCGTGAGCGCCACCGAAGTCCTCGACAGCGCACGCTCCGATGGTTTGGTCAGAACCTCGGACGTCGTGATCAAGTTACACCAGAAAAGCGCACTGTTCACACGTTTTTAGGTTCCCGGCGGACACTGCGGGCTATCAGCCCAGATGCGTGGCCCTGTGCCGCTGAGTCCGTCCCCCCGGACAACCGCCTAGCCCAGGTGTGTCGGTGCGAACATCCTCAGTAGCGCCGGGAGTACGACCACCGACGGGCCGGGGGATGCCAGTGCCTTCGTCAGGTCCTTCTCCAAGGTGTCCGGGGTCGTACGGACCGCGGGGACGCCGAAGGACTCCGCGAGGGCGACGTAGTCGGGGCGGGTCAGTTCGGTCGCCGTCGCCTGGCCGAAGGTGTCCGTCATGTATTCGCGGAGGATGCCGTAGCCGCCGTCGTCCACGATCAGCCAGGTGACCGGGAGGTCGTACTGGCGGGCCGTGGCCAGTTCCGCGACGGAGTACAGGGCGCCGCCGTCGCCGGACACCGCCAGCACCGGGCGGGTCGGGTCGGCCGTCGCCGCGCCGAGTGCCGCCGGGAACCCGTAGCCGAGGCCGCCGGCGCCCTGGGCCGAGTGCATGGTGTTGGGGCCTTGCGCGTCGAAGGCGGACCAGGCCCAGTAGGCCAGGATGGTCATGTCCCAGAAGGACGGGGAGTCGGCCGGCAGGGCGCGCCGGACGGAGGCCAGCACCTCTTGCTCCAGGGAGAGTTCCTGGGCGGCGATGCGGTCGGTGACCCGCGCGAGCAGGGTCCGTACCCGCTCCGGCGCCGTGTCGTCCTTCCGCTCCTCCACCGTCTCCAGCAGGGCCTGGAGGGCGAGGCGGGCGTCCGCGTGGATGCCGAGGGCCGGGTGGTTGGACTCCAGTTTGCCGGGGTCCGCCTCGATCTGGATCACCCGGCCCCGGGGCTTGAACGTGTGGTAGTTCGAGGACAGTTCACCGAGGCCCGACCCGACCACCAGGAGCACGTCCGCGTCCTCCAGGAAGTCCGTCGTGTACCGGTCCTCCAGCCAGGACTGCAACGACAGGGGGTGTTTCCAGGGGAACGCGCCCTTGCCGCCGAAGGTCGTCACGACCGGTGCCTGAAGCCTCTCGGCCAACAGGCGCAGCTTGCCTGACGCGTCCGACCGTACGACTCCGCCGCCCGCGATGATCGCCGGGCGGGCGGCGCTCGACAGCAGGTCCGCGGCCACCGCCGTCAGTTCGGGGCGCGGGGCCAGGTCGTCGGGGGTCGCGTCCATCGCCGTCACCACGGGCAGGGTCGTCTCCGCGAGGAGCACGTCCTGCGGGATCTCCACCCACACCGGGCCGTGCGGGGCGGTGAGCGCCGACTTCCAGGCCGCGGCGACGGCGGAGGGGATCTGGGACTGGGCGCGGACGGTGTGGACCGACTTGACGACACCCCGGAACGAGGCCGCCTGGTCGGGAAGTTCGTGGAGGTAGCCGTGCCGGCCGCCGCCCAGGCCCGCCGTCGGGATCTGGCTGCTGATCGCCAGGACCGGGGCGGAGGCGGCCGCCGCCTCCTGGAGGGCGGCGAGCGAGGTCAGGGCGCCCGGGCCCGTCGACAGCAGCAGCGGGGCCGCCTCGCCGGTGATCCTGCCGTAGGCGTCCGCCGCGAAGCCCGCGTTGTTCTCCACCCGCAGGCCGACGTAGTGGAGAGTGGAGCGGCGCAGCGCGTCGAACATGCCGAGGGCGTGCTGGCCGGGCAGACCGAACACCGTGGTCGCGCCGAGCCCGGCCAGCGTCTCCACGACCAGGTCTCCGCCGTTGCGGCCGGCGGGCGGGTTCAGCGCGGCCTCCGTCTGCGCGGCCGTCGGGCGGAGCACCAGGTCGTGGTCGTGCGTCACTTCGCTGCCGCGTCCTTCCGGGCCGCCGCGATCTGGCGGCTCATGATGGTGGTGAGTTCGTACGCCGTGTGGGAGGCGGCGACCGAGGTGATCTCGGCGTGGTCGTACGCCGGCGCCACCTCGACGACGTCCGCCGAGACCAGGTTGCAGGAGGCCAGGCCGCGCAGGATCTCCAGGAGTTCGCGGGAGGTCATGCCGCCCGCCTCCGGGGTGCCGGTGCCGGGCGCGTGGGCCGGGTCGAGGCAGTCGATGTCGATGGAGATGTACAGCGGGCGGTCGCCGATGCGCTGGCGCAGCTGGTCGGCGACCTCGTCGGCGCCGCGACGGTAGATGTCGGCGGAGGTGACGATGCCGAAGCCCATCTTCTCGTCGTCGGTGAGGTCCTGCTTGCCGTACAGCGGGCCTCGGGTGCCGACGTGGGAGAGCGCCTCGGTGTCGAGGATGCCCTCCTCGACGGCGCGGCGGAACGGGGTGCCGTGGGTGTACTCGGCGCCGAAGTAGGTGTCCCACGTGTCGAGGTGGGCGTCGAAGTGGAGCAGGGCGACCGGGCCGTGCTTCTTCGCGACCGAGCGCAGCAGCGGCAGGGCGATGGTGTGGTCGCCGCCGAGGGTCATCAGGCGGGCGCCGGTGCCGAGCAGCTCGTCCGCGGCGGCCTCGACGGTCTCCACAGCCTCGTTGATGTTGAACGGGTTCACGGCGATGTCACCGCCGTCCGCGACCTGGGCGAGGGCGAACGGGGACGCGTCCTGCGCGGGGTTGTACGGGCGCAGCAGCCGGGACGCCTCGCGGATGGCGTTGCCGCCGAAGCGGGCGCCCGGCCGGTACGAGACGCCGGAGTCGAACGGCACGCCCACGACGGCGACATCGGCGGTGCCGACCTCGTCGAGGCGGGGCAGCCGGGCGAAGGTCGCGGGGCCGGCGTACCGCGGGATGCGGGAGGAGTCCACGGGGCCGCGGGGCGTCTCGTTGCTGCTCATGGTCGAATGCCTTCTTTCCTGCGCTTCGTCGCGCATGTACTGCTTTCCCTACGACTCTACTGGTGAGCCGGGGCTGGTTCGGACACGAGTTCGGGGGGCCGGCCGGCGAGGCGTTCGCGCCAGGCGGCGAGGATCGTCTCGTCGGTGGGCTTCGTCGCCAGGGACACGGCGACGTAGGCCAGGAGGGAGGCCGGCAGGCCGTAGTAGACGGGCTCGTCGGCGAGGATGCCGTAGCCCGCCATGAGCCCGATGACGGCGACGCCGCCGACGACGACCGAGGCCAGCGCGCCCCGGGCCGTGCCCCGCTTCCAGAGCAGGCCGCCGAGGACGGGCACGAGCAGGCCGCCGACGAGCAGGTTGTAGGCCACGGTGAGGGCCTCGACCACGTTGTTCAGGGCGATCGCGGTGCCGATCACGGCCACGCCCATGACGAGGATGAAGGCCCGGTTGCCCGCGACCTCGTCGTGGCCGTCACCGTCCCGTCGTACGGCACCGCGCAGGCGGGACCAGATGTCGTTGTTGGCGACCGTGGCACAGGCGATCAGGGCGCCGGAGGACGTCGACATCACGGCGGCGAGGGCGGCGGCCAGCACCAGTCCGCGCACACCGACGGGGAGTTCGTCCCTGACGATGGTGGCGAAGGCGTCGTCGGGGCTGCCCAGGTCGGGGTAGAGCACCTTGGCGGCCGTGCCGATCACCGCGCCGGCGAGAGCGTAGGCCAGACAGTACGTTCCGGCCACCGTGCCGCCCCACCTGGCGGTCCTGTCGCTGCGGGCGGTGAACACGCGCTGCCAGATGTCCTGGCCGATCAGCATGCCGAACGTGTAGATCAGGACGTAGGTGAAGACGGTGTCGCCGCCGATGCCCAGCGGGTCGAAGTACGAGGCCGGCAGCTCGGCCCTCATCTGCGAGAATCCGCCCGCCCTGACGACGGCGACCGGCAGGAGCAGGAGCAGCACGCCGACGGTCTTGACGACGAACTGGACCATGTCCGTGAGCGTGATCGACCACATGCCGCCGAGGGTGGAGTACGCGACGACGATGGAGCCGCCGAGGACGATCGCGACCGTGCGGTTCATGTCGAACAGGACGTCGAAGATCGTGGCGTAGGCGATGGTGGACGTCACCGCCAGCATGAGGGTGTACGCCCACATCACCACGCCCGAGATGACTCCCGCCCGGCCGCCGTAGCGCAGGTCGAGCATCTCGGAGACCGTGTAGACCCTCAGGCGGGCGATGCGCGCGGAGAAGAGGACCGACAGGGCGAGCAGGCCGAGGCCGATGGTGAGGACCATCCAGGCGCCGGACAGGCCGTACCGGTAGCCGAGACCCACGCCGCCGATGGTGGAGGCGCCGCCGAGGACGATCGCCGCCATGGTGCCGGAGTACATGACGGGGCCGAGGCGGCGGCCGGCCACCAGGAAGTCGCTCTTGGACCTCGCCCGGCGCATGCCCCACCACCCCATGCCCAGCATGCCGGCGAGATAGACGACGATCACTGTGTAGTCGACGGCCATGGGCGGTGCTCCTTCGCTGACTCCGGTGGCGTGTCGTGCGGGGACCTGAGGGTGTGACGGCAGCGGATCGCGGGGACATCCGCCCGTACCCGCGGCTGCCGTTCCCCGTCGACACTAGGTGGCCGGAAAGCGGCTGCGAAGAGTACGTTTCATCCACAGGAGCGGGGCGGGATGGAGGAAACGCACACCATGCCGGAGACGATCGCCCCAGCGGTTCCCCCGACCCCGCCCGTGCCGCTCGCGGCCCTGCTGGCCCGGGAGGACCTCGGCCTGCGGCAGATCGCGGGGCCCGCGGACCCGGGCGCCGTCATCCACTGGGCGCACACCTCGGAGATGGCCGACCCGTACCCGTATCTGCTGGGCGGCGAGCTGCTGCTGACGGCCGGCGTGCACATCCCGCAGGCGGCGGAACCGGGGACGTACTTCGACGACTACGTCTCCCGGATCGTGGCCGCGGGCGGCGCGGCCCTCGGCTTCGGCCTGGCACCGGTGCACGACACGGTGCCCCGCGCCCTGGCCACCGCCTGCGACCGCCACGGCCTGCCGTTGCTGGAGGTCCCGCCCGAGACCACCTTCTCCGGCGTGGCCCGCGCGGTGTGGCAGTTGATGGCGCAGGCCCGGCTGGCCGAGCTGCGCCGCGTCACGGAGGCCCAGCAGAGCCTGGCAGCCGCGGCCTCCCGCCCGGACCCGGTGCCGTCGGTCCTGCGCCGGCTGGCCCAGCGGCTGGGCGGGCACGCGGTCCTGCACGGCCCCGACGGCACCGCGATCGCGGCGGCGGGCCGGGAGCCGGCGCAGGGCGTGCGCGCGGCACTGGCGGAACTGGCCGGCGTGGTCAGACCCACGGCCGGACCGACGACGGACCACACGCCGGGCGGCGGACCCGGCACGTCGGGCGGCGGCCCCGGGCCCCTGCCCGCCTCCGCCACCGACACCCTCGGCTCCACCCATCTCGCCGTCTACGCCCTCGGTGCCGGTGAGGGTTTCGTGCTCGGTGTGGCAACGCCCCGCCGGGAGCCCGGTGATCACACCATCGCCTCCGTGGCCGCCGTCCTGCTGTCCCTGCTGACCGGTGAGCACCGCAGCGGCACCGGCACCGCCCGGTCCTCCGCGCTGGTACGGCTGCTGCTGGGCGCCCCGCCCGAGGAGGTGGCGCCCCTGCTGGGCGCCGGTGAGTGGCTCGTCGTGCACGCGCGGCCGGACCGGCAGTCGCCGCCCGGCGCCCCGCTCGGCCCGGAGCGGGGCGGCCCGCACGACGCCGTCTCCGCCTCCGCCCTCGGCGCCGCCCTGGGGTCACCGCTGGTCGACGTCGGCCGGGACTTCGTACGGGTGCTGGTGCCGGCCGGGCGGGAACCGGAGCCGCAGCCCGGCTGGACGCTCGGGATCAGTGCCGCCGTGGCGCCGTGCGACTGGCCGGCCGGCGACACCCAGGCGGCCCGGGCCCTGGCCCGCGCCCGCGCCACCCGCGCCCGCCTGGTCCGGCACAGCGCCCGGCCGGCCCTGACGGACCTGGTGCCCCGGGCGGAGGCGCGGGCGCACGCCCGGACGCTGCTCGCACCCCTCGCCGGGCAGCCGGCGCTCACCGAGACCCTGCGCACCTGGCTGTCACTGCACGGCGGCTGGGACCGTACGGCGGTGGCGCTGGACGTGCACCGCAACACCGTGCGGCAGCGGATCGCCCGCTGCGCGGCCCTGCTGCCGGCCGACCTGGACGACCCGGACGTGCGCATGGAACTGTGGTTCGCGCTGCGGCAGGAGTGACGAACGGGGCGGGTGACGCCCGTCCCAGCGGGCGATATGCCGAGGACGCGCGCGGGGCACTGCCCCACAATGGGAGCCATGCCGATACCCGGGACACCCAGCCGCGCCCAGCTCGTCGACCACCTGGTGAGGACCCGTATCGCGGGGGACGTCGCCACGCCCCGCGAGAACAACCTCTCCCACTACCGTCAGCTCGCCAACGGTGTCCGCAACTTCTGGTTCGGCCTGGAGCTGGGCGACCGCTGGACGGACGAGCAGGACGTGCTCGCGGTGATGGCCGAACGGGTGGGTGTCAACGACGACCCGGAGTACCGGTACGGGCAGGACACCATCGACCCCGAACTGACCGTGGACGCGCTGGAGCGCATGGCGGCGCGGCTGCGCAAGGCGGCCGAGGGGCGCCAGCGGGTGCTGTTCGCGACCGGGCATCCGGGAGGCCTGCTGGACGTGCACCGCGCCACGGCCGCCGCGCTGCGCGCCGCCGGCTGCGAGATCGTCGTCATCCCGGACGGCCTGCGGACGGACGAGGGGTATGTCATGCAGTTCGCCGACGTGGCCGTGCTGGAGCACGGGGCGACGCTGTGGCACACCCACTCGGGTGAGCCGATGCGGGCCGTTCTCACGGGACTCGAGCGCGAGGGACGCCCGCTGCCGGATCTGGTGGTCGCCGACCACGGCTGGGCGGGGTACGCGGCACAGCACGGCGTGGACTCGGTCGGGTACGCCGACTGCAACGACCCGGCGCTGTTCCTCGCCGAGTCCGAGGGGACGCTCCAGGTCGCCGTGCCGCTGGACGACCACGTGGTCAGCCCTCGGCACTACGACCCGATGACGGCGTATCTGCTGGCTCAGGCGGGACTTACGGCCTGAGTGGTGACGTGCTGACGTACTGACTGCCGACACGCCGCGTGCGGTCCGGTCGGAGAACCGGACCGCACGCCGTGCTGGTCGGGCGGGTCAGTCAGTCGCAGTCGTCGTTGTCGTGGTGACGGCCGTTGTCGTGATGACCGTTACCGTTGCCATGGTGGCGACCGTTGTGGTCGTCGTCGTCGTTGTTCCACCAGTTGTTGTGGTGGCTGTTGTAGCTGTCGTCATGACGGCTGTAGCTGCCATTGTCGTGGTGGTCCGAGGACGCCGACGCGGTGCCGGCCCCGGCGATTGCGGCTCCGCCTGCCAGCAGCAGCCCGGCCGCTGACGTCGCGACGAGTCGCCTCGTGCGTTGTGATCGCATAGGAGATACCTTCCGTTCCCATCGTCTCTCGCGGCTCCCCGCGGAGGGGCGTCACGAGGTGGATGGCCGGCGCCGCCATGACGAAGGGAAGTGACGGCGCGGTCTTCGGATGTCACCGCTGCGTCATGAGCGGCACGACGCTTTCGCCGACGCCTGCAGCCCACCCGTACGTCGTGGCGCCTTCGGGTGCTGCGGCTGAGGCACGAACGTTCCCGCACCTCGCCGGCCGAGCATGCCGTTCGCTGCGGCTTTCACTCCAAGAGCCTAGTCCCCCATCCGTCACACGTCATCCGGAGCGGCGCGCCCCGCACCGCCCGGTCGCACCTTCCGGGGTGCGGACCGGCGGACCTCGCCGGGGGTCGTGGCGAGTGCCCCCGGCGGCTCAACGCGGGACGCGGACGACGCCCTCCTGGATGACGGTGACGGCGAGCCGCCCGTCCTGGGTGTGGATACGGGCCTGGCCGAGGCCACGGCCGCCGTGGGCGGAGGGTGACTCCTGGTCGTACAGCAGCCACTCGTCGGCGCGGAAGGGCCGGTGGAACCACATGGCGTGGTCGAGGGACGCCCCTACCACGTCGCCGACGGCCCAGCCGCCGCGTCCGTGCGCGAGCAGCACGGAGTCGAGCAGCGTCATGTCGGAGACGTAGGTGGCGAGGACGACGTGCAGGAGCGGGTCGTCGTCCAGCTTGCCGTTGGTGCGGAACCACACCTGGGAGTGCGGGTCGCGCGGCTCGCCGAACCGTCCGTACGGCGGTTCGTCCACGTATCTGAGGTCGATCGCCTCGCGGGCCTCGAGGAAGCGCTCCACCACCTCGGGCGCGAGGTGGCCGTAGCCGCGCAGCCGCTCCTGGGAGGTGGGCAGGCTCGCCGGGTCGGGCGCGGGCGGCATGGCCGCCTGGTGCTCCAGGCCCTCCTCGTACACCTGGAAGGACGCCGAGAGGTGGAAGATCGGCTTGCCGTGCTGGACGGCGACCACCCGGCGGGTGGTGAAGGACCGGCCGTCGCGGATGCGGTCCACGGTGTAGACGATCGGCGCGCCGGGGTCGCCGGTGCGCAGGAAGTACGCGTGCAGGGAGTGGGCGGGCCGGTCGGCGGGGACCGTCCGCCCCGCGGCGACCAGCGCCTGGGCCGCGACCTGCCCGCCGAAGACCCGGGGGACGACGGCGGAGCGGGACCGGCCGCGGAAGATGTTCTCCTCGATCTGCTCGAGGTCGAGCAGATCGAGGAGATCCTGGAGTGCCTGGCTCATGGTGTCGGTTGTACCGGCCGGCGGTTGCCGGGACCTTTACAGACCCATGTCCTTGGCGATGATCGTCTTCATGATCTCGCTGGTGCCGCCGTAGATGCGGTTGACCCGGTTGTCCGCGTACAGGCGGGCGATCGGGTACTCGTTCATGTAGCCGTAGCCGCCGTGGAGCTGGAGGCAGCGGTCGATCACGCGGTGGGCGACCTCGGTGCAGAACAGCTTGGCGGAGGCGGCCTCGGCGGGGGTCAGCTCGCCGGCGTCCAGGGCCTCCGTGGCGCGGTCGGCGACGGCCTCGGCGGCGTCCACCTCGGCCTGGCAGGCGGCCAGCTCGAACTTGGTGTTCTGGAAGTGGGCGACCGGCTTGCCGAAGACGGTGCGCTCCTGCACGTACTGCTTGGCGAACCGGACGGCGGCCTTGGCCTGCGCGTAGGCGCCGAAAGCGATGCCCCAGCGCTCGGAGGCCAGGTTGTGGCCGAGGTAGTAGAAGCCCTTGTTCTCCTCGCCGAGGAGGTCCTCGACCGGCACCTTGACGTCGACGAAGGCCAGCTCGGCGGTGTCGGAGGTCTTCAGGCCGAGCTTGTCGAGCTTGCGGCCGACGGAGTAGCCCTCGGACTTGGTGTCCACGGCGAACAGCGAGATGCCGTGGCGGCGGTCCTCGGCGGTCGGCGCGGCCGTACGGGCGCAGACGATCACCTTGTCGGCGTGCACGCCGCCGGTGATGAAGGTCTTGGCGCCGTTGAGGACGTAGTGCGTGCCGTCCTCGGAGAGCTTGGCGGTGGTCTTCATGCCCGCGAGGTCGGAACCGGTGCCCGGCTCCGTCATCGCGATGGCCCACATCTCCTCGCCGGTGACGAACTTCGGCAGGTAGCGCTTCTTCTGCTCGTCGGTGGCGAGCATCTTCAGGTACGGCAGAGCGAGCAGCACGTGCACGCCGGAGCCGCCGAACTGGACGCCCGCGCGCGAGGTCTCCTCGTAGAGGACGGCCTCGAACTTGTGGGTGTCCAGACCCGCGCCGCCGAACTCCTCGGGCACGCTGATGCCGAAGATGCCCAGTTCGCCGAGCTTGTAGTAGAAGTCGCGCGGCGCCTGGCCGGCTGCGAACCACTCGTCGTACACCGGGACGACCTCGGCCTCGATGAAGGAACGAAGAGTCTCCCGGAACGCCTCGTGATCCTCGTTGAACACCGTACGGCGCACGCCGCCACCGCCCTTCTTCGCGCCTGGACCGGCGCCGCTCTCGCGTACCTGGCTGCTCGCCCTCGGGCTTCTCCCGGCTGGGTGACGACCCGATGGCTAAGCGCTTGCTCACTCAACCGTACCGGCCGGTAGGAAACCTCGTCCAGGGGTTCGGCCGTAATGCTCGTCACGCCGTCCGTCGCCGGCGGACCGGGACACCGCCTCCGCGCGCGGTCAGGAAGGGAACCACCGCGCCGGAACCCCGTACGCCACCGCCCCCGGGGAACGGTCCCGCCCCGTCACCCCTCGGCCGCCGCCGCGAACGCGCCCCGCGCCATCCGGTGCAGCAGGGCCGCCGTCGCACCCCGGCCGGGCAGCGTGCCGGCGCGGCCCAGGTGCGGGGTGGAGTTGAGCAGACCGAAGACCGAGTGGACGGCCGAGCGGGCGGACGGCTCGGTCAGCCCCGGGTGCACCTCGCGCACCACCTCCACCCACAGCTCCACGTACTGCCGCTGGAGCTGGCGCACCATCTTGCGGTCGCTGTCGCGCAGGCGGTCCAGCTCGCGGTCGTGGAGGGTGATCAGGGGGCGGTCGTCCAGGGCGAAGTCGATGTGGCCCTCGACGAGCGAGTCCAGGACCCGGCTCGCGGGCACCCCGTCGGCCTCCGCCAGCCGCCGCCTGGCCCCGGTCAGCAGCTGGCCGCTGATGCCGACGAGCAGTTCGGCGAGCATCGCGTCCTTGCCCGGGAAGTGCCGGTAGAGACCGGGGCCGCTGATGCCGACCGCGGCTCCTATCTCGTCGACACCGACGCCGTGGAAGCCGCGCTCGGCGAAGAGCCGGGCGGCCTCCTTGAGGATCTGCTCGCGGCGGGTCGAGGCGTCGGTTCTGGTGACCATGCCGTCAATTCTAGACAGCGAGGTTAGCGGTCGTTAACCTGATGGAAATGGTTAACGCTCATTAACAGGTTCGACCACCGGGTGAGGGGAACCGCAGGATGCAGGAGGCACCGGAGCTTCGGAGCGCGGCCGATCCCGCGTCGGAGGCCTGGCGGGCCAACGAGGAGGGCCATCGGGCGCTGGTGGAGGAGCTGCGCGCCAAGCTGGCCGCGGCGGCGCTCGGCGGCGGCGAGAAGGCACGGGCGCGGCACACCGCGCGCGGCAAGCTGCTGCCCAGGGACAGGGTCGACACCCTGCTCGACGCGGGCTCGCCCTTCCTGGAGCTGGCACCGCTCGCGGCCGACGGGATGTACGACGGACAGGCCCCGGCGGCCGGTGTGATCGCCGGGATCGGCCGGGTCGCCGGACGCGCGTGCGTGATCGTCGCCAACGACGCCACGGTCAAGGGCGGCACGTACTACCCGATGACGGTGAAGAAGCACCTGCGCGCCCAGGAGGTGGCCCTCGACAACCGGCTGCCGTGCGTGTACCTGGTCGACTCCGGCGGCGCCTTCCTGCCGATGCAGGACGAGGTCTTCCCCGACCGGGACCACTTCGGGCGGATCTTCTACAACCAGGCGCGGATGTCGGGCGCCGGGATCCCGCAGATCGCGGCCGTCCTCGGCTCCTGCACCGCCGGCGGCGCGTACGTCCCGGCGATGAGCGACGAGGCGGTCATCGTCCGCGGCCAGGGCACGATCTTCCTGGGCGGCCCGCCGCTGGTGAAGGCGGCCACCGGCGAGGTCGTGACGGCCGAGGAGCTGGGCGGCGGCGAGGTCCACTCCCGGACCTCCGGGGTCACCGACCACCTCGCGGAGAACGACGCGCACGCCCTCCGGATCGTCCGGAACATCGTCGCCACCCTGCCCGCCCGGCAGTCCCCGCCCTGGGAGGTGACGGCTCCGGCCGAGCCGAAGGTGGACCCGTACGGCCTCTACGGCGCCGTCCCGGTCGACTCCCGCACCCCCTACGACGTCCGCGAGATCATCGCGCGCGTGGTCGACGGCTCCCGGTTCGCCGAGTTCAAGAGCGAGTTCGGGCAGACCCTGGTCACCGGCTTCGCCCGGATCCACGGCCACCCCGTCGGGATCGTCGCCAACAACGGCATCCTGTTCTCCGAGTCCGCGCAGAAGGGCGCCCACTTCATCGAGCTGTGCGACCAGCGCGGCATCCCGCTGGTGTTCCTCCAGAACATCTCCGGCTTCATGGTCGGCAAGGACTACGAGGCGGGCGGCATCGCCAAGCACGGCGCCAAGATGGTGACGGCGGTGGCCTGCACACGCGTGCCGAAGCTGACCGTGGTCGTCGGCGGCTCGTACGGCGCGGGCAACTACTCCATGTGCGGCCGGGCCTACTCCCCCCGCTTCCTGTGGATGTGGCCCAACGCCAAGATCTCCGTCATGGGCGGCGAGCAGGCCGCCAGCGTCCTCGCCACGGTCAAGCGCGACCAGCTCGAGGCGCGCGGCGAGGACTGGCCCGCCGAGGACGAGGAGTCCTTCAAGGCGCCGATCCGCGCGCAGTACGAGCGCCAGGGCAACGCCTACTACGCCACCGCCCGGCTCTGGGACGACGGTGTGATCGACCCGCTGGACACCCGTCAGGTCCTCGGGCTCGCCCTGACGGCCTGCGCCAACGCGCCCCTGGGAGATCCCCAGTTCGGCGTCTTCCGGATGTGAGGAGGGGAACCGTGTTCGACACAGTGCTGGTCGCCAACCGGGGCGAGATCGCCGTACGCGTGATCCGTACGCTGCGCTCGCTGGGCGTGCGCTCGGTGGCGGTCTTCTCCGACGCGGACGCCGACGCGCGGCATGTGCGGGAGGCCGACACGGCGGTGCGGATCGGTCCTGCGCCGGCCGCCGAGAGCTATCTGTCGGTGGAGCGGCTCCTGGAGGCCGCCGCCCGCACCGGCGCACAGGCCGTCCACCCGGGATACGGCTTCCTGGCGGAGAACGCGGGCTTCGCCCGCGCGTGCGAGGAGGCGGGCCTGGTCTTCATCGGCCCGCCGGCCGACGCCATCGCGCTCATGGGCGACAAGATCCGCGCCAAGGAGACGGTGCGGGCCGCCGGGGTGCCGGTGGTGCCGGGGTCGAGCGGCAGCGGGCTGTCCGATGCGGAGCTGGCCGCGGCCGCCCGCGAGATCGGTGCTCCCGTACTGCTCAAGCCGTCGGCCGGTGGCGGCGGCAAGGGCATGCGCCTGGTCCGGGACGTGAGCGCGCTGGCCGAGGAGATCACCGCCGCCCGCCGCGAGGCCCGCGCCTCCTTCGGCGACGACACGCTGCTGGTGGAGCGGTGGATCGACCGGCCCCGGCACATCGAGATCCAGGTGCTGGCCGACGGCCACGGGAACGTGGTCCACCTGGGCGAGCGGGAGTGCTCCCTCCAGCGGCGGCACCAGAAGATCATCGAGGAGGCGCCCAGCGTGCTCCTCGACGAGCGGACCCGGTCCGCGATGGGCGAGGCCGCCGTGCAGGCGGCCCGCTCGTGCGGGTACCGGGGCGCTGGGACGGTGGAGTTCATCGTCCCCGGCGGGGACCCGGACTCGTACTACTTCATGGAGATGAACACCCGCCTCCAGGTGGAGCACCCGGTCACCGAACTCGTCACCGGGCTGGACCTGGTGGAGTGGCAGCTGCGGGTGGCGGCCGGGGAACGGCTGGGCTTCGCGCAGGACGACGTGCGGCTGACCGGGCACGCGGTGGAGGCCCGGATCTGCGCGGAGGACCCCGCGCGCGGATTCCTCCCCTCCGGCGGCACGGTGCTGCTGCTGGACGAGCCCGACGGCGACGGCGTCCGCACCGACTCCGGGCTCAGCGAGGGCACCGAGGTCGGCAGCCTGTACGACCCGATGCTGTCCAAGGTGATCGCCTACGGCCCCGACCGCGAGACGGCGCTGCGCAGACTCCGCGCTGCCCTCGCGGAGACGGTCACGCTGGGGGTGCAGACCAACGCGGGATTCCTGCGCCGGCTGCTGGGCCATCCGGCGGTCGTGGCCGGCGAGCTGGACACCGGGCTGGTGGAGCGGGTCGTGGACGATCTGGTCCCCACGGACGTCCCGGAGGAGGTGTACGAGGCGGCGGCGGCCGTCCGGCTGGAGGCGCTCCGGCCGCGCGCCCAGGGCTGGGTGGACCCGTTCTCCGTGCCGAGCGGCTGGCGGCTCGGCGGCACCCCGAAACCGCCCGCGTTCCCGCTGCGGGTGGCCGAACCGGTGACGTACGGCCCGCGCGGCACCCACACCGTCACCGGGGACCGGGTGGCCGTCACCCTGGACGGCGTCCGGCACACCTTCCGCCGGGCCGGTGACTGGATCGGCCGGGACGGCGACGCCTGGCACGTGCGCGACCACGACCCGGTGGCCGCCTCCCTGACCCGGGCCGCGCACGCGGGCGCCGACTCGCTGACCGCGCCCATGCCCGGCACGGTCACCGTGGTCAAGGTGGCCGTCGGGGACGAGGTGAGTGCCGGTCAGAGTCTGCTGGTGGTCGAGGCGATGAAGATGGAGCACGTCATCTCCGCACCGCACGCCGGCACGGTCGCCGAGCTGGACGTGAGCCCGGGTTCGACGGTCGCCATGGACCAGGTGCTGGCCGTCATCGCCCCTCACGACGAGGAAGCGGAGGTGGCGCGGTGACGGCCGGTGCACTGCCCATGGTCGTACCGGCCCAGGACCTGCCCTCCCGGGTGCGGATCCACGAGGTCGGCGCGCGGGACGGCCTCCAGAACGAGAAGACGGCCGTACCCACCGCGGTGAAGGCCGAGTTCGTCCGCCGGCTGGCCGGCGCGGGCCTGACGACGATCGAGGCGACGAGCTTCGTGCACCCGAAGTGGGTCCCCCAGCTGGCGGACGCCGAGCAGCTGTATCCGCTGGTGAGCGACCTGGCCGGGGTGGCCCTGCCCGTCCTGGTCCCCAACCTGCGCGGCCTGGACCGCGCGCTGGCGCTCGGCGCCGACCGTGTCGCGGTGTTCGCCAGTGCCACCGAGTCCTTCGCGAAGGCCAACCTCAACCGCACCGTCGACGAGTCCCTGGCCGTGTTCGAGCCGGTGGTGCGGCAGGCGAAGGACGCCGGCGCGCACGTGCGCGGTTACGTGTCCATGTGCTTCGGCGACCCCTGGGAGGGGGCGGTGCCGCAGCACCAGGTGGCCCGGGTCTGCACGGCCCTGCGGGACATGGGCTGTGACGAGCTGAGCCTCGGTGACACCATCGGCGTCGCCACCCCGGGCCATGTCCAGGCACTCCTCACCCTGCTGAACGAGCGGGGCGTGCCGACCCCCGCGCTCGGTGTGCACTTCCACGACACGTACGGGCAGGCGCTCGCCAACACCCTGGCCGCCCTGCGCCACGGCGTCACCACGGTCGACGCCTCCGCGGGCGGCCTCGGCGGCTGCCCGTACGCCAGGTCCGCCACCGGCAACCTCGCCACCGAGGACCTCGTCTGGATGCTGCACGGTCTCGGCATCGAGACCGGCGTCGACCTCGGCCGTCTGACCGCCACCAGCGTGTGGATGGCCGAACAGCTGGGCCGGCCCAGCCCGTCCCGTACCGTCCGCGCTCTCTCCCACAAGGACCAGTGATCAGCATGGACCACCGTCTCAGCTCCGAGCTGGAGGAACTCCGCCGCACGGTGGAGGAGTTCGCGCACGACGTGGTGGCGCCGAAGATCGGCGACTTCTACGAGCGGCACGAGTTCCCCTACGAGATCGTCCGCGAGATGGGCCGCATGGGCCTGTTCGGGCTGCCCTTCCCGGAGGAGTACGGCGGCATGGGCGGCGACTATCTCGCGCTCGGCATCGCCCTGGAGGAACTGGCCCGCGTCGACTCGTCGGTGGCCATCACCCTGGAGGCGGGGGTGTCGCTGGGCGCCATGCCGCTGCACCTGTACGGCACCGAGGAGCAGAAGCGCGAGTGGCTGCCCCGGCTGTGCGCGGGCGAGATCCTGGGCGCGTTCGGCCTGACCGAGCCGGACGGCGGCAGCGACGCCGGGGCGACCCGTACGACGGCCCGCCTGGACCCGGACACGGACGAGTGGGTGATCAACGGCACGAAGTGCTTCATCACCAACTCGGGCACGGACATCACGGGCCTGGTGACGGTCACCGCGGTCACCGGCCGCAAGCCGGACGGCCGGCCGCGGATCTCGGCGATCATCGTCCCCGCCGGTACGCCCGGTTTCACGGTGGCGGCGCCGTACTCGAAGGTCGGCTGGAACGCCTCCGACACCCGCGAGCTGTCCTTCCAGGACGTCCGGGTCCCGGCCGCCAACCTGCTCGGCGAAGAGGGCCGCGGCTACGCCCAGTTCCTGCGCATCCTGGACGAGGGCCGCATCGCGATCGCGGCGCTCGCGACCGGCTTGGCGCAGGGCTGTGTGGACGAGTCGGTGAAGTACGCCAGGGAACGGCACGCCTTCGGCCGGCCGATCGGCGCCAACCAGGCGATCCAGTTCAAGATCGCCGACATGGAGATGAAGGCCTACACCGCCCGTCTGGCCTGGCGGGACGCGGCCTCGCGGCTGGTGGCCGGCGAACCCTTCAAGAAGGAGGCGGCGCTGGCCAAGCTGCACTCCTCCACGGTCGCCGTCGACAACGCCCGCGACGCCACCCAGATCCACGGCGGCTACGGCTTCATGAACGAGTACCCGGTGGCCCGCATGTGGCGCGACTCCAAGATCCTGGAGATCGGCGAGGGCACGAGCGAGGTCCAGCGCATGCTGATCGCCCGCGAACTGGGCCTGGTGAGCTGAGCCGGGCCTACTGACCGCATGCCGGTCCGGGCGGACGGGACGGCGGAGGCGACGCCTGCCGCACCCGGCGTGGTGCGGCAGCGGCCTGCGTCAACTCCGGCCGGTCCATGGGCGGTACGCCGGGCCGGCTGGGGAGCGCACCACCCACTGGACATCTTCTGAGGTTAGGCTAACCTACCTTCGAACTTGTCCGGCGGGCGCCCCGCCCCGTTCGAAAGCAGTCACACCCATGCCCCATGCCCGTGCCACCCGTCTCACTCGCCGCGGCCTGCTCGCCGCGGGCGGCGCCCTCGGACTCGGTGCCGCGCTCGCGGCCTGCGGGGACGACAAGGGGAAGGACACGGGCTCCGGCAAGGGGACGGCGGCCGGCGGATCCGGCCCCTGGTCGTTCAAGGACGACCGGGGCACGACCGTGAAGCTGGACGAGGTCCCGGCGAACATCGTCGCCTTCACCGGTGTCGCCGCCGCGCTGTACGACTACGGCATCCGGGTGAAGGGCGTCTTCGGCCCGACGAGGACCAGCGGCGGGAAGCCCGACGTCCAGGCCGGCGACATGGACATCAGCAAGGTGACCGTCCTCGGCAACGCCTGGGGCCAGTTCAGCATCGAGAAGTACGCCTCCCTGGCGCCGGACGTGCTCATCAGCACGATGTTCGACGACGCCGGCACCCTGTGGTACGTACCCGACGAGTCGAAGAAGAAGATCTCCCAGCTGGCGCCGAGCGTCGGCATCTCCGTGTACGACCGCCCGCTCACGGAGCCGCTCCAGCGGATGTGGGAGCTGGCCGGATCGCTGGGCGCGGACCTGAAGGCCGCCGAGGTCACCGCGGCGAAGAAGCGCTTCGAGGACGCCGCCGCCCGGCTGCGCGCCGCCGCCAGGGCCAAGCCCGGCATCAAGGTGATGGCCGCCAGCGCGAGCGACCAGCTCTTCTACGTCTCCGGCACCGACCTGTCCGTCGACCTGGAGTACTTCAAGTCCCTCGGGGTGGACTTCGTCGAGCCGCCGGCGAGTGCCAAGGCCAAGGGCGGCGGCTGGTACGAGTCGCTGAGCTGGGAGAACGTCGACAAGTACCAGGCCGACATCATCATGATGGACGACCGTTCCTCGGCCATCCAGCCGGCCGACATCAGCAAGGCCACCTGGAAGAAGCTCCCCGCGGTGAAGGCCGGCCAGGTCATCTCCCGCTCCCCGGAGCCGATCCTCTCGTACGACAAGTGCGTGCCACTGCTCACCGCCCTCGCCGAGGCACTGGAGAAGGCCAGGAAGGTCAGCTAGGGCCTCTCGTCCGGATCGTGCCGGGGAACCGCGGGCTGGTCGTGGCTCGTCGCGCGGTTCTTCCGGCGCCCCCTGCGGCACGCCGCCTCCCCGCATCCCTCAGGAGCCCCCATGACAACGGCCGTGGCCGCCCCGTTCCGTTTCTTCTCCCTCCAGGTCGTACGGACGAGGCGGCTCGGTCCGTCCCTGGTCCGGGTGACCTTCGCCGGTCCGGATCTGCACGCCTTCCACTCCCACGGCCGGGACCAGTCCCTGTCGCTGTTCCTGCCGCACCCCGGGCAGACCGAGCCGGTCGTCCCGCTGGAACTGGGCGACAGCTGGTGGCAGGGCTGGCGCGAACTCCCGGACGACGTACGGGCTGTGATGCGTTCGTACACACTGCGGGCCCTGCGGCGGGACGCCCTGGGGCAGACGGCCGAGATCGACATCGACTTCGCGCTGCACGGCGTCGGACCGGGCACCACCTCCCCCGCCGGGCCGGCCTCCCGCTGGGCCGCGCGGGCCGCCGCCGGAGACCGTGTGCTGCTGCTCGGCCCGGCCCTCGCGGACAACCGCGCGATCCGCTTCCGTCCGCCCGGGGACACCGGCCTCGTCGTGCTGTGCGGCGACGAGACGGCCGTGCCCGCGGCGACCGCGATCCTCGAGTCCCTGCCCGCCCGCACCCGGGTGCGGGCCTGGCTGGAGGTGCCGCACGCCGGGGACATCCAGGACGTGCGCACGGAGGCCGACGCGGAGGTCACCTGGCTGGTGCGGCGCGAGGGCGCGGCGGGTACGCCCGCTCCCACGGCCGTCGACGCCGTGCGGGCCGCCGGGCTCACTGGCGTCGAGCGGCCGTACGTGTGGATCGCGGGCGAGTCCGGTCAGGTGAAGGCGCTGCGGAGGCACTTCGTCACCGAGTGCGGGGTGGACCGGCGGCGCGTCACCTTCGTCGGGTACTGGCGGCGGGGGATGACCGAGGAGCAGCTCCGCGCCGTCTGACGCTCTGTCATCACCGTGACCCGGCCTCGGCGAGGCATACCCTGACCCGAGGATTTTAGGTTAGGCTAACCTAAGTTGATCCGGACGGACCGTCCCCTCGGAGGACCCCCACATGCGCTCGCACCTGCTCAATGGCCTCACCGCGGAGCACTACCGCCGCTCCGTGACCGAAGGAGTCGAGCGGGTGGCGGCCAAACTCGCCGGCACCGGGCGTCCGTTCACCGGCGTCACCGTGGACGCGCTCGCGCCCCGCATCGACGCGATCGACCTCGACCGCCCCCTGGGCGACACCTCCGCCGTCCTGGACGAGCTGGAGGACGTCTACCTCCGGGACGCGGTCTACTTCCACCACCCCCGCTACCTCGCCCACCTCAACTGCCCCGTCGTCATCCCGGCGGTGCTCGGCGAGGCCGTGCTCTCCGCGGTCAACTCCTCCCTGGACACCTGGGACCAGTCGGCGGGCGGCACCCTCATCGAGCGCAGGCTCGTCGACTGGACGGCCGCCCGGGTCGGCCTCGGACCGTCCGCCGACGGCGTGTTCACCTCCGGCGGCACCCAGTCCAACCTCCAGGCGCTGCTGCTGGCCCGGGAGGAGGCCAAGACCGGCGGCCCGGCGAATCTGCGCGTCTTCGCCTCGGAGGCGAGCCACTTCAGCGTCAGGAAGTCCGCGAAAATCCTCGGCCTGGGGCAGGACGCCGTCGTCACGATCCCCGTCGACCACGACAAGCGCATGCAGACGGTGGCCCTCGCGCACGAACTGGAGCGGTGCGCGAAGGACGGCCTGGTCCCCATGGCCGTCGTCGCCACCGCCGGCACCACCGACTTCGGCTCCATCGACCCGCTGCCGGAGATCGCCGGGCTGTGCGCCCAGTACGGCGTCTGGATGCACGTCGACGCCGCCTACGGCTGCGGGCTGCTCGCCTCGCTCAGGTACCGGGACCGGATCGCCGGCATCGAGCGCGCCGACTCGGTCACCGTCGACTACCACAAGTCCTTCTTCCAGCCCGTCAGTTCGTCGGCGCTGCTGGTCCGGGACGCCGCCACCCTGCGGCACGCGACCTACCACGCGGAGTACCTCAACCCGCGCCGCATGGTGCAGGAACGTATCCCCAACCAGGTCGACAAGTCCCTCCAGACCACCCGCCGCTTCGACGCCCTGAAACTGTGGCTCACCCTGCGCACGATGGGCGCCGACGGCATCGGACAGCTTTTCGACGAGGTCTGCGACCTGGCGCGGGAGGGCTATCAGCTGCTCGCCGCCGACCCGCGTTACGACGTCGTCGTCGAGCCCACCCTGTCCACCCTGGTCTTCCGCTACGTCCCGACGGCCGTCACCGACCCGGCCGCGACCGACCGGGCCAACCTGTACGCCCGCAAGGCCCTGTTCGCCTCCGGTGACGCCGTGGTCGCGGGCACCAAGGTGGCCGGCCGCCACTACCTGAAGTTCACCCTGCTCAACCCCGAGACCACGACGGCCGACATCACCGCCGTCCTCGACCTGATCGCCGGCCATGCCGAGCAGTACCTGGGAGAGTCCCTTGACCGCGCGTCCTGAAGCCCACCGCACCACATACGACTTCGTGGGGATCGGACTCGGTCCGTTCAACCTCGGCCTCGCCTGCCTCACCGAGCCGATCGCCGAGCTGGACGGCGTCTTCCTGGAGGCCAAACCCGACTTCGAGTGGCACGCCGGCATGTTCCTGGACGGCGCCCACCTCCAGACCCCGTTCATGTCGGACCTGGTCACCCTGGCCGACCCGACGTCGCCGTTCTCCTTCCTCAACTACCTGAAGGAGAAAGGCAGACTGTACTCGTTCTACATCCGCGAGAACTTCTATCCGCTGCGCGTCGAGTACGACGACTACTGCCGCTGGGCCGCGCACCGGCTGAGCAGCGTCCGCTTCGGCGCCACGGTCACCGAGGTGACGTACGAGGACACGGACGAGACGTACGTCGTGCGCACCGAGGCCGGTGACACCTACCGCGCCCGGCACCTGGTCCTGGGCACCGGCACCCCGCCGCACCTCCCGGACGCCTGCCGGGACCTGGACGGCGACTTCATCCACAACTCCCGTTACCTGCACCACAAGGCGGAACTCCAGCGCAAGAGATCGATCACGCTGGTCGGCAGCGGCCAGTCGGCGGCCGAGATCTACCACGACCTGCTCGGCGAGATCGACGTCCACGGCTACCAGCTGAACTGGGTCACCCGCTCCCCCCGCTTCTTCCCGCTCGAATACACCAAGCTCACGCTGGAGATGACCAGCCCGGAGTACGTCGACTACTTCCACGCCCTGCCCGAGGCCACCCGCTACCGCCTCACCGACGCGCACAAGGGCCTGTTCAAGGGCATCGACGGCGACCTGGTCGACGAGATCTTCGACCTGCTCTACCGCAAGAGCCTCGGCGGCCCGGTGCCCACCCGGCTGCTCACCAACTCCGCCCTCACCAGCGCCCGTCACGAGAACGGCACGTACGTTCTGGGCCTGCGCCAGGAGGAGCAGGAGAAGGACTACGAGCTGACCAGCGAGGGCCTGATCCTGGCCACCGGCTACCGGTACGCCGAACCGGAGTTCCTCCGGCCCGTCCGCGACCGGCTGCGCTACGACAGCCGGGGCAACTTCGACATCGCCCGCAACTACACCATCGACCACACCGGCCGGGGCGTCTTCCTCCAGAACGCCGGCGTCCACACGCACAGCATCACCAGCCCCGACCTGGGCATGGGCGCGTACCGCAACGCGTACATCATCCGTGAGCTGCTCGGCACGGAGCACTACCCGGTCGAGAAGACCATCGCCTTCCAGGAGTTCGCCGTATGACCTTCACCTTCCGTCCCGTCGACCCGCCGAAGGACGCGGAGCTGCTGCACTCCTGGGTCACCCATCCCAAGGCGGTGTTCTGGATGATGCAGGACGCGAGCGAGGCGGACGTCGAGCGCGCCTACACGGAGATCGCGGCGGACGAGCACCACCACGCGCTGCTCGGGCTGCGCGACGGCGTCCCCGCCTTCCTCATGGAGACGTACGACCCCGCGCACCGGGAACTGAGCGGGCTGTACGAGCCGCGGCCCGGGGACGTCGGCATGCACTTCCTCGTCCCGGCGACCGGCACGCCCGTGCACGGGTTCACCCGGTCCGTCATCACCGCCGTGCTCGCCCACCTCTTCCAGGACCCGGCGGTGACACGCGTCGTCGTCGAGCCGGACGTCCGCAACACGGCCGTGCACGCCCTGAACGAGGCCGTCGGGTTCGTGCCCGAGCGGGAGATCCGGAAACCGGAGAAGAAGGCCCTGCTGAGCTTCTGCACCCGCGAGCGGTTCGAGCGGGCGGTGGCCGCATGACCGTCACCGACGCCGTGGCCCACCTGTCCCCCGAGCGCTGGGAGACCGCCAACCGGCTGCTGGTCCGCAAGGCACTCGCCGAGTTCGCGCACGAGCGGCTGCTCACGCCCGAGCCGGACGGCGACGCGTACACCGTCCGCAGCGACGACGGGCACACCACCTACCGGTTCTCCGCCGTACGGCGGGCCCTGGACCACTGGCAGGTCGACGCCGGGTCCGTCACCCGGCACCGCGACGGGGACCGGCTGCCCCTGGCCGCGCTCGACTTCTTCCTCGAGTTCCGGCGGTCCCTGGGACTGAGTGACGAGATCCTGCCGGTCTACCTGGAGGAGATCTCCTCCACCCTCTCCAGCACCTGCTACAAACTGGCCAAGCCGCAGGTGACCTCCGCCGAGCTGGCCCGCGGCGGATTCCAGACCATCGAGACCGCGATGACCGAGGGCCACCCCTGCTTCGTCGCGAACAACGGACGGCTCGGGTTCGGCATCCACGAGTACCTGGCGTACGCCCCCGAGACCGCGCACCCCGTCCGGCTGGTGTGGCTGGCCGCGCACCGCTCGCGGGCCGCGTTCACGGCGGGCGCCGGCATCGCGTACGAGTCCTTCCTGCGCGAGGAGCTGGGCGAGCCGGCGGTGCGCCGCTTCCACGCCGTCCTCACCGGCCGGGACCTCGACCCCGCCGACTACGTGTTCATCCCGGTCCACCCCTGGCAGTGGTGGAACAAGCTCAGCGTCACGTTCGCCGCCGAGGTGGCCCGGGGTCACCTGGTGTGCCTCGGCGAGGGCGACGACGAGTACCTGGCGCAGCAGTCGATCCGGACGTTCTTCAACACCAGCGACCCGCGCAAGCACTATGTGAAGACCGCCCTGTCGGTGCTCAACATGGGTTTCATGCGGGGCCTGTCGGCCGCCTACATGGAGGCGACCCCGGCCATCAACGACTGGCTGGCCCAGCTGATCGAGAACGACCCGGTACTGAGGTCGACGGGTCTGACGATCATCCGGGAGCGGGCGGCCGTCGGCTACCGGCACCTGGAGTACGAGCAGGCCACCGACCGCTACTCGCCGTACCGCAAGATGCTGGCCGCGCTGTGGCGGGAGAGCCCGGTGTCCTCGCTGCGGGACGGCGAGTCCCTCGCGACCATGGCTTCCCTGCTGCACGTGGACCACCGGGGCGCCTCCTTCGCGGGCGCGCTGATCGAGCGTTCCGGCCTCGCGCCCACCGTGTGGCTGCGGCAGTACCTGCGGGCCTACTACACCCCGCTGCTGCACAGCTTCTACGCCTATGACCTGGTGTTCATGCCGCACGGTGAGAACACGATCCTCGTGCTGAAGGACGGCGCCGTGCAGCGCGCGGTCTACAAGGACATCGCCGAGGAGATCGCCGTCATGGACCCGGACGCGGCCCTGCCGCCACAGGTGCGGCGGATCCGCGTCGAGGTGCCGGACGACAAGAAGCTGCTGTCGGTCTTCACCGACGTCTTCGACTGCTTCTTCCGCTTCCTCGCCGCTCTCCTGGCCGCCGAGGGCGTCCTGTCGGAGGACGACTTCTGGCGAACGGTCGCCGAGGTGACCCGCGAGTACCAGGAGGCGAACCCGGGGCTGGCGGACAAGTTCGGCCAGTACGACATGTTCGCGCCCGAGTTCCCGCTGTCCTGTCTCAACCGGCTCCAGCTGCGCGACAACCGGCAGATGGTGGACCTCGCCGATCCGTCCGGCGCGCTCCAGCTGGCCGGCAGCCTGAAGAACCCCCTCGCGGGCCGCTGAGGCCCGGCAGGCGGACGGGCACCCCGGAGTACGGTCCTCGGGGGTGCCCGTCAACTTACTTTTCGGACAACAATATGTGACCGGAATTCTGCCGCGATACCGGGGACTTTTGCCGGGCGCCGAGTCGTTCACCAGAGTGTCAATTGCGGTAACCAGCCACTCGATCTACGATCATTCCCGATCGAGCGGTGCCGGGGATCAGAGATCACAAAGTCGAGATCACCCGGGGACATTCTGATCACGAGCTGAGCCATCACTCGGCGGCGGGGGGACCATGTCGAACCTTCGAAGTGCCGGAACGGCCACGAGCCATCGCCTCCATCCGGCAGAACCGCTGTCCGTCCGCACCCAGATCCGCACGTTCCGGCAGCGCACGGGCCTGACGCAGCGTCAGTTCGCCGAGCTGGCCGGCGTCGCCGTGCGGACCCTGCGGGACATCGAGAGCGGTCGGGTGGAACAGCCGCAGGAGCGAACCCTGCGCAGCCTGGCGGTCGTTCTCGGACTCGACGTCGACGACCTGCGGCGTTCCATGACCAATATGCGGAAACCCGCCGATCAGGACAGAGCGGGCCTGCGCATCGGGATTCTCGGCGCTCTGACCATCGAGCGCGACGGCGTCGTCAGCGAAGTGCGCGCTTTCAAACTGCGGCGCTTATTGTCCCTGCTGGCGCTCTGCCACCCCCAGCCGGCCGGACTCGACGAAATAGGCAGCACCCTCTGGCCGAAGGAGCCGCCGCGCTCCTACCAGAACCTCATCCACACCTACGTGAGCCAGGCGCGCGGGCTGCTGCGCTCCCCGGAGTCCGGCCCCGCCGGACAGGCCACCTCGTACCTGATCCGCACCCCGACCGGCTACGCGCTGTCCCTGGGGCGCGACCAGGTCGACCTGACCCGGTTCCGGGGTCTGGCGGAGAAGGCGCGGCAGGCCCATGCCGCCGGGGAGGCCAGGGCCGCCCACGAGTTCGCCTCGCTCGCCCACCACTGCTGGCGCGGCCCGATCCTGGCGGACGAGCCGGTGCTCGCCCTGCATCCGGCGGCCACGGCCGCGGTCCGCCTGCGGATCGAGAACCTGCTGCTGTACGCGGATCTCGCCCTTCGGTTCCGGCAGCCCGAGCAGGTGGTGCCGGCGCTGCGCGCCGCCGCCGAGGACGAACCGCTGCACGAGGGACTCCAGGCACGGCTCATGCTGGCGCTGGCCAGCTGCGGCGAGCAGTACGAGGCGCTGCGGGTGTTCGCCGACGTCACCCAGCGCCTCGACAGCGAACTGGGACTCCAGCCAGGACCGGAGATGCGCCAGGCCCATCTGCGGGTTCTCCAGCAGGAGCTGACCTGGCCCAGGAACGGGCTGCTGACCCGGCAGCCGGCGGACGCCCCGCGGCACGACGGGCCGGCGGCCCCTCATCCGCCGCCGGAGGTCAGGCCGTCGCAGCTGCCGGCCAGGACCCGGCACTTCGTCGGGCGCGCCGACCAGCTCCGGGACCTGGACCAGCTGTTCCTCGCCGCCGGCGAACGGGACGGACAGGTGCCGGCCGCGCTGATCACCGGGCCGCCCGGCGTGGGCAAGACGGCGCTGGCGCTGCGGTGGGCGCACCGGGTGCTCGACCGCTTCCCGGACGGGCAGCTCTACATCGACCTGCACGGCCACGCGCACCGGGGTCCCCTCGACGCCCTGGCCGCCCTGGCCTCGTTCCTGCGGGCCCTCGGCGTCCCGGACAGCAGCATCCCGGACACCCTGGACGAGGCGGCGAACCTGTTCCGCACCCGGCTGTCCGGCAGAAGGGTGCTGGTCGTCCTGGACAACGCCCGCGACGAGGACCAGATACGGCCCCTGATCCCGGGGGACGCCGGCTGCGCCGTGCTCGTCACCAGCCGCAACACGCTGCCCGGCCTGGTGGCCAGGGACGGGGTCCGGCGGGTCTTCGTGGACGCGCTCCACGACGAGGACGTGCTGGCACTGCTCGGGCGGCTGCTGGGACCGGAACGGGTCGGGGCGGAGGCGCTGGCCGCCATGGCCCTGGGCCGGTACTGCGGCGGGCTGCCGCTGATGATGCGGATCATCGCCACGCGTCTCGCGCAGCATCCCTGCCTCAGCATCGCGCAGTACTACGTGGAGTTGCAGGACGCCGGGCTCTTCCGGCGGCCCTCCGTCCCGGGGGACCTGCTGCTGTCCTCCGTCCAGACGGCCTTCGAGCTGTCCTACGCGGCGCTCCCGGAGCCGGCGCGCCGGGTGTTCCGGCTGCTCGGCCGGACCGACGGCAACAGCATCACCGCGTACTCCCTGGCCGACGCGGCCGGCATGACGCCGGCGGAGACGAGGTGGACGTTGTACCGCCTGGTCGACGCGAGTCTGCTGCGGGAGCACGCGCCCGGCCGGTTCAGCATGTCCGCCCCGCTGCTGCGGTACGCGCAGGCGCTGCTCGACCAGGACGAGGAGCGCTTCCAGACGGTCTGAGCGGCCTCGCTCCCCCGGACGCGGGCGGGGGCCGGCTCCGGCCCGGCGGCGGGCGGTCATCCGCCGAGGGCCAGGCGCACCGCGAACACGCCGAAGACGGCGGCGGTGAGCCCGTTGGTCAGGCGCTGGGCCGACGCGGAGTTCAGGTGCCGGGCCAGCCGGTGCACCAGCCGCATCCAGGTCAGCAGCCACACGAGTACCAGGAGGAGGTAACAGCAGGCCAGGACCACCACCCCGGCGGTCGGATTCATCCCGGCCGGCACGAACTGCGGCAGGAACGCCATCAGGAAGATGCCGACCTTGGGATTGGAGCCGGTGCACAGCAGTCCCAGGGCGAAGGCCCGGCGCCTGCCGTGCGGGGGCCCGTCCGGCTGCGTCCGCTCCTGCGGGCCCGGGGGCGCGGGCTCCGGCGGACGCAGGGCCGCGCGCGCGGCCCGGTAGGCCCAGACGAGCAGGACGGCGGCACCCGCCCAGCGGAAGGCGGTGAACAGGTCCGGGCGCGCGGCGAGCAGCGCGGCCAGGCCCAGGGCGCCCAGGGCCGCCTGCGCGGCCCCCGCCGCGATCATCCCGAACGCGGCGGGCGCCGCCGTACGCGGTGAGCCGGCCAGCACCAGGCGGGTGATCAGGGCCAGGTCGGGACCCGGCGCCATGATCACCACCAGTGAACTCGTCAGGAACGCGAGCGCGTTGATCACGGCTCTCCGATGACCAGCCGCTGTTCCAGGGCGCGGACGGCCCGGTAGTCCCGCTTGATCTGTTCCTCGTCCGGGTGGGCGAGGATCACGAACCCGAAGTTGAGGCTGTCGACCAGGTCCCGGGTGACGGGCACGTGATCCCCGTCGGACAGGTTCTGCACCGAGAAGTGGTGGCTCGGCAGCGACCGGATCTCGTCCAGGACGGCCGTGCCGCGTACCTCCCCGGAGCGGCGGGCCATGTGGAAGACGCACATCTGGTGGGTCAGCAGCTCGTAGCTCTGCGGCAGTTCGCCCCCGGTGAGCCAGCGCACCGTCCGGTCGATCTGGCTGTCGCCGGTGGCGTTGCGGTTGAACCGCGGCTGGCCGCCACCGTGCGGTCGGGCGCCCAGTTCGATGAGGACGGGACCGTCGGCGGTGCCCATCACCTCGACGTGGGCGGAGCCGAAGCGGACGCCCACCGCGTCCAGCACGCCGAAGACGTACTCGGCCAGGACGGCGACGGCGGGCTCGTCCGGCGGCAGCCACCGCATGGTGTCGTAGACGGCCATGTGCGGGCCGTTGTCCACCTTGCCGTAGGCGCAGACGTCGACGAGGGAGTGCTTGCCGTCGTGACTGAAGGTGTCCACCACGTACTCGGTGCCGGTGACGAACTTCTGCACGAGCAGCCGGTCGTCGACCTCGCCGAACTGGTTGACCCGGCCGATCTGCCGCTCGAACACGGCCCGCCAGTCCGTGCCGCCCTGCACCTTGACGACGCCGTCCGTGCTGGCGCTCTTCGGCGGCTTGATCACGAGGTCGGCGCCGGACAGGCCCTCGCGCTCCAGCCAGGCCGCCGCCTCCTCGACGTCGGAGGTGCACAGCTGCGGGATGACCGGCAGCCCGGCCGCCCGCACGGCCTCGGCCATGCGGCTCTTGTCCCGGCGGGCCTCGGCCAGCTCCGGCACGTTGCTCAGCCCGGGCAGTACCCGGGGGGCGAGCCGCTCGGCCAGTTCCACGCCGGACTCGCAGCCGGCGATGACACAGCGCGGCTCCAGCGCCCGTACCCGCCGTACGACGTCGTCCAGGTCGCCGTCGTACACGATGACGTCGGGGAAGTCCTGCGGCCGATAGGAGGAGGCGAACGCCTCGGGCGGGCGCGGGCTGCTCACCACGGCCGCGACCGGGACGCCCTGGCCGCGCAGGGCCTCGGTGAAGAGGGCGCCCGAGGAGTAGGGGTCGACGATGACGCAGGGGCCGGGCCCCGGCTCGGTGAGCGGGTCAGTGCCGGCCATCGACGCTCTCCTTCGCCGCCAGGGCGGAGACGGCGGCGCAGTAGCGGGCGAAGAAGTCGGCCGCGGGCTCGCTGACCCGCCGGGCGCGCACCGGGGCGTGCACCATGCCCTCCTCCCGCACATAGGTCACGGGCGTGCCGTTCTCCCTGAGCAGGGCGGTGTACTTCTCCGCGTCCACGCACAGCGAGTCCATCGCGCAGCCGACGACGTAGGCCGGCGGCAGGTCGTGGAACCCGGCGCCCAGCAGCGGCGAGACGTAGGGGTCGGTGGCCTGTTCCGGCTGCGGGCAGTAGCAGGCCGTGTAGAACTCCATCTCGCCGCCGGAGAGCAGCGGGGCGTCCTCGCCGCCGTTCCGCCAGCGGGTGAAGTCCAGGACCGGGCTGATCACCGCCTGGCCGCGCAGCCGGGGGCCGCCGCGGTCGCGGGCGATCATCGACAGCACCACGGCCATGTTGGCCCCGGAGCTCTCGCCGCAGATCACCGCGCCGTCCGGGTCGAGGCCGTCCAGTCCGAGCCCGGGCAGGTCGGCGAGAGTGCCGCAGAGGCCGGCGTAGCAGTCCTCCAGCGGGCCGGGGAAGGGGTTCTCCGGCGCCATGCCGAAGTCCAGGGCTATGGTCACCAGGCCGGTACGGTCGGCCAGTTCGGCGACCAGGCTGTGATGGCTGTGCAGCGATCCGATGACGAAGCCGCCGCCGCGGATGTAGAAGAGCACGGCGTTGCCGGCGCGTTCGGCCGGCTCGTAGATACGGATCCGGGCGGTGCGGCCCTCGTGGACGACGGTCGCGTCCCGGTGGCGGACACCGTCGGGGACGGGGATGGGGAGAACCTCCGTCAGCGAGTCGTACAGGACGCGCTGCCGGTCGACGGGGTAGGTGTAGAAGTCGGGCGGCAGCGCGCCGTTCACGGTTTCCACGAACTTCTCGATGCCATCGGCGTACGCCATGCGCAGCTCGCTCTTTTCCGGGGACTGGGTGCCGGAACCCACGGCACGGACTGATGGGGTGGGACAGGGTCAGGGGGTGTCGGCGGCGACCGGTCCGGTCCGCCCGGCCTGCTCGTCGGCCGGGGTGGTGGCGCCGGGGTCCGCGTCCGCGGGCCGTTCGCCCATGCCGGCGAGGACGGCGGCCACGGCGCCCACGGTCAGCAGCCCCGACAGCCACCACACGGAGGCCGACGACGCCTGCCAGGCGGCGACGCCCAGCACGGGGCCGATCGCGTAGCCGATCTGCATGGGGAAGGCGGCGGCGGCGATGTAGCGCCCCCGCAGGTGTTCGGGGGCGACCTTGCCCGGCCAGGCCGAGGCGGTCGGTGTGCCGATCATCTCGCCCGACGTCCACACCACGGTCGCCACGACGTACATGGCCATGCTGGGTCCGGCCACGTACAGGTTCATCCCGACGCCGACCAGGCCGACGCCGAGGGCCACCGCGAGCTTGCCGGGCAGGTGCTGCACGTACTTCGTGAACAGCAGCTCCAGGGAGATGACCATGACGGCGTTCAGTGACAGCAGGGTGGAGTAGAACGTCACGCCGTGTCCGTCGGCCTTGATCTGGAGCGGCAGTGCGGAGGTGTGCTGGATGTAGACGACGGCGTTGAGGAACAGCGCCAGCAGGAACAGCACGTACCGGGTGTCCCGCAGCACGGCGGCGTACGACCGGGTGGGGCCGTCCGCGTCGTGTGCGGCGGGCCGGGCCGCGCCCCCGGAGCGCGCCAGGACGAGGGCGAAGGCGGCGAAGACCAGCTGGGCCGTCGCCTCCAGGTAGAAGATCAGGTTGTACGAGTGGCTGATCAGCAGCGCGCCGAGCAGCGGGCCGACCGTGGTGCCGAGGTTGAACGCCATCCGGTAGACGGCGAACACCATCACGTGGTGGTCCTCGGCCGTGCGCTCCACCAACAGCGCCGAGGAGGCCGGCCGGTACATCTGCGCCAGGAGCCCGATGACCGAGGCCACCGCGATGATCAGGGGCAGGCTGTTCAGGTGGGGCAGGCTCAGCGTGCCCAGCCCGGCGAGCGCCATGGAGCCGACGATCGTCCAGGCGTAGCCGATCCGGTCGGACGCCGTGCCGCCCACCAGCACGCCGACCACCGAGCCCACACCGTAGGCGCCGAGCGCCAGGCCCGCCTCGGTCGCGGAGAAGCCCTTCGCGGTGAGGTAGAGGACCAGGTAGATCTGGAGGAAGTTGCCGAGCCGGTTGACCAGCATGCCGACGAGCACGAGCCAGATGGGGCCCGGGATGCCCCGCAGGGTCTGCACGATCGACGGCCGGCCGGCCTTCCCCGGCTCGGACGAGGTCTTTCCGGGGCTCATCAGGGGGACTCCTCCACCGGGCGGCCCGCGAGTTCGACGATCTCCGGCGCCCGCAGCAGTGCCGCCCGGGCCTGTTCGACGGAGTCCGCGAGGGTGATGACCCGGGCGTAGCGGGAGATGTAGCCGCGCGGCGGCAGCCGCAGCACCGCTCCCGGGTCGGCCATCACGTCCGCGCTGTGGACGTCCGGCGAGAACCGGTCCTCGTGCACGGTCACCGACTCGATCTCGGTGTCGTGCTCGGGGTACAGGAAGGTGATCGCCGCGGCCCGCCGCCGGGTCGCCGTCGTCTCCGGGCGCCGGCCGGCCGCGACGTCGGCCGCGGCCAGCGCCACGTCGACGCCGGTGGCCAGCTCACCGAGGAAGGGGATCATGTCGCCGCCGAGGCGGGCGTTGACCTCCATCAGGCGCGGGCCGTTCGCGGTCAGGCGGAACTCGGTGTGGCTGACGCCGGTGTGGAAGCCGAGCGCGGCGTGGCTGGCCCGCAGCGCCTCGAGGAGCTGCGGATCGGTCAGCAGCGGGTCGGCCGCGTCGACCTCGTGGCCGGTCTCCTCGAAGAAGGGCGCGAGCCCCACCTTCTTGCGCGCCACCGCCAGGGGGGTGCCCTCGCCCTCGAAGAAGACCGCGTCGACGCTGATCTCGGGGCCGTCGACGTACTCCTCGACGAGCACCGACACGTCGAAGACGGGAACGCCCGGGTAGGAGGCGCCGGACGCCGCCCGGTAGGCGCTCTCCACGTCGCCGGGCCCGTCGGCCCGGCGCACGCCCATGCCGCCGGCCAGGCCCCGGGGCTTGAGGACGACCGGGAAGCCGATCTTCTCGGCCGCCTGCCGTGCCTCCTCCAGGGAGCGCACGCCGATGGACGCGGGCTGGGCGACCCCGGCCCGCTCCAGCGCGACCCGGGTGGCGTTCTTGTCCCGGCAGGCTATGACGGTCTCCGGGGAGTTCCCCGGCAGTCCGAGCGCCTGCGCGACGTGGGCCGCGGGGGTGACCAGGCCCTCGTCGTAGCAGAACACGCCGGCCACCTCGTGCTCGGCGGCCACCTGCCGGGCGGCCTCGACGAGGAGTTCGGGACGGGTGTTGTCGACCGAGGTGCTGCCGACGACGTAGGGCTCCTCCCAGGTCACCTGGGCCGGCTGGAGCAGCCAGAGCGCGTAGCGCCGGCTCACCGACCGAAGGATGAATTCCCGGCTGCGCCGGGCGCTGCTGCCGATCAGCAGCAGCAACGGCTTGCCACCGTCCGTGCCCATGTTCCGCTCTCCTCGCATGTGGTCTTTCGTGGTCCGGTACGCGCGCCGGGGACCATGCCGGGCCCCCGGCGCGCGCGTACCGGCCGTCTGTAGAACACCGGCCGGCCCCGGGGCGTTGCAGTCGCCGGCAGGTCAGCCGGCCGTCACGCGCGAACGCGTGAGCGCAGGGGTCAGCGGCCGGTGCTCCAGGGCCACGCCGCCGCAGGCCGTCGGATCCGCCGGCCAGCCCCGGGCGGGCGGGCGGTCCGGGAAGACCGCGGTGATCCGCTCGCCCACCCGTACGGCCGGGATCTCCCCGCGCATCCGGGCCACGGAGGTCTTGCGCTCGTGCCAGGGACACACGAGCCGGACACCGTCCTCGGCGACGTCGGCCAGGTGCAGGGGGCCGCCGCGGTGCGGGCACTGGGCCCGCATCACGAAGCCCCGGCCGCCGACCGTCGCGTAGACGTACGGTGTCCCGGCGACGACGACGCAGTTGTCCCGCCCCGCGGCGGAGAAGGTCACGACAGGCACTTGCGGTAGTCCCCCACCGAGTGGATCTCGTAGACGCACTCGTCCGACTCGATGTTGGCGCCGTGCAGCCGGTTGCGCCGGATGACCACGCCCTCGCCCGCCTCCAGGGTGAGCGAGGAACCCAGGCCGCTCTCGAAGCGCATGGTGCCGGAGACGATGTGGCACAGCTCGTCGCCGTCGTGGCAGTGGGTGTTGGACAGCTCGCCACGGGGTTCGACGATGTGCGCCACGGGCGCGTCGACCTTGCCCTGCTTCAGGCCCTCGAAGACCGGGTCGTGCAGCTTCTTCAGCTCGGGCTGGTCGTCCATCCACGCGATCTGCTGGGAGAAGTCGAAGTCGGAGACGTCCAGGAGCACCCGGTACTCCTCGATGCCCCGCACGATCTCCGGGATGATGCCCTCGCCGTGGGCCTCCACCAGCGGCTTGATGATCTTCTCGCGGGCCATCCGGCCGTGGTGCTGGTCGATGTGGACGTGCTCGGTGAAGTAGGTGGTGTCCACCGAGTCGCCGAAGACGTCGCGCAGCAGCTGGTCGGCGCGGCGGCAGAAGTCGACCAGGGAGGATTCCGTGTAGTAGAGCGCTCCGACGTAGCGGAAGAACAGCTCGTGGTTCTTGCCCAGGTAGTGGAAGTAGTTGTTCATCAGCAGGCTGCTGTTGAGGTAGTACTGCCAGTACCGGTGCAGGTCGGACTCGAGGCCGACCGACTCCAGGGTCCGCTCGAACAGGGTGCTGTGCTTGGTGTCGTGGACGCCGTAGCCGTACTCGTCGATGACGACCTTGAACCACTCGGACTGGGCCGGGCCGTAGTAGCCGAGGACGTTGCGCATCATCGGGGAGGCCTCGGAGAGGAAGTCCGGGGCGAACTGCACCAGCCACATCCGGGCCGCCCGCTGCGGGTCGGTCGAGTTGGCGATGGCCTTCTCGGCCGGCGACTGCTCCTGGCCGCCGCTGGTGTCCAGCGAGTCCAGATAGGCGTCCAGACTCTCGGCGGTCCAGTTCCCGGACGTCTCCACCTCGTCGTCGAGGAAGCCGAAGGCGTAGCGCTCCAGCGCCGGCCGGATCCGCTCGCCGAGCGCGCGGTTCTCCGGGCTGTAGAACGCGCGGAAGTCCTCCTCCTTGCCCTTCAGTCCGGACTTCGGGAAGAACACGAGGTCGGCCTCGTAGATCGAGGTCAGCAGGCGCTGCACGGCCAGGCTCGAGTAGTCGAGTATGTTCTCCCGGCCCGGTATCTTGTCGTAGTTCAGATGGGGCAGGACCTGGGGCCTGAGCTGCCGGCGGTACGGGTTGTCGTGGTTCAGCCAGTCCAGGTTGTCGTGGTAGATCGGGGCGGTGGCGTACTGCACCACCGCGTCGCGCAGCTCCGCGCCGCTCAGCTCGAACGGGACGTGCGCGGGGACGTGACTCATCGCTTGCTCCCTGGTCCTAATCGAATAAGGTCCGGCCGCCGGTGCCGCGCGGGCGCCGGGCGAGGCCGTGTCAGAGGCTCACGCGGAGGGTGAAGTCGCTCCAGCGGAGCCGGAGGGAGACCGTCTCGCCCGCCTTCGTCGGTACGGGCTTCTCCAGCGGGACCCAGCCCTGCATCCAGTGCGAGCCGGGGTTGTCCGGCGGGTTGGACAGGACGACGCCGTTGCCCATGTCCAGTTCGAACCAGACCACCAGGGCCTGTGCCTCGCCGTCGGCGGTGGCGGGCAGCGTGAGGGTGCGTTCGCCGGGCTCCAGGGCGTCGCGTGCCAGGTCGAACTCCAGCACCGGTGCCGCCTCGGACAGGAACCGGTGGGGCCAGGTGTCCAGCCGCACCGGGAAGTGGCCGCGGGTGGCGACCGTGTTCATGAGCGAGACGTCGAAGCCGCCGGCCGTGGTGACCTGGTTCAGCTTCAGCACCGCCTCGCTGCTGACCAGCCTGCCGCGCAGCCGGGCCGCCGACGGCAGCATGATCCCGTCCGGGGCCAGCAGGTGCTCGCGGGCGTGGCGCACCGAGGGCAGCAGGCCCTCACCGATGAGGCCGCAGTCGACGATCTCCGACACGAGGACGTCCACCCGGCCGCCGAGGTCGCGCTCGGCGTCCAGCTCCGTGGACGGCTTGCCGAACACCGTGATCACGTCGGACAGGCCGTGCGCGTCGATGACGTTGCGGGCGATCTCGGCCAGCAGCGGGTTCATCTCGCAGGTGATCACCTTGCTCGCACCGGCACGGGCCGCGGCCATGGCGAGCAGTCCGCTGCCGGAGCCGATGTCCAGCACGGTCGCCCCCGCCGGGATGCCCCGCTCCAGGGCGGCGATGAGCCCGTCGTTGCGGTCGGTGTCGTTGAGCATGGCGAAGTGCCAGCGTGGAACGTTCCTGCGGGCGATCTGGGCGAAGATGTCCGCGTCCAGGGACAGGCTCTCCGGGGGCGTGCTCAACAGCGCGGACGCCTGCTCGGCAAGTGAGTTCATCTCCTGCGCGAGCGATTGCAGCAGAGCCGCGCCCAGCCGGTAGGGCGAGCCGCTCGACGGCTTTGCCCCCTCTTCCGGCCGGGCTTCCCGCTCCGCTGGGGTGTCCCGTGCCCCTTGTACGTGCTGCATGTGTGCCACTGCTCCTTACGGTGACTCGCCGGGTTGACAGTGGTACGAGGCAGGTCACGAATCCCTCCTGCCGTCGCAACAGCGACCGTACGTAACGGCGTTGTTGCGGTTCTCCAGTCACACTTCAGCCGGAGCGGCAGTTCCACGAGCGGGAGTGGCGGCGCTGACCAGCGGCGTTGCGGAGACTGCCGGTTCCCTGGAGCGAGGCGGCAGAACCGGGCCGGTGCAGCGGTCGTACACAGGTTCGCCGCGCGGCGTCTCAGCGGGCGTCGTGGAAGATCACGCCGAGCACATGCCGCTCTCCGCTGGTGACGGCGCTCACACCGTGCCGCAGCATCACCCGGCTCCAGCCGCGCGCCGAGCGCACCGGGCGGTGGTGCACGGCGAAGATCAGCCCCTGCCCCTGCGCCGGCCGCCGCACGAGGGGCCGGGACTGGGCGCGCGGCCGCTGCTCCACGAACACGCTCTCGCCGCCGGTGAAGTCCTCGTCCGGCCGGTCCAGCAGCACCGCCACCTGGAGCGGGAACGTGAGGTCGCCGTAGACGTCCTGGTGCAGGCAGTTGTAGCCGCCCTGCCCGTAGCGCAGCAGCAGGGGCGTCGGCCGGTGCTGGCCCTCGGCGGCGCAGGCCGCGACGAGGTCCTCGTGACGGTCGGGGAACTCCGGCTCGCCGAGCCGCGCGGCCCAGGTGTTGGCGATGCGCGCCAGCGGCGGGTACAGCTCCCGGCGCAGGGCCGACACCGGATCGGGCAGCGGGTGGGCGAAGTAGCGGTAGGAGCCCTCGCCGAACCGGTGCCGCGCCATCGTCACCGTGCTGCGGAACAGCCCCGGCTCGTCGAACATGTCCCGCAGCCGGGCGCACTCGTCGGCGGAGAGCAGGGGCGGGGTCAGCGCGACGCCCTCCGCGTCCAGCTCGGCGGCCAGGGCGGGCCAGTCGAGCCGGCGCAGTGCGGGCAGCCCGTCGGCGTCGGGGGCCGGCCACTCGGGGGCCGCCGGCTCTGCGAGCCCGGGCAGGGACGGGGTGTCGTAGGCGTTCACGCGCTCAGCTCTCCGGGGACGGAAGGTCGTGCGGGGGCGGGGAGGTGGGCGCCGGTGACGGGGGATCTCCCGACGCCCACCGGTCAGGGGGCCATCAGG
Source organism: Streptomyces sp. NPDC014991 (assembly GCF_043080665.1). Taxonomy (NCBI): domain Bacteria; kingdom Bacillati; phylum Actinomycetota; class Actinomycetes; order Kitasatosporales; family Streptomycetaceae; genus Streptomyces; species Streptomyces sp. NPDC014991. Next base: position 58,644 of record NZ_JBIBVY010000009.1, read on the forward strand.
CCGTCGGGTGCCGTCAGGCCGGTGGACAGGGCCTCCGGCTCGTGCTGTCCGGTCAGGCCGTCACGGCGGGACTCCAGGCCGAGCAGGAACTGCTTGGCCGCCAGGCCGCCCGCGTACCCGGTCAGGCTGCCTCCGGAACCGACGATCCGGTGGCACGGCAGCACGACGCAGACCGGGTTGGCGCCCAGGGCCGTGCCGACCGCGCGGGCGGCCCGCGGCCGGTCGATCGCCACCGCCAGCTGCGCGTACGTCGCGGTGCGCCCGTACGGCACGAACGCGTCCAGCGCCGCCACGGTCAGCCGGCTGAAGGGCGTGGCGAGCCGCAGGTCCACCGGCACGGTGAAGTCACGGCGGGCGCCGGTGAGGTAGGCGTCGAGCTGGGTCCGGGTCTCCGCCAGCAGCTCGCGTCGACCCGCGTCCGCGTGCTCCTCCTCGACGGTGCGCAGCCCCGCCCTGGTGAGGCGGGCAACGGCGGTCTCGGGGGTGCCGTAGCAGCACAGCACGAGGGCGTCGGCCGTGGCCGCCAGCACGAGCGGCCCCAGCGGCGTGGGGTGGACCGCGACCGCCGCCGTGGTGTCGCCGGGGATGTTACTGGTTCGCACAACAACTCCGTGTGGATCGTGACCGTCGGGTTCGGGTGGCCGTCATACCGCGACCGGCCGGCAGCTCTTGCAGGCGCGGTACCCGGCCCGGCCGGCTTCCCGCGCGGTACGGAACGGCACCTGGTGGGGCGGGGTGATGCGGCGGGCGTGGGCGCACGTGGGATGGCAGTAGATACGGGTCGTGTCGCTGCCGAGGAACACCACTCCGCGCCGGTGCAGCTCCGCCACCCGCGGCAGGTCGACGCCCTCCGCGGCACGCAGCGCGTCCCCCACCGCGGGGAGGTGGCCGGCGTCGCAGGGCGTGCCGTTGTCGTACGTCACGCGGTGGCAGGGGATCAGCACCGCGGCCGGGTTGCGGGCCAGGGCGCCGACCACGAGTTCCGGTGCCACCGCGGCCTCCCTGGCGAGCCAGGCGACCGGGCGCAGCTGCCCGGCGGGTACGGCGCGGACCGCCTCCAGCACGGCCCGGTCCGCCGGGCCGAGCGGGGAGAGGTCGATGGGCAGCCGCCGGGCGCGGCCGGTCCGCAGCGCGGTGGTCACCCCCGGGAACGGCCTGGCCGACCGTACGGCCGAACGCCGGGTCCGGGCGCGGTGCAGTTCCTCGAAGACCGTGGCGGTCAGTCCGCCCGTGTCCAGCGCGGCCCCGGTCACCGCCTCCGGGCTCGCCGCCACGAAGAGACCGCCGACGGCGGTGTCGAGGCGGACATAGGTGTCGTACATCTCGCGCGGGACGCCGGTGCGCCGCAGCACGCGCACCGCGAAGTCCGCCGGTGGTTCCGTGGCGAGCCCGGCCAGTCCGGGCCGGTCCGCGTCGAGGCGCGGTACCTCGTGGTCACTCCTCATGTCGTCACCTCCTCCAGCACGGCTGTCTCCGGCTCCACCAGCCGGCGCAGACTCTTCAGGCCCCGGGACACCTGTGCTTTGGCCGTTCCGACCGCGCACCGCTGCACCTCGGCCACCTCCGTGTAGCTCAGACCCACCACATGGCGCAGCACCACGGGCGTGCGGTGGTGCTCCGGCAGTTCCAGCAACGCCGTGACCAGGCGGCGCCGGTCGTCGGCGAGCGCGGCCCGCTCCTCCGGTCCCGGACTGTGGTCGGTCCAGGTGTCGGCGGCGTCCTCGACGGGGATCCCCGCCAGGGCGGGCCGGCGTGAACAGGTGCGCAGGTGGTTGCGCCACACGTTGGCGGCGATGGTGAGCAGCCAGGCACGCGGCCGGAGGTCCCGCCGGCGCTCGGGTCCGTAGTCCTGTAAGGCCGTGTAGGCGCGCAGGAAGGCGTCCTGCCCCAGGTCGTCGGCCTCGGTGGCCGAGCCGCAGACCCGGAGCAGGAACGTGTACACCGCCCTGCCGTGGACCCTGACCAGCTCGGTGAAGCCGTCGTCGAGGTCCGCCGCCAGGAGTTCGGTCAGCTGCCGCTCGGCCTTCTCATCCATCACTGAGGAAAACACCGGCACCGGGCGAAGGGTTGCACCCCGCTCCGGGGCGGGTTCGCGCCGCGGGTCATCGCCTCGGCCAGGGCACCTGGGGCGACCTGTAGTAGGTGATGCCGAGGGCGTCCCAGCGCGGGCCCTGGGCGGCCAGCCGCGTGCGGTAGCGGTTCCAGTCGTGGGTGGCCGCCGGTGACCAGCCGAGTTCGGCCGTGCCGGCGAGCCGGGGGAAGGCCATGTACTCGATGTCGGCGGACTTCCTCAGCGTCTCCGACCACAGCGGTGCCTCCACACCGCGGACGGCCGCCGCGGGCACGCCCGGCAGGTAGGCGCCCGGGTTCCAGTCGTAGGCCCGCCTGACCTCCACCAGCCCCGCCCAGTCCGTGCCGAGATGGGTGCTCGTGGTGTACCTCATGTCGAGGTAGGTGCGGTCGGCCGGGGACAGGATCAGGCCCGTACCGTTCCGCGCGGCCTCCGCGACCTGCGCCTTCTCCGCCGCACCGGTGCCGTCCAGGCCCCAGTACTGGGCGAGGGCGCCGCGGGCGGGACGGGCGCCGGTGAGCTGGTGCCAGCCGATGACCTTCTTGCCGTACGCCGCCACCACCGGCTGGACACGGTCCATGAAGGCCACGTAGTCGGCGTGGGGGGTGGAGTGCGCCTCGTCGCCGCCGATGTGCAGATAGCGGCCCGGGGTGAGGGCGGCCAGCTCCCGGACGACGTCGTCCACGAAGTCGTACGTGGCCTTCCGGGCGACGCACAGGGAGCTGAAGCCGACGGCGGTGCCGGTGTACAGCGGGGGTGCCACGCCGTCGCAGTTGAGCTTCGCGTACGAGGCGAGGGCCGCGTTGGTGTGACCGGGCATGTCGATCTCGGGCACGACCTCCAGGTACCGGGAGGCCGCGTAGCGGACGATCTCCCGGTAGTCGGCCTCGGTGTAGAAGCCGCCCCGGCCGCCGCCGACCTGGGTGGAGCCGCCGTGGGAGGCCAGGCGCGGCCAGGAGTCGACGGCGATGCGCCAGCCCTGGTCGTCGCTGAGGTGCAGATGCAGCTCGTTGACCTTGTACAGGGCCAGCTGGTCGATGTACCGCTCGACCTGGGCGACCGTGAAGAAGTGCCGGGCGACGTCCAGCATGGCGCCCCGGTAGGCGTACCGGGGACGGTCCCGTACGGTGCCGCCGGCGACACGCCAGGGGCCGCTCTGCACGGTCCTCTTCTCCACGGCGGCCGGGAGCAGCTGACGCAGCGTCTGGACACCGTGGAAGAGCCCGGCCGGGGTGCCCGCGGTGACGGTCACGCCGTCGGCGTCGCTGTGCAGCCGGTACCCCTCGGCGCCGAAGTCCCCCGCGGACAGGTGGAGTCGGATGCCGCCGCTGCCGTGGTCGGTGACCGGCAGCGGGTAGCCGGTGGAGGGCCGCAGGATGCCGGCCAGGTAGGCGCCGACGCGGCGGACCGCGGCCGAGTCGTCGACGCGGATGCCGGTCGCGCGGGTGATGCCGTACGGGGTGCCGCCCGGCGCGACGGAGGCGGGTGCCGGGACGACCCGGTCCAGGGGGACGGGGGCCGCGACCGGGGCGGCGGGCCCGGCGGGCGTCGCGCCGAGGGTGAGGACGCCGGCCGTGAGAAGGAGCAGGGATCCGAGGACGCGGGACGTCCGGGAGGTCGTGCCGTGGTTCCGTCTCACATGCGCTCCCTTCGGAAGAGGGCCGGCCGTAGGACACGGCCGGATCCACCACTCTCCCGCACAACGACCGAAACGGCCCCCGTGCGACGGAAGTTGGGGAGGCAGTCGGCGCCGGACGGGCAGGCGGTCCCCGGGCGGCCGTGCGGACCGGGAGGACCGCCCGGCGTTCGCCGGGGCCGCGCCTGACCGTCCGGGCGCGCCCGTACCGCTACTTCGCCCTGCGGGACACCGTGAAGTGGTCGACGCGGTGCCCGGTCTCGGCGATGCCCGACACCTTCAGCGTGGTCTGGCGGCCCTTCGGGGCGGGCGTGACGTCCACGCGCAGGAAGGAGTAGTCGAGGTAGCGCACCCGGGACCAGGCGACGGTCTCGTCGACCTTGCCGCCCTTGGTGTTGACGAACGAGGCCACGAAGTCGGTCTCGTGCTCGTGACCCTCGTAGGACTCCGGGGCGCTGAAGGCGTACAGGCCGCGGCCCGCCGCGCCGGCGGTGACGTAGACCACTCCCTCGGTCTCGGGGTAGGCGGTGCCGCCGATCGGGAGCTCCTTTGCGACCTCGCCGCCCTTGATGACGTCGGTGCGCTCGTACTGGTGGTTGTGACCGTTGATGACCAGGTCCACGGTGTACTTCTCGAACAGCGGCACCCACTCCTGGCGCACCCCGCCCTCCGAGGCGTGCCCGGTGGAGGTGCAGTAGGCGCAGTGGTGGAAGAAGACGACGATGAAGTCGACGTCCTTCGCGGCGCGGAACGTCTTCAGCCGGCCTTCGAGCCACTCGGTCTGGGTTCCGCCGGAGATGCCCAGGTTCGCCGGGATCTCGAAGGAGACGTCGTTGGCGTCGAGCGAGATGACGGCCGTGTTGCCGTACACGAAGGAGTAGACGCCCGGCAGGTTCCTCTTGTCGGGCCCGTTGTCGGGGAGGTTCCAGCGGGCCTCCTCGCCGCCGTAGCCGTTGGGCGAGTACCAGGCCTCCATGTCGTGGTTGCCGTAGGCGGGCATCCACGGGACCTGCTTGGCGACCGACTCGGTCTGGGCGAGGAACTGGTCCCAGGTGCGCGCGTCGAACCCGGCGTCGGTGGTCCTGCCCGCCCCGGACGGGTCGGCGTAGGCGATGTCGCCGGCGTGCAGGTGGAAGGCCGGGTTCTGGCCGAGGAGGAGGGCGTTGTTGGCCAGGCCGTGGTAGCCGACGCCCTCGTCGCCGAAGGCGGTGAAGGTGAACGGCGCCTTGTGGGCGGGAGCGGTGGTGAAGGTGCCCAGGGTGCCCGCCAGACGGGGCTGGGCCGGGTCGAAGCCCTCGTGACCGACGCCGTAGTAGTACGTCCTGCCGGGGCGCAGGTGGGTGAGCTCGGCGTGCAGGTAGTACTGCGTGTGGTCGCCGCTCGCGCCGACACCGGCCGGGGTGTACAGGGTGCGGACCTCGGCCTCGATCCTGCGGGAGAGGTCCCAGGGATGGGCGCCGACGCGGATGAACGGCTTCCTGACGGCGACCGGCACCTGCCAGGAGACGGTGATCTCCGTGCGCGGGTCGTTGCCGTAGGCGAGGTGGCGGCCGAAGGGGGCGACGAGCGCGCCGTCGACCGGGGTGGCGGCGGGGGCGGTGTGCCGCACGGGCGCCGCCGCCCGGGCGGTGGCGCCCGGCACGAACGCGCCGCCCGCGACGGCGCCCAGCGTCACGGCGCCACCCCTGATCATCGAGCGTCGCGAGAAGCGGGCGCGCAGGTACTCGTGCTGCTCGGCCATGCTCATGCGCTCGGCCAGCTTCTCGGGTACGCCCATACGAGGAATGTCCATGGCGTCTGAAACTCGTCCGTCCGGGCAACGAAGGGCAAGACGCAGGATGGACAGCCTGCGAACAGAGCACCATAAGAGATCCACCAGGCGCCTGCCCGGAATCGGGCACGATTCTTGCGAAAGAGGCGCCGGTACTCCAGGATCTACCGGGTGCACGACGAACTCGTTGATCATCTGACGCGGTCCACGCCCCTGAGCCGGGGCGAGGCGCTGCGCGTGGTCCAGGACGTGCTCGCCTACTTCGACGAGACGACCCCCGAGTACGTCCGCCGCCGCCACCGTGAACTCCAGGCCCAGGGCCTGGTGAACACGGAGATCTTCGGACGGATCGAGGCGGACCTGAAATACCGCGCGGTGGCGCCGCCGGAGCTGACGCTCAGGCAGCTGCGCCGCATGGTCTACGGCTGAGAACCAGCCGTACCGGACCAGCGACACCCCAAGGGATAACTCTTACATGTGCGGAATTGTCGGATACATCGGGAAGCGTGACGTGGCGCCCCTCCTGCTGGAGGGCTTGCAGCGCCTGGAGTACCGCGGCTACGACTCCGCGGGCATCGTCGTCACGTCCCCGAAGACGCCCGGCCTGAAGATGGTCAAGGCCAAGGGCCGCGTGCGCGACCTGGAGGTCAGGGTCCCGGCGCGCTTCAAGGGCACCACCGGTATCGCCCACACCCGCTGGGCCACCCACGGCGCCCCCTCCGACGTGAACGCCCACCCGCACATGTCGGCCGACCACAAGGTCGCCGTCGTCCACAACGGCATCATCGACAACGCCGCCGACCTGCGCCGCAAGCTCGAGGCGGACGGCGTCGAGTTCCTCTCCGAGACCGACACCGAGGTCCTCACCCACCTGATCGCCCGCTCCCAGGCCGAGAAGCTCGAGGACAAGGTCCGCCAGGCCGTGCGCCTGATCGAGGGCACGTACGGCATCGCCGTGCTGCACGCCGACTTCCCGGACCGGATCGTGGTGGCCCGCAACGGATCCCCGGTCGTCCTCGGCATCGGCGAGAAGGAGATGTTCGTCGCCTCGGACATCGCCGCGCTGGTCACCCACACCCGGCAGATAGTGACCCTCGACGACGGCGAGATGGCCACCCTCAAGGCCGACGACTTCCGCACCTACACCACCGAGGGCACCCGTACGACGGCCGAGCCCACCACCGTGGAGTGGGAGGCCGAGTCGTACGACATGGGCGGCCACGACACGTACATGCACAAGGAGATCCACGAGCAGGCCGACGCCGTGGACCGCGTGCTGCGCGGCCGCATCGACGACCGGTTCTCCACCGTGCACCTCGGCGGGCTCAACCTGGACGCCCGCGAGGCCCGGCGGATCCGCCGCGTGAAGATCCTCGGCTGCGGCACCTCGTACCACGCGGGCATGATCGGCGCCCAGATGATCGAGGAGCTGGCCCGCATCCCCGCCGACGCCGAGCCCGCCTCCGAGTTCCGCTACCGCAACGCGGTCGTGGACCCCGACACCCTGTACGTCGCGGTGTCGCAGTCCGGTGAGACGTACGACGTCCTCGCCGCCGTGCAGGAGCTGAAGCGCAAGGGCGCGCGCGTCCTCGGCGTGGTCAACGTGGTCGGCTCGGCGATCGCCCGCGAGGCCGACGGCGGCATCTACGTGCACGCGGGCCCCGAGGTCTGCGTCGTCTCCACCAAGTGCTTCACCAACACCACGGTCGCCTTCGCGCTGCTCGCCCTGCACCTCGGCCGCACCCGCGACCTCTCCGTCCGCGACGGCAAGCGGATCATCGAGGGCCTGCGCCGGCTGCCGGGGCAGATCACCGAGATCCTGGCGCAGGAGGAGGAGATCAGGAAGCTGGCGGAAGGTTACGCCGACGCCCGCTCGATGCTCTTCATCGGCCGCGTCCGGGGCTATCCGGTGGCCCGCGAGGCCTCCCTGAAGCTCAAGGAGGTCTCCTACATCCACGCCGAGGCCTACCCCGCCTCCGAGCTGAAGCACGGCCCGCTGGCCCTCATCGAGCCGGCCCTGCCCACGGTCGCCATCGTCCCCGACGACGACCTGCTGGAGAAGAACCGCGCGGCCCTGGAGGAGATCAAGGCGCGCGAGGGCAGGATCCTGGCAGTGGCCCACCGGCACCAGGAGAAGGCCGACCAGACGGTGATCGTCCCGAAGAACGAGGACGAGCTGGACCCGATCCTGATGGGCATCCCGCTCCAGCTCCTCGCCTACCACACGGCCAAGGCCCTGGGCCGGGACATCGACAAGCCGAGGAACCTCGCCAAGTCGGTCACGGTCGAGTAGGCGGCGGAACGGACCCCCACGTGTGCCACCCGGCACGTGGGGGTCCTTCCCGTGCCGCGGTCCATCGGCCGGTGGCCGTCACCCCCCGGCCGGCGGCACGCCACGGAGGCGCCGCGGGCCGGCGCCTCTCCCGCGTGTGGTGGTGCGGTGACCGCTATATGCCCTGCGCGAGGGCGGGAACCACCTCTACCCGCGAGTAGTCTCGCGTCGGCACAGGGGTTCTGACGGTGTGTGAGGCGACCGGGGAGCGACGGTCAGGGGATGACGATCACGGGCCGCCGCGCCCGCTTGGCGAGCCGCCCCGCGACGGAGCCGAAGATCCGGCCGACGATGCCGTGCGTGGAACCCACGACGATCGCGTCCGCCTCGTACTCCCGCCCCACCTCTTCGAGTTCGTGGCAGATGTCGCCGCCGCGCTCGACCAGGATCCAGGGCACCTCGGACAGGTAGTCCGCGCAGGCCAGTTCCAGCCCGAGGACCTCGGTGCGGTGGTCCGGGACGTCGACGAAGACGGGCGGCTCGCAGCCGGCCCACACGGTGGTGGGCAGCCGGTTGGCGACATGGACGATGATCAGACCGGAGCGGGAGCGGTGGGCCATGCCGATCGCGTAGGCGAGGGCGCGCTCACTGGAGTCGGAGCCGTCGAAGCCGACGACCACTCCGTGCCGGAAGGCGGGATCGCAGGACGGGCGTGAGTCTGCCGCCGCCAGGGGATCGGCCGCCGTGGGATCGGCGACGGGCCGCTTGCGGTCCGCGGGTTCGAAGAATTCGTGACCGGCCATGACTGTCTCGGCGTTGTGATCCTTTATGGGGGGACAGTGTGCGGCGGAAGTGCGGCGGAGCTGTGTCCGGGAAACATCTTCCCAAGCCCTTACCCACAAGGGTACGGCGGCAAGCCTCCTGAGCCCAGATTCCGCGCACGCTCCGTAAGCGGTCCCCGACGTCCGTAGGGGTTCACCGGAGCATGCACGAGCCGCGCCCCCAACGCAATGGTCGCTGCCCCGTACAGGCGGTTTGCAGGTGGTTAGCAGACGCGCGGCCGGTGACCGACCGGCCGGACGGACGTTGAACCGGGGTGAACCACCGCCACAGGGAGTACGAGATGCCCGCACCCCGGTCCCCTCGCGACCCGCGCTCCGCGCCGGACACCGTGAGTGACGTGATCCGCTGGGCGGCCTTCAGCTGCGTGCTCGTGCCCGTGGTCCTCCTCTGGTACGGCACCTCGCTGGCCGGCGCCACGGGCACCGCACTGGGCCTCGCCGCCGTCACAGCCGTCTGCCGGTGGCTGCTGCGCCGCTCCGAGCGGTGCGCCGAGCGTTGCGACGCGCAAAGGGGCGGGCGGCACACCCGAGGGCAGAGACCGGTCGACTGACCTGTTTCCATACCTTCAAGCGCTGCTTTTCAGCCAACTTCTGGATACCGCCCAAGGGGTGCCCCGAACCACCCCCAACCCCCGTTCCACCTGCACGGAAAGGGTCCACGGGCCGCTGCGCACCCTACGCGGTTTGGCCACCGCGACAAGGCGCACTTCCCTGTGCGTCTCGCGAGTGCAACGCTTCGTGATCGAATGCTTCACGCCAAGTTGTCATGTCGACAATGTGCCGTGTGTGTAACTGGTCACCGTGCTCACGCGGGAGCCAGTAAATTCGATCTTGACTGTCTTACGGCGGGGGACTCGTGCAGGACCGAGGGGAAACGTGCAGGAGCGACACGACCGAGGAGCCGCGACCACCGAGGGGGGCTTAGCAGGATGAGCCACGACTCTACTGCCGCGCCGGACGCCGCGGCCCGGAAACTGTCCGGGCGACGACGCAAGGAGATCGTCGCGGTGCTGCTGTTCAGCGGCGGTCCCATCTTCGAGAGTTCCATACCGCTTTCGGTGTTCGGGATCGACCGCCAGGACGCCGGAGTACCGCGTTACCGCCTGCTGGTGTGTGCCGGCGAGGAGGGCCCGCTGCGGACCACAGGGGGCCTGGAACTCACCGCGCCACACGGGCTGGAGGCCATCTCACGCGCCGGGACGGTCGTCGTACCGGCCTGGCGCTCGATCACCTCGCCGCCACCGGAGGACGCGCTCGACGCGCTCCGCCGGGCGCACGAGGAGGGGGCCCGCATCGTCGGCCTGTGCACGGGCGCGTTCGTGCTCGCGGCGGCCGGCCTGCTGGACGGCCGCCCGGCGACCACCCACTGGATGTACGCGCCGACGCTGGCCAAGCGCTATCCGTCCGTGCACGTCGACCCACGGGAGCTGTTCGTCGACGACGGCGACGTCCTGACGTCGGCCGGCACGGCGGCGGGCATCGACCTGTGTCTGCACATCGTGCGGTCGGACCACGGCAACGAGGCGGCCGGCGCGCTCGCCCGGCGCCTGGTGGTCCCGCCGCGCCGCAGCGGCGGACAGGAGCGCTACCTCGACAGGTCTTTACCCGAGGAGATCGGCGCCGACCCGCTCGCCGAGGTCGTCGCCTGGGCGCTGGAACACCTCCACGAGCAGTTCGACGTGGAGACGCTGGCGGCACGCGCCTATATGAGCCGCCGTACGTTCGACCGCCGGTTCCGCTCGCTCACCGGGAGCGCTCCGCTCCAGTGGCTGATCACGCAGCGGGTGCTCCAGGCGCAACGGCTGCTGGAGACGTCGGACTACTCGGTGGACGAGGTGGCGGGCCGGTGCGGTTTCCGCTCACCGGTCGCGCTGCGCGGGCACTTCCGCCGCCAGCTCGGCTCGTCCCCCGCCGCCTACCGGGCCGCCTACCGGGCTCGCCGCCCGCAGGGGGACCGGCCGGGTGAGGCCGAGCCGGCGATGCCGCCGCCCGGCCAGCACGGGTCGCCCATGGGCCTGTCCGGTCCCGGACCGATGGGTGCCGCGCCCGCCCTGCTCCACTCGGAGCGGGACGGCGGGGTGCCGATGCAGAGCCGCCGTGCGCCGGCCGGCGCGGTGGGCCTGCTCCCGGGCCCGCGCAGCGGCAGCTGAGCGAGCGACGGGAGAAAGCGGGAGACAGGGGGGCGGAGCACGACTCCGCTCCCCTGTTCCCGCGTGCGCGCGCGAGGCGCCCGCACCGACGGGGGCATCCAAACGCGGACGTCAGCTTTAGGGTGGTCGCATGAACGATCGCATGGTGTGGATCGACTGCGAGATGACCGGCCTCTCGCTGTCCGACGACGCTCTCATCGAGGTAGCCGCCCTCGTCACCGACTCCGAGCTGAACGTACTCGGTGAAGGGGTGGACATCGTCATCCGGCCGCCGGCCCGGGCACTGGAGACGATGCCGGAGGTGGTGCGTCGGATGCACACCGCGTCCGGGCTGCTCGCCGAGCTGGAGCGGGGCACGACGCCGGCCGACGCCGAGGAACAGGTCCTCGCCTATGTCCGGGAGCACGTCAAGGAACCCGGCAAGGCCCCGCTGTGCGGCAACTCCGTCGGCACCGACCGCGGTTTCCTGCTGCGGGACATGCCGACCCTGGAGGGCTACCTCCACTACCGGATCGTCGACGTGTCCTCGATCAAGGAGCTGGCCCGCCGCTGGTACCCGCGGGCGTACTACAACAGCCCCGAGAAGAACGGCAACCACCGGGCCCTCGCCGACATTCGCGAGTCGATCGCCGAGCTGCGCTACTACCGCGAGGCCGTCTTCGTCCCGCAGCCCGGCCCGGACTCCGACACCGCGAGGGCGATCGCCGCCCGGCACGTGCTGCCCGCCCAGTAACCGCCCCCGGGTCCGCGTGGACGCCCGCGCGAAAACCTGTGCGCGAGCATCCCTTCGGACCCTGTAGACTTCTTCTCGGCCGGTCGGGGAAACGACAGTTCCACCGCCGGTCATGGTGGGTGTAGCTCAGCTGGCAGAGCACCTGGTTGTGGTCCAGGATGTCGCGGGTTCAAGTCCCGTCACTCACCCTCAAGATCAAGGGCTGACCCGGAGAACAGGGTCAGCCCTTGATCGTTTCCGCGTGTCGGCGGAGTGCCGGGGCACCCGGCCCGCCCGCCCCTCACGCCCCTCCTCCCCCTCGCGGGACATGCCCCCGGGGTGAGCGAATATCTGTAGCCGAGAAGCGAGAATTCAGAGCGATTCGGGATCAGGATTTCTCAAACAGGCGGGCCGGGAGGGATTAGTCACGCCGCAGCGCCACTCCCGCCGTGCTACTGTCGTTTCCAGTTGCAGTTGTGGTTCCCAAAAACTCCAAGCTTTCCGGAGGGGCGATCATCGCGGCGACGCGGAGTCCGCACAGTGTGGACTCCGGGCACTGCCCCGAAGGAGATTTAACATGGCATCTGGCACCGTGAAGTGGTTCAACGCGGAAAAGGGCTTCGGCTTCATCGAGCAGGACGGCGGCGGCCCCGACGTCTTCGCCCACTACTCGAACATCGCCGCCCAGGGCTTCCGTGAGCTGCTCGAAGGCCAGAAGGTGAACTTCGACATCGCGCAGGGCCAGAAGGGCCCGACGGCCGAGAACATCGTTCCCGCCTGACACGCGCATCGTGAGCTGGGGCCCGCACCTTGGGGTGCGGGCCCCAGCTCATGGAGTATCCGGGCACAGCCCTCCCCCGCTCCCGGCGCCTGCCCGATGTGACAGGCCCCGCACCCGCGGGCTCACGTGCAGTGGGCGTTCCGATACTGCTCCGGACACACGTTCCGTATGAGCTTCGGCCTCGGCCGAGGACCCCTGCCGTCACTCTTTCCAGCGATCGCGGCTTTTTCTCCCGGCCGTATTCCCTTTCGCTGCTGTTTTCATTCTGGCCCGTTCTCGCGATTCTCCGTGCTGCTCTTCTTCCGCGGTAATTCCTTGACACGAGCCACATCGAGGAAGGTTCCGCATGAACCGCACACGTACTTCCGAGCGCTCCCGCACCCGTTCCGGTGGCGGCTCCGACCGCGCCGGCCGCTGGAGTGGTTCCGGCCGCTCCGGCAAGCCGAGCCGCTCGGGTGGCCCGGCCCGCCGGACCTCCGTGCAGGGCGAGTTCGCCCTGCCCGTCACGCAGACCCCGGCGCTGCCCGCCGTCGAGGCGTTCGCCGATCTCGACATGCCCGAGCAGCTGCTGGCCGCGCTCCGCACCGAGGGGATGAGCGTGCCGTTCCCGATCCAGGCCGCCACCCTCCCCAACACCCTCGCCGGCCGTGACGTCCTGGGCCGCGGGCGCACCGGGTCCGGCAAGACCCTGGCGTTCGGTCTGGCCCTGCTGGCCAGGACCGCCGGGCAGCGCGCCGAGCCCCGCCAGCCGCTGGCCCTGGTCCTCGTCCCCACCCGCGAGCTGGCCCAGCAGGTCACCGACGCGCTCACCCCGTACGCCCGCTCGGTCAGGCTGCGGCTGGCCACGGTCGTCGGCGGTATGTCGATCGGCCGCCAGGCCGCCGCGCTGCGCGGCGGAGCCGAGGTCGTCGTCGCCACTCCGGGACGGCTGAAGGACCTCATCGAGCGCGGCGACTGCCGGCTGAACCAGGTCGGCATCACCGTCCTGGACGAGGCCGACCAGATGACCGACATGGGCTTCATGCCCCAGGTCACCGCGCTGCTCGACCAGGTGCGTCCGGAGGGGCAGCGGATGCTCTTCTCCGCCACCCTGGACCGCAACGTCGACCTGCTGGTCCGTCGCTACCTGACCGACCCGGTCGTGCACTCGGTCGACCCCTCGGCCGGCGCGGTGACGACGATGGAGCACCACGTGCTCCACGTCCACGGCGCCGACAAGCACGCCACCACGACGGAGATCGCCGCCCGCGACGGCCGCGTGATCATGTTCCTGGACACCAAGCACGCCGTCGACCGGCTGACCCAGGACCTGCTCAACAGCGGGGTACGGGCCGCCGCACTGCACGGCGGCAAGTCCCAGCCGCAGCGCACCCGCACCCTCGCGCAGTTCAAGACGGGGCACGTCACCGTGCTGGTGGCGACCAACGTCGCGGCGCGCGGCATCCACGTCGACAACCTCGACCTGGTCGTCAACGTCGACCCGCCGACCGACCACAAGGACTACCTCCACCGCGGCGGCCGTACCGCCCGCGCCGGCGAGTCCGGCAGCGTCGTCACCCTCGTCACCCCCAACCAGCGCCGCGGCATGACGCATCTGATGTCGAACGCCGGGATCCTCCCGCAGATCACCCAGGTTCGGCCCGGAGAGGCGGAGCTGAACCGCATCACCGGCGCGCAGACCCCCTCCGGCATCCCGGTCGTCATCACCGCACCGGTGACCGAACGCCCGCAGCGCGGCACCGCCTCCCGCTCCCGGCGCGGCCGCCCCTCGCAGTCGGCCCGTCGGCCCGCCCGGCGGCGCTCCGCCTCCGAGACGGCTGCCTAGCCAACCCCGTCGGCAGGACACCACCACCCCATCGAGGAGGCACCCCTTGGCATCCGTCCGGACGCAGCTCCACCCGGCGAACGCGACGCCCCTCGATGCGGCGGTGGCCGACGCCACGGACTCGACCGGCCCGAAGGCGTGGGGTGACATGACCGTCGAGGTGGCCCTGTCCGTCATGGCCGGCGCCCGCATCGGGTACCTGCCCGTCTGCGACGAGGACGACCTGTGCACCGGCCTGGTCACCCAGGCCCAGCTCACGGTCGTCCGCGACAGCGCCACGTACACGGACCGGATGCGTCTGCGCGACGTCACCGGCAACACCGGCCCCAGCACCTCGGCTCCCGCCTGGATGGCGGACGCCGGGTACGCCGCGTAACCGGAGGCCGCGGCCCGGCGGCGGCCCCGCGCGTCCTGTCGCGCCGGTCGTCGCCGGGCTGCGGGGCCGCACCGGTGGCCGGGCACACAGGTCTTCGCGCCGGGTACGCCGCATAACTGAGCCCGCGTGGGTACGGCCGTCCCACGGCGGTCGCCGGACACACCGGTCGTCGCGGCGTTACGGCCCGCTCGCCGGGTACGCCGCGTGACTGGAGCCCGCGTCGGTACGGCCGTCCCACGGCGGTCGCCGGACACACCGGTCGTCGCGGCCTCGCGGCGGCCCGTCAGCAACACCCCCGCGCTCGGCGCCCACCGCCGGCGCGCCCGTCCCGACGCTGAGCACCCGCGCCGGAAGGCGGTACGTCCCGGCGCTGAGCACCCGCGCCGCAAGGCGGCAGGTCCCGGCGCGGGACGGGCCTCACGAGGACGCCCGCGTCACCACTTCCCCCGGCCCGACCGCCCGGCGGCGCCGACGCGTCACGAGGACGCCCGTGTGACCAGTTCCGTCGGCAGGACCGCCTGGCGGCGGTCCAGGCCCCGTGACGCGGCCGGGCGGCGGTCGGCGATGTCCGTGAGGAGCAGGTCGATCATGGCGCGGCCCATCTCCTCGATGGGCTGGCGGACGCTGGTCATGGGCGGGTCCATGTGCCGGGCGATGGCCGAGTCGTCGTAACCGACCAGGGCGATGTCGTCGGGGATGCGGCGGCCCGCCTCCCGCAGCACCTGCCGGGCGCCCGCCGCCATCACGTCCGAGCCGGCGAAGACCGCGTCCAGGTCGGGGTGCCGGTCGAGCAGCACCGTCATCGCGCGGCGACCGCCCTCCTCGGTGAAGTCGCCCGTCTCGATGAGCCGTTCGTCCGGCGCGTGGCCCGCGTCGCGCAGGGCGGCGCGATAGCCGTCGACGCGCCGCTGGGCGCCGTAGACGTCCAGCCGCCCGGTGATGTGCGCGATCCGGCGGCGGCCCCGGCTCACCAGGTGCTCCACCGCCGAGCGGGCCCCCCCGTAGTTGTCCGAGTCCACCGAGGTGAGCGTCTCGGCAGCCGAGCGCGGGCCGCTGATCACGGCCGGGATCTCCAGCTGGGCCAGCAGGTCCGGCAGCGGGTCGTCGGCGTGGACCGAGACCAGCAGCACGCCGTCGACGCGGTGGGCCGCCAGGTACTGGGCGAGGCGCCGGCGCTCCCGGTCGCTGCCGGCGAATATCAGCACCAGCTGCATCTCCGTCTCGGAGAGTTCGGAGCCGACCCCGCGCAGCATGTCCGAGAAGTACGGCTCGGCGAAGAACCGGGTCTCCGGCTCCGGGACGACGAGCGCGATGGCGTCCGTACGGTTGGCCGCGAGGGCGCGGGCGGCGGTGTTGGGGACGTAGCCGAGTTCGGCGACGGCCGCCTGGACCGCCGCGCGGGTGGCGTCGCTGACCCGGGGCGAGCCGTTGATCACCCGGGAGACCGTGCCGCGCCCGACCCCGGCCCGGGCAGCGACCTCTTCGAGCGTGGGCCGTCCCCCACCCCGGCCGCGCCCTCCGTGGGTTGCCATGGGCTCCGCCTCTCTCGACAGCAATTCCGATTGGCTGGAATCTAACAGTCCTGGCCAGAGCGGCGAGCGGCTGCGGGCGCCGGGCGCGGGCCGGTTAACACTCAGATAACTGAACGCATCCGTCCGCGTCCGGTCCCTTGACACCCCGCCCGGAAGGGACGACTCTTCAACTCATCACCTGTGGGAGCGCTCCCACAGTACCTGACACCTACATATCCCGCACGTTCCCCGCCCGAGCCGCAGCGAGTACGAACGGGCCCGATTCCATGCAGTTGGCCGGGGGGTCGGCACGTCAGGCAACAGGAGGACGCAATGCGCACGAGCATCCGCCGGTCCCAGCGGCTGATGGCCCTCGCGGCCGTGGCCGCGCTGACCACGGGGCTGCTGGCCGGCTGCGCCAACGACTCGGACGACGGATCGTCGGACAACTCGGGTGGCGACGGCAGTGGCAAGGGCAAGATCACGCTGACCATCGGAACCTTCGGCGTCTTCGGCTACAAGCAGGCCGGCCTCTACGACGAGTACACGAAGCTGCATCCGGACATCAGCATCAAGGAAAACGTCACCACCCGTACCGACGTGTACTGGCCGAAGGTGCTCACCCGCCTCCAGGCGGGCTCCGGCACCGACGACATCCAGGCCATCGAGGTAGGCAACATCACCGAGGCCGTCCAGACCCAGGCGAACAAGTTCGTCGACCTCGGCAAGGAGGTCGACAAGTCCCAGTGGCTGGACTGGAAGCTCGCGCAGGCCACCACGAAGGACGGCAGGACCATCGGGCTCGGCACCGACATCGGGCCGATGGCGATCTGCTACCGCAAGGACCTGTTCCAGAAGGCCGGGCTGGAGACGGACCGCACCAAGCTGGCCGCCCAGTGGAAGGGCGACTGGGCCAAGTACGTCGACCTGGGCAAGAAGTTCATGAAGAAGGCGCCCGACGGCGCGAAGTTCGTGGACTCCGCGTCCTCCGTCTACAACGCGGCCCTCGGCGGCGGTGCCACCCGGTACTACGACAAGGAAGGCAACGTCGTCTGGGACGAGTCGGACGGCGTGAAGCAGGCGTGGAACGCCGCGATGACGGTCGCCACCAGCGACATGTCGGCGAAGCTGAAGCAGTTCGACAAGCCGTGGGACCAGGGCTTCGCCAACGGCTCCTTCGCGAGCGTGGCCTGCCCGGCCTGGATGATGGGCTACATCGAGCAGAAGTCCGGTGACGCGGGCAAGGGCAACTGGGACGTGGCGGCGGCGCCCACCGCGGCCAACTGGGGTGGCTCCTTCCTCGGCGTGCCGACGGCGGGCAGGCACCAGAAGGAGGCCATCGCCCTGGCGAAGTGGCTGACCGCGCCCGAGCAGCAGGCGAAGGTCTTCGCCAAGCAGGCCAGCTTCCCGTCCACCCCGTCGGCCTACGCGAGCCTGAAGCCGGCCGCGGACACGACGGCGTACTTCTCGAACGCCCCGATCACGCAGATCTTCTCCGACTCGGCGAAGACGATCCCGACGCAGTACTTCGGCATCAAGGACCAGCCCATCAACACCGCGCTGACCGACGTGGGCATCCTCCAGGTCGAGCAGAAGGGCAAGTCGCCCGAGCAGGGCTGGCACGCGGCGAAGAACGAGATCAAGGACGTGCTCGGGCAGTGAGCAGCTCCAAGCAGGCTCTCGCGCATCCCGCGTCGAGCGCCGAGGCCGCGCCCGGCACCCCGCCGGGCGCGGCCCGGGGCGCTCGCGGTCGCGGCGCGCCGGCGGGCGCCGACTCCTGGCGCAGCCGGTTCTACCGCTGGGACACGAAGGCGGCGCCGTACGCCTTCGTCGCCCCCTTCTTCGTGCTCTTCGGGGCCTTCTCCCTGATACCGCTGCTCTACACGGCCTGGTACTCGCTGCACGACGTGCAGCTGTCCTCACTGGACCACCAGACCTGGGCGGGCCTGGACAACTACCGGAACCTGTTGTCCTCGGACTTCTTCTGGAACGCCCTGAGGAACACGTTCAGCATCGGCCTGATCTCGACCGTGCCGCAGCTGCTGGCCGCGCTCGGGCTCGCGCACCTGCTGAACTACAAGCTGCGCGGTTCCACCATGTGGCGCGTGGTGATGCTGACCCCGTACGCCACCTCGGTGGCCGCGGCGACCCTGGTGTTCACGCTGCTGTACTCGTGGGACGGCGGCATGGTCAACTGGGTCCTGCACTTCTTCGGGGTGGACCCGGTCAACTGGCGTGAGTCGGACTGGGGTTCGCAGTTCGCGGTCTCCTCGATCGTCATCTGGCGGTGGACCGGCTACAACGCGCTGATCTACCTGGCCGCGATGCAGGCCATCCCTGCCGACCTGTACGAGTCGGCGGCGATCGACGGCGCGAACCGCTGGCAGCAGTTCCGGCACGTGACGGTCCCGCAGCTGCGGCCGACCATCCTGTTCACGGTCGTCGTCTCCACCATCGGCGCGACCCAGCTCTTCGGTGAGCCGCTGCTGTTCGGCGGGGTCAGCGGCTCCAAGGGCGGCTCCGAGCACCAGTACCAGACGCTCGGTCTGTACATGTACGACCAGGGCTGGATCATCGGGAACCTCGGGAAGGCCTCCGCGATCGCCTGGTCGATGTTCCTGCTCCTGCTGATCATCGCCGCGGTCAACCTGCTGCTCACCCGACGGCTGAGGAAGTCCCAATGAGCCAACTGACCATCCCCCGGGCCGGGCGCCGGGAAGGAAAGGCGCCGCGGCAGCGCGGTCGCATGGGTGCCGGCAAGCAGCTGCACGCGGGCCCGGTGACGTACCTCGTGCTGGCCGTGTTCGCGCTGGTCTCGCTGGCCCCGCTGGTGTGGACGGCGATCGCGGCCTCCCGCACCGACCGGCGGCTGGCCCAGACCCCGCCGCCGCTGTGGTTCGGCGGCAACCTGTTCCGCAACCTGGAGGCGGCCTGGGACCAGGCCGGGCTCGGCACGGCGATGCTCAACTCGGTGATCGTGGCGGGCACCATCACGGTGAGCACGGTGCTCTTCTCCACGCTGGCCGGGTTCGCCTTCGCCAAGCTGCGGTTCCGGTTCTCCGGCGTGCTGTTGCTGCTGACCGTCGGCACGATGATGATCCCGCCGCAGCTGGCCGTCGTACCGCTGTATCTGTGGATGTCGGACCTGGGCTGGTCCAACCAGCTCCAGACGGTGATCCTGCCGAGCCTGGTGACCGCGTTCGGCACGTTCTTCATGCGGCAGTACCTGGTGCAGGCGCTGCCCACCGAGCTGATCGAGGCGGCCCGGGTGGACGGGGCGAGCAGCCTGCGGATCGTCTGGCACGTCGTCTTCCCGGCCGCGCGGCCGGCGATGGCGGTGCTCGGCCTGCTGACGTTCGTGTTCGCCTGGAACGACTTCCTGTGGCCGATCATCGCCCTGACCCAGCAGAACCCGACCGTGCAGGTCGCCCTGAACTCGCTCGGCACCGGTTACGTCCCCGACCAGGCGGTGATCATGGCGGGCGCGCTGCTGGGCACGCTGCCGCTGCTGATCGCCTTCCTGCTGTTCGGCAAGCAGATCGTGGGCGGCATCATGCAGGGCGCGATCAAGGGCTGAGCCGCCCGCACCACCCCGCCCGCACTACTTCACGGGGGCCGGGCCACCGCCGTCCCGGCCCCTGTTCCCCCTCATCCGTCGGCCCCTTCCGACCGCATATGGGAGCGCTTCCATGCCTGACTCCGTTCCGTCGTCCGTGACCTTCCCGCCCGCCTTCCTCTGGGGCGCGGCGACCTCGGCGTACCAGATCGAGGGGGCGGTGCGGGAGGACGGCCGCACCCCCTCGATCTGGGACACGTTCAGCCATACGCCGGGCAAGACGGCCGGCGGAGAGACGGGGGACGTCGCGGTCGACCACTACCACCGCTACCGCGACGACGTGGCGCTCATGGCGGAGCTGGGCCTGAACGCCTACCGCTTCTCCGTCTCGTGGTCCCGGGTGCAGCCGACGGGCCGCGGGCCGGCGGTCCAGCGGGGCCTGGACTTCTACCGCCGGCTGGTCGACGAGCTGCTGGCGGCCGGCATCAGGCCCGCGGTCACCCTGTACCACTGGGACCTGCCGCAGGAGCTGGAGGACTCGGGCGGCTGGCCGGAGCGGGACACCGCGTTCCGGTTCGCCGAGTACGCGCAGCTCGTCGGCGAGGCGCTCGGCGACCGGGTGGAACAGTGGATCACCCTCAACGAGCCCTGGTGCAGCGCCTTCCTGGGCTACGCCTCCGGGGTGCACGCCCCCGGCCGCACCGACCCGGCGGCCTCCCTGCGCGCGGCCCACCACCTCAACCTGGGTCACGGACTGGCGGCCTCGGCCCTGCGGTCCGTCATGCCGGCCCGCAACCAGATCGCGATCAGCCTCAACTCCTCGGTCGTACGGCCCCTCACCCAGGACCCGGCCGACCTGGCGGCCGCCCGCCGGATCGACGACCTCGCCAACGGCGTCTTCCACGGCCCGATGCTGCACGGGGCGTACCCGGAGACACTGCTCACCGCGACCGCCTCGGTCACCGACTGGTCGTACGTCCTCGACGGCGACCTCCGCACGATCAACGCGCCGCTGGACGCCCTCGGCCTCAACTACTACACCCCGGCGCTGGTCTCGGCCGTGTCCGGGGACACCAAGGGCCCCCGCGCGGACGGCCACGGGGCGAGCGACCACTCCCCCTGGCCCGCCGCCGACGACATCCTCTTCCACCAGACCCCCGGCGAGCGCACGGAGATGGGCTGGACGATCGACCCGACGGGCCTGTACGACCTCCTGATGCGCTACTCGCGCGAGGCCCCCGGGCTCCCGCTGTACATCACCGAGAACGGCGCGGCCTACGACGACAAGCCCGACCCCGAGGGCCGCGTCCACGACCCCGAGCGCATCGCCTACCTCCGCGGCCACCTCGCGGAGGTACGGCACGCCATCGCCGACGGCGCCGATGTGCGCGGCTACTTCCTGTGGTCCCTGATGGACAACTTCGAGTGGTCGTACGGCTACGGCAAGCGGTTCGGCGCGGTGTACGTGGACTACGCGACGCTGGAGCGCACCCCGAAGTCCAGCGCGCGGTGGTACGGGGAGGCGGCGCGGACCGGGACGCTGCCGTCGGTGGAGTCCCTGGCCTGACCGTCCCGGGCGCGGCCCGTCGTGGGGGCGGGCCGCGCCCGGGGGTGCCGGGCGGGGGCCGGCCGGGGGATGCCGGGGTACCTGCCGGGCGCTACTTGTAGGCGCCGAACGCCTTGGCGAACGCGTTCGTGTCCTGGCTGATGGAGCTGCACGTGGCGTCGGCGGTGGGCTTGGGGCCGCCGGCGCACTGCTTGTCGCGGGTCGCGGACCACATGGAGAGCCAGCCGATCCCCTTGGATTCGGCGAACTTCACCAGCTGGGTGGCGTCCTCGACCTTGAAGACCTCCGAGGAGACGTCGTTGACGCCGATCATCGGGGTGACGGCGACGGTCTTCCAGGCGGCGGAGTCGGACAGCCCCAGCACGCTCTTGATCTGGGCCTGCGTGGTGGTGGCGGCCTGCTCGGCGTAGGTGCCCATGTCGCCGCTGTACGAGGGGCCGTAGTCCATCGCCATGATGTTGACGGTGCTGGTCCGCACGCCGTTGGACCTGGCGTCGGCGAGCAGGTTCACGCCGTCCTGGGTGAGGCCCTCGGGCATCACCGGGAGGGTGAAGGAGACGTCCAGGCCGGGGTGCTGGGCCTGGAGCTTGGCGATGGCCTGGGCGCGGCGGGTGTTGGCCGCCGTGTTGGGCAGCGCGCCGCCCTCGACGTCGAAGTCGACCTTGGTCAGCTTGAACGCGTCGACCACCTTGCCGTACGCCGCCGCCAGCGCGTCCGCCGAGGAGCAGGTGGTGGCCAGCTCGGAGCCGGAGGCGCCGCCGAAGGAGACGCGGACGTCACCGCCCTTGGCGCGCAGCGCGCCGATCTGCGCGGCCACGCCGTCGCTGTTCACGTCGGTCACACCGCCCCACTTGGGGGTGCAGCCGCCACCGTCGTTGACGAAGGCGAGGTTGTAGTTCTTGACGCCGGTCGCGTCGGCGGCGCCGAGGAGGTCGAAGGCCGGGTAGAGCGAGGTGTCGACGTAGGGGGCGAAACCCGCGGAGGAGGCGGTGCCGGTGCCGGTGCTGCCGGTGGGGGTTGGGGTGGGCGCGGGGGTCGACCTGGTGGGGGTCGGGGTGGGGGCCGGCGTGGTCTGCGTGGGCCGGCCGCTCGGCTCGGGGGTGGCGCCGCCGTCCGCGGAACACTGGGCGTCGTCGATCCGGCAGCCCGTCGGGTCGCCGGTGCCGTCGATCACGAAGCCGACGGTCACCGATTTGCCGGGGGCCAGGCCGTCGGTGTCCCACGTGGCCGGCTTCACGGTCACGTGCTGACCGGCGACGCTGGAACGGCCGTTCCACAGGGAGCCGAGCCTGGCGCCCGCCGGGAGGTCGAACTCCAGCGTCCAGGTCTTCTCGGCCTGGCCGCTGTTGTTGGTGACGACGTACTGGGCGGAGTACCCGGTGGACCAGTCGCTGGTCCGGGTGTAGGCGGCGTTCACGCCGGCCGCGTTGGCGGTGCCGGTGAGCAGGACCGCGCCGCCGCCGATCACCGCGGCGGCCACCAGTCCGCCTATCGCCTTGTTCCTGCCGCTGATCCTGCGCCGGTGCGTGCTCATGCGCGTGCCTGCCTTCACTGCTCACGGGGGGGTCACAGGGGTTTCCCGACCTGTGGGATGCGGCAGCACGCTAGCCTGCCTGATTCGGACAAATGGCTTGTTCAGGACGGTGGTTGCCGGGCTTATGCCGCGCTTAAGGAAGCGATCGGGATCGGTTAATGGTCGGGACCAGCCGGCCCCGCCGGCGCCGGCGCACCGCTCCCCGATGACCCCGGCCCACCGGTCCCCGCCCGTCCAGCTGGAACCAGATCCGCACCTCGGTGCCGCCCAGGACCGAGCCGCCGATGCGGACGTCGCCGCCGGTGGACTCGGCCAGCCGGCGCACGATGTCCAGGCCGAGGCCGGTCGAGCCGGCGTTCCCGGAACCCCGGCCGCGGGCCATCGCCGCCTCCGGGTCGGGTATGCCCGGACCCGCGTCGGAGACCAGAACGATCACCGCGTCGTCACCGTTGTGCACGTCGACCGCGAAGGCGGTGCCCTCGGGGGTGTGCCGGAATACGTTGCCGAGCAGGGCGTCGAGGGCGGCGGCCAGGTCGGCGCGGGCCACGGGCACCCGCACCGGCCGGTCGGCGCCGGCCACCCGCCACTTGCGGCCCTCGTCCTCGGCCAGCGCGGACCAGAACTCCATGCGCTCACGCACCACCGCGGCCACGTCGCACCCGGCGCCGGGGCCGGCGGCGGCCGTCTGCGGCTTGGCCTCCCGGGCCGTGCGGATGATGGTGTCGACCTCGCGCTCCAGCTGGGCGACGGCCGCCCGGGTCTGCTCGGCGGCCGGTCCGGCACCGAGGGAGGCCGCGTTGAGCCGGAGGACGGTGAGCGGGGTGCGCAGGCGGTGCGAGAGGTCGGCCGCCAGCTCCCGCTCGTTGGCGAGGAGCTGGACCACCTGGTCGGCCATGGCGTTGAACGCTACGGCGGCGAACCGCAGTTCGGTGGGACCGTCCTCCGGCACCCGGGCGCCCAGCTTGCCCTCGCCCAGCTCGTGCGCGCCCTCGACCAGGCGCCGCGCGGGCCGCACCATGCGCACCCCGAGCCGGTCGGCGACCGCGACCGAGCCGACGATCAGCGCGAGGCCGACGGCCGCGAGCACCGCCCAGGCCGTGCCGACGCCGTTGGTCATCTCGGCCTCGGGGACGTACACCTCGACCACGGCGATCGCGCCGGAGCCGAGCGCGACCGGCTGGAGCAGGGCGGAGCCGCCGGGTACGGAGCCGGTGGAGGCGCGGCCGAGTCTGCGCACGGCCTGGATGTCGCGGCCGGCGGCGCGTTGCCGGCCGAGGTCGAGCGCCGCCCGGCCACCGTCGGCGGGCAGGTGCACGGCCATCCCGGAGTCGGCGCCGGCCGCGGCCACCACCCGCTCCAGCTCGTCCCGGTCGGTGGTGATGGACAGGGCGGGCGCGACCGCGGCGGCCTCCCGCTCGGCGTCTGCGAAGGCGCGGTCGCGGGCCATCTCCTTGACGACCAGACCGAGCGGCACGGCGAACGCCACCACGACCATCGTGGTGACCGCCAGACAGACCTTGACCAGAGCCCATCTCATCGCGGTGCCTCCCCGTCCGCCGGGGGTTCGAGCTTCACGCCGACCCCGCGCAGGGTGTGCAGATAGCGCGGCCGGGCCGCCGTCTCCCCCAGTTTCCGGCGCAGCCAGGACAGGTGGACGTCGATGGTCTGGTCGTCGCCGTACGACTGCTGCCAGACCTCGGCGAGGAGTTCCCGGCGGGAGACGACGACGCCGGGCCGGCCGGCCAGGAAGGTGAGCAGGTCGAACTCGCGGCGGGTCAGGTCGAGTCGGACGCCGTCCAGTTCGGCCTGGCGGCGCAGCGGGTCGACGGTGAGCCCGCCGACGCGGAGCACGCAGGAGGGCGGGGGTGCCGTGCCGGCGGAGCGGGCCCGGCGCAGCACGGCGGCCATGCGGGCGGAGAGGTGCTCGACGGAGAACGGCTTGACGAGGTAGTCGTCCGCCCCGGCGTTGAGCAGCCGGACGATCTCCGCCTCGTCGTCCCGGGCGGTGGCGATGATGACGGGCACGTCGGTGATGCCGCGCAGCATCTTCAGGGCCTCCGAGCCGTCCAGGTCGGGCAGTCCGAGGTCCAGGACGACGACGTCGAAGCGGAGCTGGGCGACCTCGCGCAGCGCCTCCAGTGCCGTACCGACGCTGCGCACGGTGTGTGCGGCGTCGGTCAGGTGCCGGATGAGCGCCGAGCGTACGAACTGGTCGTCCTCGACCACGAGAACACGTGCCATGCGCCGCACCGTACGCCATGCGGGCGGCGGCGGGCGGGCGCCTGTGGACAACTCGGGACAGGTGCGTACGGCCGTCCCCCTGGGGCAGTATGGCCCGCGATGCGCAGAGGACTCGTACACGTACTGGCGTGGCTGCTCGCGACGGGAGCGGCGGTCACGCTGTCGTGGTGGGGTGTGCACACGGTGATGGCGGGGACGGCGTACGAGCCGCCGCGGGCCCTGCCGGTCGCGGCGGCCGACGCGGCCACCCGGCGCCCGGAGTCACCGGCCCCGAAGCCGCCCGTCCCGTCGACCACCCGGCCGTCCCCGTCAGGGACTCCGTCGTCCGGGCCGCCGGCGGCCGCGCCCTCGCGGACGCCGGCCCCCGCCGCCAGCCACTCCCCCACCGTCGCCGCCTCCGCCGCCGGCCGGGTCAGGTCCTACGACACCGACGGCGGCCGGGCGGTCTTCGACCTGGGCACCTCCGGCGCGACCCTCGTCTCGGCGACCCCGGGGGCCGGCTGGTCGATGCAGGTGTGGAAGACGACGGCGTGGATCCGGGTGGAGTTCGCCCGGGGCGCGGACCGGGTGACGGTGTTCTGCACCTGGCACGACGGGCCGCCCCGGGTCGACATAGGGACCTACTGACCCGCCGGCGGCGTACCCGGCCGGCCCGGGGCGCGGAGGCCTACTGGAACACCGAGGGCGGCGGGGCCGGGGAGGCCACCGCGGCCTCGTCCGTCACGGGTCCCGCGCCACCGGTGAAGTCGATGAGCGCGCGGCCGTGTTCGACGCGGCCGGAGTGCGGGTCGGAGGCGGCGCGCCGGGTGAGTTCGGCGAGCGGCAGCGGCAGGTCGGAGGCGACCAGGACGGCGTTGCCGAAGCGTTTGCCGCGCAGGACGGCCGGGTCGGCGACGAGCGCGAGTTCACCGAACCGGGCGGCCGCGGTGGCGATCTGCCCGCGCAGGTACGCGAGCGGCGGGCCGTCGGCCAGGTTGGCCGCGTAGACACCGGAGGGCTTCAGCGCGCGGCGGACCTCGTCCAGGAACTCGGTGGAGGTGAGGTGGGCGGGGGTGCGGGCGCCGCTGAAGACGTCGGCGACGACCAGGTCGGCCCAGCCGTCCGGCACCTTGGCGAGCCCCGCGCGGGCGTCCGTCGCACGCACCCGGATGCGGGCCTGTGGGTCCAGCGGCAGTTCGCGCCGGACCAACTGGACCAGGCCCGCGTCCCGTTCGACGACCTGCTGGGTGGAGCGGGGCCGGGTCGCGGCGACGTACCGGGCGAGGGTGAACGCGCCGCCGCCGAGGTGCACGGCGTGCACCGGCCTGCCGGGCGGGGCGGCGAGGTCGATGACGTGGCCGATGCGGCGCTGGTACTCGAAGGACAGGTACGCGGGGTCGTCCAGGTCGACGTGCGACTGGGGCGCCCCGTCGACCAGCAGCGTCCAGGCACGGGCGCGGTCCGGGTCGGGTACGAGCCGCGCGAGCCCGCCGTCGACCGGTTCCTCGACGGCCGCGGCGGGGGCCGACCTGCTCCGTGTCTTCCTCGACCTGCCCATCCGCCCATTTTCGCAGCTGCCGCGGGCCCACGGGTCACCGGCGGCTGTCGGCCGCCTCGATCAGCCGGGCCGCCTCCCCCAGAGCCCGGCGCAGCACCGCCGGGTCGGTGGCGAGGTCGGCCTCGCCGGGCGGCAGCAGCCAGTCCGAACCGGCCACGGGCGGCTCGGGGGCCAGGCGCAGCCCACGCCCGTCCGTCTCGGTGCAGGTGCTGCCGGGCAGGTCCCAGCCGGCCGCCGTACCGGCCGGCACCACGAAGCCGAGGGTGCCGCAGCCGTCGTCGTGCAGGACGGGTCCCACCGCGTCGACGGCGCCGCGGCGCAGGATGTCGACCGCCTCCAGGCCCTGCCGGGCCGGAACCGTCACGAGGTCGCACCCCGCGTCGCCTCCCGCGGACGACGAC
Source organism: Streptomyces sp. NPDC014991 (assembly GCF_043080665.1). NCBI lineage: Bacteria > Bacillati > Actinomycetota > Actinomycetes > Kitasatosporales > Streptomycetaceae > Streptomyces > Streptomyces sp. NPDC014991. The sequence goes on from NZ_JBIBVY010000009.1 coordinate 85,427, forward strand.
GCGGGGTGCGACGTCCGAGGATCCTTGCTCTGGCTGGTCTCCATGCCGGCCTCCACCACACAGCCCACTCGCGGTCCATGGAGCCCAACGCGTGAGCGCGTCAACGGCTACGGCACAAGTGCGCGCCAAAGGATGGCACTTCATGGCAGATCGTGCGCGAGATGACCGTTTTGTAGCCAAACGCCGTGTGACGGGCCTCGCACAGCAGGTACCTTCAGGCCCGCCGGAACCAGGGCGTCACCCGGACACCGTCCGGGACCGCCCCGGGCCCGGCACGGTTCGACGGTTCCACGGTTCGCACGAGAGGACCCGGCCATGGCGTCGTCCACGGTGACCTCGTCACAGCCCGAACGGCCACCCCGGCCGAACCTCGCCTTCCGGCGGCTGCGCGGCCGGCGCTCACCGGCCGAGTTCGCGGCGCTGGTACGGCGGGCGGCGCGTGAGATCGGTGAGCGGGTGAGCTGTGACGCGCGCTACGTCGGCCGGGTCGAGGCAGGTGAGATCCGCTGCCCCAACTACGCCTACGAGCGGGTGTTCCTGCACATGTTCCCCGGCCGCACGCTGACCGACCTCGGCTTCGCGTCCCGTTCGGCCGTCCGCGGACGCGCGGCGCGTACGGCCGCGGAGGCACGCGCCGCGGGTGCGGTGCCGGATGAGACGCACGGGGCCGCCCGGCCGTATGACACGCAGAACCCGCACGACCCGGCCGGCCCGGATCCCTCGGACGTCCGGCACGGACCGTACGAGAACGACCCCTGGAACCACGAGGAGAGCGACGTGCTGCGTCGCGCGTTCATGACCGGCTCAGGCGCCACGGTGGCCGCCGCCACGCTGGCCCCGCTGAGGCTCACCACCGGCGCCGCGGCGGCCGGGCGGCCGCCCCGGCGGGCCGGCACCCCCGAGGCGGCCGCCCTGGAGGAGGCCGTCCGCCGCATCCGGCTGCTCGACGACCGGCACGGCGCGGACGGCCTCTACCGGCGCGCGGCGGCTCCGCTGCGCGCGGCGTACGCGCTGCTGGACGCCGGCGCGACCCGGCAGACGACCACCGACCGGCTGCACGCGGGCGCCGGTGAACTCGCCATCTCCGTGGGCTGGCTGGCCCACGACTCCGGCCGCTTCGACGACGCGCGCTCGCACTACGCCGAGGCGCTGGCCACGGCGCGCATGACCGGCGACCCGGGGCTGGAGGCGCACGCCTTCTGCAACACCGCGTTCCTGGCGCGGGACGCCGGCCGCCCCCGGGAGGCGGTCCGGGCCGCGCAGGCCGCGCAGCGCGCCGGCCGGGCCCTGGGCTCCGACCGCCTGATGTCCCTCCTCGCGCTGCGCGAGGCGGGCGGCTGGGCGGGGCTCGCCGACCGCGCCGGCTGCGAGCAGGCGCTGGCCCGCGCGCAGGCCCTCTTCGCGGCGGGCCGCTCGGACGCCGACCCCGAGTGGATGAGCTTCTACGGAGAGGCCGAACTGGAGGGGCTGGAAGCGCAGTGCTGGTCCACGCTGGGCGACTGGCGGCGGGCGTCCCGGCACGCGCGGCGCGCGGCGCGGCTGCAGGATCCGCACTTCACCCGCAACATCGCGCTCTACACCGCGGAACTGGCCGACGACCTGGCCCACGAGGGCCGTCCCGACGAGGCCGCCGAGGCGGGGCTGCGGGTACTGGACCTGCTGGACCAGGTCCAGTCCTCCCGCATCCAGACGATGCTGGCGGCCACGACCAGGGTCCTGCTCCCGCACCGACGCGCGCCGGGCGTCTCGGACTTCCTGAGCCGCCACGCCTCCCTGCCGCGAACCGGCCGGGCGTAGGGCGCCGCTGACGGAGCGGGGAGCGCCGTCGCCGGCCGGGGGTGGGCGTACGCGCCGTCGAGGCGCACGCCACCGTGCGCGCCCGCCCGGGGGGCTTCCAGTGGGCTCCGGGACGCTCGGAGGCCGACCTCGGCGGGCACAGCCCGGCGTTGAGGCGTACGTCACCTGCTCCGCCCCGGCACCGACCGGTTCCGCTCCGGCCGAGGGGCGTGCGGTGGACCCCACGGCGTGGACGCCCGCACCGGCGGGCGCAGCGCGCTGCCGAGGGTCACGTCACCGTGCTCCGACCGGCACCGCCCCGGCCGGCGGGCACCCACCGGCCGTACGGAGCACATGGACACCGGTCCCGGCGGGCACGTCCCGTCGCTGAGGCGTACGTCACCCCGCCCCGGCCGGCGGTGGGCGTCAGCCCGCCAGGTGGCCCACGTCGTTCCAGGTCTCGATCGCCGGTTCGCCGTAGGCCCAGCCCAGTACGGACAGCGACGTCGGGTTCAGTCGTATCCGGGCGGCGAAGTCCAGGGGCAGGCCCAGCCACCGCGCCCCGATCGACCGCAGGATGTGCCCGTGGGCGAAGACCAGCACGTCCCGGTCGGCCGAGCGCGCCCAGGACACCACCTCGTCCGCGCGCCCGGTGACCTCGGCCAGGGACTCGCCCTCCGGGACGCCGTCCCGCCAGATCAGCCAACCGGGCCGGACGGCCTGGATCTCGGCGGGGGTCATGCCCTCGTACGCGCCGTAGTCCCACTCCATGAGCGTGTCCCACACGGTGGCGCGGTCGCCGAAGCCGGCCAGTTCGCACGTCTCGTGCGCGCGGGAGAGCGGGCTGCTGCGCACCTCCGCGTCCGCCAGCCCGTCCAGCGGAGCGCGGTGCAGCCGCTCGCCGAGCAGCTTGGCCCCGCGCCGGCCCTCCTCCAGCAGCGGCACGTCGGTCCTGCCGGTGTGCTTGCCGGACAGCGACCAGGCCGTCTGTCCGTGCCGGGCCAGCAGGATGCGCGGTGCCATGGGAGACCTTCCGGGACGGTGGCGCCGACACGGACGCCACGGAAAAACGTGTGCATGCGGTCCCTCCATCATCGCGCACCGTCCTGCGGCGCAACCCGGCGGGCGATCTGGGCGTCTTCGAGGGCTGGACGGCCACCGGCGCGGAAGCCGGAGCGCCCTCATGGGCGGCGCCGGCACACCGTAAAGTGGCACGGTCGCCCGCCGGGGCGCGCCGTACAGCAGAAGGGGGAGGGCGATCGGATGCCGCAGACCGAGACACCGGGCACCGAGGCGGCCCCGCGATCCCGGTTGCGCTGGTGGACCGAACTGCCGCTGATCGTGCTGGTCTACGGCTGCTACTCGGCCGGCCGGCTCCTCGCGCGCGGTGACGTCACCAGCGCCGTCGACCACGGACTGGCGATCCTGCGCATCGAGAAGGCCCTGCACCTGAACGCCGAACACCCGCTGAACCGGCTGTTCACGCGGGCGACCTGGCTCGGCGTGCCCGCCGACTTCTGGTACGCGTCGCTGCACTACCTGGTCACGCCCGCCGTCCTGATCTGGCTGTTCCGTGCCCGTGCCCGGCACTACCGGGCGGCCCGCACCTGGCTGATGACGTCCACGTTCATGGGGCTGATCGGCTTCACCCTGCTGCCGACCTGCCCGCCCCGCCTGCTCTCCGCCGGCCACGGCTTCGTGGACACGATGGCGCAGTACAGCACGTACGGCTGGTGGGGCAGCCAGGCCAGCGCGCCGCGCGGCATGGGCGGCATGACCAACCAGTACGCGGCGATGCCGAGCCTGCACGTGGGCTGGGCGCTGTGGTGCGGCGTGATGCTGTGGCGGTACGGCGGCTCACGCCTGACGAAGGTCCTGGGCGTCGTCTACCCGCTGCTGACCGCGCTCGTGGTCATGGGCACCGCCAACCACTACCTCCTGGACGCGGTCGCGGGCGTCGCCGTGATGGGTGCCGGCTTCCTGCTGGCGCCGCGTGTGACGCGGGCCGCGGACCTGGTCCGGTCCCGCCTGTTCCGGCCCGCTCCGGCGGTCGCGGGCGTCACCGGTTCACCGATTGTCAGTGCCGGATGCCAGACTTCCGCGGGTGAGCGAATTCCACGGCAGCGCGCGTCATCGCCCGACCTCGCGGCCGGACCGGACGTCTCCCCCACCGGAGCGGGAGAAGGGGCTCCGGCACCGGCTCGCTGAGCTGCGCGGTCCCGACGTACCGGCCAAGGCCCTGGACGCGCGCGCCCTCGCGGCGCTCGCCGCGAACCCCGGCTGTTCCCGGCGGGCGATCCTGGACGGCGCCGGGGTGGACAAGGCCCGGCTGGCGACCGCGCTGGGCGCGCCCTCCGGCTTCGGGCAGTCGCAGTTCGCGCTGACCCGGGGCAACGCCTTCGAGGCCCGGGTGAAGGCGGACGGCGGCGCCGAGCTGCTGCGGCTGGCGCACGCCCGCCTCGACCCGGGCGCCGAACCGCCCGCGGAGGCGTCCCTGCCCGACCTGACCGCGCACGGCCCGCAGGGGCGTACGGCCCGGACGGCGCTGGCGCTGCGCGAGGCCACGCGGGCCGGTGGCTGGACGCTCCTCGACCATCCGATGCTGGCCCTGGACGTGGCGGGTTCGCTCGCCTTCGTGGAGCCGGACGCGGTGGTGGTCCACCCGGACGGCAGCTGGTCGGTGGTGGAGATCAAGTCCTTCCCGATGGTGGACGGCTCCGCGGACCCGTCGAAGGTGGGCGCGGCGGCCCGGCAGGCGGCGGTGTACGTGCTCGCCCTGGAGGACGTCGCCGCCCGTCTCGATCCCGCCCCGCGCGTGCGTCACCGGGTGCTGCTGGTGTGCCCGAAGGACTTCTCCAACCTGCCCGCGGGCTGTGCCGTGGACGTCCGCAGGCAGCGTGCGGTCACCGCCCGCCAGCTCGCCCGGCTGACCCGGGTCGAGGAGATCGCCGGCGCGCTGCCCGAGGGCACGTGCTTCGCGCCCGACCGGCCCGCCGAGGAGCTGACGGCGGCCGTGGAGGCGGTGCCGGCGACGTACGCGCCCGAGTGCCTGTCCGCCTGCGAACTCGCCTTCCACTGCCGGGACCGCGCTCGCGCGGCCGGCGCCGTCACCCGCCTCGGCCGGCCCCTGCGGGCCGAGCTGGGCGGCCTCGCCACGGTCGAGGAGGTTCTCGCGGCGGCCCGTGGCGAGAGCGGCGATCCCGAAGACCCGGCGGTGGCGGCCCTGCGCCGGGCGGCCCGGCTGCGTGCGGAGGCCCTGGCAGCCGCCGTGGAGGTGGCCCCGTGTCCCTGATCGACACCCTCGCCCGGCTGGAAGCCGTCGGCAGCGGCCGGGCGCAGCCCGCCGCGACCGTCCGGCACCGGCACCTGTCCGACCGCCCGCTGGTGTTCGTGCCGCTGACCACGGCCGGTGAGACCGGCGCCCCGCTCGGCGCGCTGGTCGGCACCGACCGGGACGCGCCCCGGCTGCTGGCCGTGCCGCAGCCCCGCGACCGGGATCTGCGCTTCACGTTCCTCGCCGACCTGGCCGACGCCGTCCTGCCGTACCTGGACTCCTACGCGGAGTCGGTGGAGCCGGCCGAGCGCACGGAGACCGATCCGGAGACCGGCAAGCGGGTCAAGGTGGAGGCCGAGCTGTGCGCGGACGCGCCCCAGCTGATCGTGCCGAGCCGAGCGGGCCTGGACTTCGTACGGCTCCTCGGCCGCTCGACGCGTTTTCGCCGCACCGCCGAGCAGGATCCGGACGCGCCCTACCCGGCGCCGCCCCGGGTGCCGCTGCTCGGCCGCTGGCTGACCCACTACGGCGAGCGGTCCCGGGTGCCCGGCTCCTCCCTGCTCCTGGCCCTGACCGACCTGCTCGCCCGGCACTGGGCGACCGGCCAGTCCGGCCTGGAGGACCAGCATCTGGGCGCGCTGCTCGCCTGGATCGACCCGCCCGGGGACGAGAGCGGCGCGGAGGCCGCGCGCCGGGCCGAGCTGGGGCGGGACGCGGCCGGCCAGCTGCTGTGCCCGCCGGCCGGCCCCGCGACCGATCCGGCGTTCGACAACAAGCTGCTGGCCCCGGCGATCGAGCGGTACGACCGCGCGCGTACCGCCCTGGCCGCCGCCGAGGACCCGCTGGAGGCCGACGACCGGCTGGCCGCGCTCACCGCGGCCGAACGCGACGTCCGCGCTCTCGTCGAGAGCCGTACGCGGCCCACCTGGGACGCGGTGTGGCGGGGCCTGGACCTGCTGCGGGCGCTGCCGGAGGGCGCTCATGTCGAGGAGCGCTGGACACGGGACCGCTGGTCGTTCACCGGGCACCGGGACCGGGTGCTGGCCGGGGAGCCCCCGCAGCCGCGCCGGGACGACGCGGTGACCGCGGCGAACAAGCTGGCGACGCGCGAGCGCGAGCAGGCCCGCCTGGAGGCGCATGAGGCGCTGGACGATCCGCTGGTGATGGCCGGGCGGCGGCTGGCCGGGGAGGCGTTCGCCGGTGAGGTCACCGAGGTGGTGATGGCGTACAGCGAGAGCAGACGGCCGAGCCCGCGCCCGCTGGTGACCGTCCGCACGGAGGACCGGCCGCATCTCGGGGAGCGGGCCCGGGTGTACCGCTCGGTGGGTGGCAGGCCGCAGTCGGCGGAGTTCGCCGGCGCGGAGGACGAGGGCGTGCTGGTGCTGCGGATCCTGGACCGGATGGGCCGCGGGAAGGAGCCCGAGCCCGGTTCGGTGCCCGCGAAGGGCGACCGGGTGTGCTTCACCCTGTTCGAGCACGAGCAGCGCGGCGGCGCGAAGCTGCCCGGCCCGGAGGAGACCCCGTGGACGCACGGCGGCCCGCCGGGCGAGCCCGTGGCGGAGACGCCCGACACCGTGACCGAGGAGGACGTGCTGTGACGACCGTCGGCTTCGACCCCGCGGCCGCGGCCGCCCGCGCCACCGACGCGATCCTGCACGACACGCTGCACGGCACCGAGCGGGGCGTGGTGGTCGACTCCCCGCCCGGCGCCGGCAAGTCCACGCTGGTGGTCCGCGCGGCCCTGGAGCTGGCCGGCGCGGGCCGCCCGCTGATGGTGGTCGCCCAGACGAACGCCCAGGTGGACGACCTCGTCCTGCGCCTCGCCGCGAAGGATGCGGAGTTGCCGGTGGGCCGCCTGCACAGCAGCGACAGCGACCCGTACGACACGGCGCTGGACGCCCTGCCGAACGTCCGTACGTCCGCGAAGGCCGCCGATCTGAGCGGCCTGCCGGTGGTGCTGTCCACCGCCGCGAAGTGGGCGCACGTGACGGTGGACGAGCCGTGGGGGCACGCGATCGTCGACGAGGCGTACCAGATGCGCTCGGACTCCCTGCTCGCCGTGGCCGGTCTGTTCGAGCGGGCGCTGTTCGTGGGCGACCCGGGCCAGCTCGACCCGTTCGCGACCGTCGGCAGCGACCAGTGGGCGGGCCTGTCGTACGACCCGTCGGCGTCCGCGGTCACCACCCTGCTGGCGCACAACCCCGGCCTGCCGCAGCACCGCCTGCCGGTGTCCTGGCGCCTGCCCGCCTCGGCGGCTCCCCTCGTGTCACGCGCCTTCTACCCGTACACCCCGTTCCGCAGCGGCACGGACCACGGCGACCGCCGCCTCACCTTCGCGGTCCCGTCCGACGGCTCCGGCCCCGACCAGGTGATCGACGAGGCGGCGGAGACCGGCTGGGGCCTGCTGGAGCTGCCCGCCCGGCACACCCCTCGCACGGACCCGGAGGCGGTGCGGGCGGTGGCGGCGGTGGTCCGGCGCCTGCTGGACCGCGGCGGTGCCGCGATCTCGGAACCGCCCCCGTCCCCGCGTCCGCCGGCCGGGGGCGGCGCCACCCCGCTCACCGCCGACCGGGTCGCGGTGGGCACGGCCCACCGCGACCAGGCGGCGGCGGTCCGCGCGGCCCTGGCCGACCTCGGTGTCCTGGACGTGACCGTCGACACCGCGAACCGCCTCCAGGGCCGCGAGTACGACGTCACGGTCGTCCTGCACCCGCTCTCCGGCCGTCCCGACGCCACCGCCTTCCACCTGGAGACCGGCCGCCTGTGCGTCCTGGCCTCCCGCCACCGCCACGCGTGCATCGTGGTCTGCCGCGCCGGGGTGAGCGACCTCCTGGACGACTACCCGTCCACGGAACCGGTCCAGCTGGGCACGCTCGTGAAGTTCCCGGACGGCTGGGAGGCCAACCACGCCGTACTGGCCCACCTCGCCGAACACCGGGTGAACTGGCGGCCGTGAGGGTCCGACGGCCCCTTGCGGGCGCGCGGGACAATGGACGGGGGGCCACCTGAAGGCGGTGCCCAGCGATCCGTACGAGGAGGAGACACAACATGGCGGAGCCCACGCCGCGTCGTAACGAACCGCGGCTACGCCCCGCGCCCCTGCTCTTCGAGCCCGCGGAGGCGGCTGCCGATCCGGAGCACTTCTTCGATCTGGAGTCGATGGAGGATCCGCGGGCGCTGCTGGCGCGGTCGACGGAGCTGGCCCAGGCGTTCCGTGCGGCGGCCGACCGGGCTGTGGAGTTCCAGGCTCTCGCGGCGGCCCAGCTCGCCGACCCGCGCCGGTTCGACCGGCTGACGGCGGCGGACATCGCCGAGCGGGCGGAGTGGACCGAGGACTACGCGAAGAAGATGGTGGAGTTCGGGAGGGACCTGCTGCGGGGGAACGTCGAGGGGCGGACGCCCGTCGATCCCGGGTAGCCGCGCCCGGTGCCGCGGGTACCTCCCAGGCATATGCCAGGCGGGCAAGATACTCCTCCCCTCCGTGCCCTGTCCCTGTTTTCGCAACTCTGCAGAACCGCCCGCTCACCGCCTGTACATCTGGGTCGTATGAGCAGCGCACCGAACGTCACCCGCGTCAGTTCCGAGGGCGCCGCCTGGCTCGCCTCGGCAGCCACGTACCCGCGCAGCACCCTGGCCCTCTGGGAGGAACGTCCGGACGCCCCGGTCGTCCTGCCCTGCGGCGCCGTCTTCGACGTGGTCAGCGCCCCGGCGGCCTTCGGGCGCCGGATGCTGGACCGGCTGTGGGACGAGGGACCGGGCTCGGGGCCCGTCGCGGTGGTCCGGGGCCGGACCCTGCTGTTCACCGCCCCGGGCACGGCTCAGCGGCTGCCCTCGCTGCTGGCCTGGGAGGAGTGGGGGTCCCGGCGGACGCGGGCGGTACCGGCGCTGCTGTGCCACGGCACCGGGGACGCGGTGACGGTGCCGGCCCCGGCCGGGAACGACACCCCCGGCGCCTCCCGCTGGCTGGTCGCCCCCGACACCCGGCACCCCTGGCTGCCCGGCCCCGAGATCGTGCTCTGGGCGGCCGTCCGGGCGGCCCGGGCGGCGGTGCGCATATCGATTTTTCCTCCCGCCGACCAGGATGCTAAGGTCTACGACGTCAGCAGGCGCCGCTAGCTCAGTTGGTTAGAGCAGCTGACTCTTAATCAGCGGGTCCGGGGTTCGAGTCCCTGGCGGCGCACATGACGAGGGCGGGTCACGACCGGGTAGTTCCGGACGTGGCCCGCCTTTCTGCTTCCCGTGCCGGCCGGGGGCTCAGTCACTCATCGTCGGGGTGATCCGCACCGTCCACGCCCCCGAGGCCGTCCGGTCCTCCACCTCCACCCGCACGCCCTCCCCGGGCACGGTGAAACTCTCCCCGAGGGAGACCGGCGCGTCGGCCAGCGGCGGGTAGACCGAGTTCTCCCAGCAGGCCTCGGTGCGCGGGTGGGCGTCCACCACCTCCACCGGGCCGCCGCCGGACTCGGTGCCGCCGCGCACCCGGTAGACCAGGATGCCCTGCCGGCAGGAGGCGCGGTCGTTGCCGGCCGCGCCGCGCGCCTCGAAGGCCAGGACGCTGTCCGGGCCGGTGCGCACGACCGCCAGTTTGGCGCCGTGCCCGAGACCGAAGGCGGGTGCGCCGCCCGCGCTCCGCACCGCGACCCCCGGCCCGGCCGCGAGGGGCTCCAGGGTGAGGCGGGTCGGCGCGGTGCCGTGCACGCACACCACCTGGCGCGGGTCCAGCCAGCCGAGCTTCCACTTGTGCCAGGCGAGCAGGTCGGGGGCGAGACCGAACTGGCTGCCCATCAGGTCCCAGTCGCCGACGTAGGTGTCCCAGTCGCCCTTGCCGTCGACGGGGCGGTGATAGAGGTCGGGCAGGTCGAATACATGGCCGGTCTCGTGGGCGAGGACGAGACGGTCCGGCGGGTGTTTCTCCAACACGGTGACGACCCGGTGGATGTCGGTGCCGTCCACGCGCAGGGGCGTGTCGAGGTTCACGACCTTCGTGGCGTCGGAGTCGACGCCGGGTGCGTCCGGGTCGGCGACGAGGTAGACGACCCGGTAGCGGGAGAAGTCGACCTGCTTGTCGGCCACGGCGAACGCGTCCCGCAGATAGGCGGCCCGGTCCTCGGGGCTCCAGTCCCGCCGCATGGCGTACGCCGTCGACGGGCGCGGCATGCGCAGCCAGCGCGGGAGCGGACGCGGGCGCAGGGTGAAGCGGCCGTAGGAGGCCTGGGCGAAGAAGCGGCTGGTGACCGGGAAGTGGTCGGCGGTCAGCTCGGCGGGGGTGGTGCGCGGGGCGGCGTCCGGGAAGGAGAGGAAGACCAGGACGGCGTCAACGGTTCCGGTGGGGCGGGCGTAGGCGGCGTTCCAGGTGTCCAGGCCCTCCGAGTGGTGGGCTTCGGTCCGGTGCAGGGCACAGGGGGTCGTCGAGAAGGGCTCGGCGACCGACGGGCCGGTGAGGATCGAGGTCGCGGCGAGCGCCGACATCGTGGTGAACACGGCGGCGGTGCTGCGCAGCTTGGGCACGGACATGACCTCCGGATGCGGTTCGGGACCCGCACCCAGATTGCTGGTATTTGTCATGCTTTGCCGCGTTTGCCTGCACCAGAAGGGTGAGCGCGCTACTGTCGGGCACCGGCGCGCTCCGGCGCCCGACACCCCGGAACATTCACGGAACGTCACAACCGGTCGGAGGCCTGAAGAACCCGTCCAGGTGCGGGCAGAAACGATCTGTCAGAACCTGTGTCCGGTCCGGGACACTGGACAGTGGCTGGAAGGGCGGGGGGCCAGCCTCTATGATCGGCACACTTTCCGGCACGGACAGAGATCGAGTGCACTGCGGGAGCGAGCGGTGAGCGCAACGTCCGAAGGGCCGACGCCCGCGGCAGACCTCGACCGGTCAGCCGTCACAGTCAGTGACCATACCCCCTACCACCGTGTCTTCGCGGCGGCCCCGCTCGCCATGGCCGTCGTGGACCCCGAGGGACTCGTCGTCAGCGCCAACGCCGCCTTCGGCGAGCTGATCGGCGCCGATCCGGCGACGCTCGCCGGGCGGCCCGCCGCCGACCTGGTCGGCCTGGCCTCGGACGCCCGCAGCCGGCACGCGTACCGCGAGGTGCTGCGTGACGGGCAGGGCCGCCTGCGCTGCACCCGCCGGCTCAAGCACCCCGAGGGGCACTCGGTGTGGGTGCAGGTCACCGTCGCCCCGCTGACCGGCGGCGAGCCCGGCGTGCTGCTGTCGGCCACCGACATCAGCGCCCGCCGCGAACTCCAGGCCCGGCTGCGGCACCTGGAGATGCACGACCCGGTGACCCGGCTGCCCAACCGCGCGCTGTTCTTCGAGCGGCTGACGGCCGCGCTGGAGGCGGAGTCGTACGAGCGCAGCGGCACCGGCCGGATCGGTCTGTGCTATCTGGACCTCGACGGATTCAAGGCCGTCAACGACACTCTCGGCCATCGTTTCGGCGACCGCCTCCTCGCGGCCGTCGCCGAACGCCTGACCCGGGTCGCCGACGAGGCGGGGCGCGCACGGGCCGCCACCCCCCTGGTGGCCCGGCTCGGCGGTGACGAGTTCGCCCTGCTGGTGGAGGACTCCACCGGCACCGAACAGCTCGCCGATCTCGCCGAGTCGGCGCTGAGGGCGCTGGAGGAGCCCTTCGACCTGGGCGGGCAGCGGCTGTCGTCGACCGCGTCCATCGGCGTCGTCGAACGGCATGCGGCCGGGACCTCCGCGACCGGTCTGATGCAGGCGGCGGACACGACCCTGTACTGGGCGAAGGCCGACGGCAAGGGCCGCTGGACGCTGTTCGACCCCGAGCGCAACGCCCACCGCATGACCCGCCAGGCCCTGTCGTCCGCGCTCCGCCCCGCCATCGAACGCGGCGAGTTCGCCCTGGAGTACCAGCCGTTGGTCGGCATGGAGGACGGAAGGCTCAGCGGGGTGGAGGCGCTGGTGCGCTGGAACCACCCGCAGTTCGGCATGCTGACGCCGAATCGGTTCATCGGACTGGCCGAGGAGGATGGTTCGATCGTGCAGCTCGGCCGCTGGGCGCTGGCCACCGCCTGCCGGCAGGCCCACCGCTGGCAGACGGACAACCCGGGTGAGCCGCCCATCTTCGTCAGCGTGAACGTGGCCGTACGCCAGGTGTGGGACTCCGACCTGGTGGCCGACGTGGCGCAGACCCTCGCCGAGACCGGGCTCGCCCCGCAGCTGCTCCAGCTGGAGCTGACCGAGTCGGCGGTGATGGGTTCGGCGGGCCGCCCGCTCCAGGCGCTCCAGGCCCTCAGCGACATGGGCGTGCGCATCGCCATCGACGACTTCGGCACCGGCTACTCCAACCTCGCCTATCTCAGCCGCCTGCCGGTGTCGGTCCTGAAGCTGGACGGCTCCTTCGTGCGCGGCTTCCAGTACGAGGGCGACAAGAAGGCGCTGGCCCCCAACCCCGCCGACGAGGTCATCGTGGAGGCGATGATCCAGCTGGCCCACCGTCTCGGGCTGACGGTCACCGCCGAGTGCGTGGAGACCTCCGCCCAGGCCACCCGGCTGCGCCGGATCGGCTGCGACACCGGACAGGGCTGGCTGTACTCCCGTCCGGTGCCGCCGGACCGTATCTCCGAGCTGCTTCAGGCGCAGACCTACGCGGTCGGCAACCCGTAGGCGTCCGCGATCAGTTCGTAGGAGCGCAGGCGGAGTTCGCCGCGGTGGGCGTGCGAGGTGAGCATCAACTCGTCGGCGCCGGTGCGCTTGTGCAGGTCGTCCAGGCCGGAGCGGACCTCGTCGGCCGTGCCGTGCACGATGTTGGTCGTCCAGGAGGCGGCGAACTCCTCCTCCATCGGGCTGAACTCGTGCCGTTCGGCCTCCTCCGGATCGGGGAAGAGACCGGGGCGGCCGGTGCGCAGCCGGATCATGTTCAGCGCCATCGCCCGGGTCTGGCGGCGGGCCTCCCGCTCGTCGTCCGTGGCGAGCGCGGAGACACCGATGAGGGCGTACGGCTCGGCGAGGACCGCGGAGGGGCGGAAGGTCTGCCGGTACAGATCAAGGGCCGGGAGGGTGTTCTGCGCGGAGAAGTGGTGCGCGAAGGCGAACGGCAGGCCCAGCATCCCGGCCAGGCGGGCGCTGAAGCCGGAGGAGCCGAGCAGCCAGACCGGCGGGCGGTGCGGGGACTGCACACCGCCGGGCGCGGTGCCCTGGACCGGGCCGGGAATCGCGTGGATGCGGCGGAAGGGGTGGCCGTCGGGGAAGTCGTCGTCCAGGAAACGGGTCAGTTCGGCGAGCTGCTGCGGGAAGTCGTCGGCGCCCTCGTCGAGGGTGCCGGTACGGCGCAGGGCCGCGGCCGTGGCGCCGTCCGTGCCCGGTGCCCGGCCGAGACCCAGGTCGATGCGGCCCGGCGCCATCGCCTCCAGCGTGCCGAACTGCTCGGCGATCACCAGCGGAGCGTGGTTGGGCAGCATGACGCCGCCCGAACCGAGCCGGATGCGGTCGGTGTGGGCGGCGAGGTGCGCGAGGATCACGGCGGGCGAGGAGGAGGCGACGCCGGGCATGGAGTGGTGCTCGGCGACCCAGTACCGGTGGAAGCCGCGGGACTCCGTGAACCGGGCGAGCGCGACGCTGGTGCGCAGGGCGTCGGTGGCGGTGCTGCCCGCGCCGACGGTCACCAGGTCCAGTACGGACAGGGGGACGGGGGCGGTTCCGTGCGTCGTGCCCCGGATCTCGTCTGCCTCGGCTGCGGACACGGTGGGGGCCTCCTGTGATCGGGCGTGCTGTCAGGCGTGGGACGTCAGGCGTAACGCCGTCCCGCGGTGCCTAACAGGAGGCAGTCCCCGTTTATTCCGTGGGCGTCCCCCCGGCCGTGCGTGGCCGCTACGCCTGGACCCGGGGTTCCCGGGTGAAGAGGGTCCCGAGCGACGGCGCGTTCACCCGCCGGTCCGCCAGCCGGAGCCCCTCCCACACCGTGACCTGGTTGGCCGTGAGCACCGGCTTGGACAGCGCCTTCTCCAGCAGCGGGAGGTGGGCGGCCGTGTGCAGGGCCGTGTCCGGCAGCACCACGGCCTCCGCGTCGGCGGTGTCGGCCGCGCGGGCCAGCGCCAGCACGTCCTGCTCCTCCCAGGTGGCGGCCTCCGCCGCCGTGAGGGTCTCCGAGGACCGCACCCCGGTCACCTCCAGGCCCCCGGCCCGCAGGAACCGGGCGAACAGCTCGGCCACGTCCGCCGGGTACGTCGCGCCGACGGCGACCCGCCGGACGCCGATCTCCCGGGCCGCGTGCACGAAGGCGAACGACGTCGACGACGCCGGCATCCCGGCCAGCCGGGCCAGGGTCCGCACCTGTTCCTGGGCGCCCTCCCAGCCGTGCTGGAAACTGCCGCTGGTGGACGCCCACACCACCGCCTCCACCCCGGCCAGCCGCAGCGCCGCCACGCCCTCGGCGAGCCGCTCGGCGGAGTCCGTGCCACCCGGCGCGTCGGCCCGGCGCGTGTCCTCGCCGGTGCCGGTGTGCGCCAGGTCCACCCGGATGTCGCTGCCCAGGAGCTGCTCGATGCGTGGATAGTCGTCCTCTGCCGAGTGGCCCGGGGAGAGGAGTCCGAGTGCGGTCATGTCCAGCCTTCCTGCTGTGCGTCGGGCGGTACGGGCCGTGGGCGGGCGGCCGCGTGCGGCGGCGCCCGGTACGGCCTCATGGTGCGGATACCCCTTCGGCGCCGTGCTGCCCACATCACGGCCCGGGACGCGCCGGGAGGAGTGGACAACGAATGGCGGCAACCGCCTTGTTGACGACGGTGGGTCCGGGTGCGAGCGTGGTCCGTCCGCGCAGGCCAGACGCCGGGAGCCGCCCCGTATGACGCCGACCGTCCTCGTCCTCGACGCCGATCCGCCGCCCCGGCTGGGCCGTCTCACCGGCCGCGCCCGCATCGTGCACACGGACGCCGCGCACCTGGCCGAACGGCTGCCGGCGGCGGACGTGCTGCTGGTCTGGGACTTCACCTCGCACGCGGTGCGCGAGGCCTGGCCCGGCGACGGGCCCCGGCCGCGCTGGGTGCACACCGCGAGCGCGGGCGTCGACCATCTGATGTGCCCGGAACTGGCCGCGTCCGACACGGTGGTCACCAACGCGCGCGGCATCTTCGACCAGCCGGTCGCCGAGTACGTGGCGGCCCTCGTCCTGGCGGTCGCCAAGGACCTGCCGCGCACCCTGGAGCTGCAACGGGAGCGGACCTGGCGGCACCGGGAGGGCCGGCGGGTGGCGGGCACACGCGCGTGCGTCGTCGGCTCCGGCCCGATCGGCCGGGCCACCGCCCGCACCCTGAAGGCCCTGGGCGTGACGACGGCGCTGGTCGGGCGGGTGCCGCGGACCGGCGTGCACGGCCCGGCCGACCTCGACCGGCTGATCGCCCGCGCGGACTGGGTGATCGCGGCGGCTCCGCTGACCGGGCAGACGTACCGCATGTTCGACGCGCACCGGTTCGGCGTGATGCAGCCCTCGGCGTTCTTCGTGAACGTCGGCCGGGGCGGGCTGGTCGACGAGGAGGCCCTCGCCCGGGCGCTGGCCCGGCGCTGGATCGCGGGCGCGGCCCTGGACGTGTTCGCCGCCGAACCCCTGCCCGCGGACAGCCCGTTGTGGGAGCTGCCGGGGCTGATCGTGTCCCCGCACATGAGTGGTGACACGGCCGGCTGGCGCGACGAACTGGGCGTGCAGTTCGTGGAGTCGTACGAGCGGTGGGCGGCGGGGCGGCCGCTGCCGAACGTCGTCGACAAGACGCGCGGGTACGTGCCCGGTCACTGACCCCCCGGGAGGGCGCGGACGTGACGGAGGCCGCCGGGAACCGGGGTGGCCGTCGGGGTCCTGCCGTGCGGGTTGTGTTGGAGGCGGCCCTCGTCGTGCGGAGATGCTGGGCCGGGCGCGGCTCGTCTCCCAGCAGCACTTCCGGTTCGCGGAGCCCCTGACGGGAGGTCCGCAGGAAGATCGGGACGGTGTTCCAGCAGTTCAACCTGTTCCCGAACATGTCGGTGCCGCGCAACGTCACCGAGGCGCCGGTCCGCGTGCTCGGCATGCCGAAGGACGAGGCCGAGGCGCGGGCCCGGGAGCTGCTGGACCTGGTGGGCCTCGCCGACAGGCGCGACGCCAGGCCCACCCGGCTCTCCGGCGGCCAGCAGCAGCGGGTGGCGATCGCCCGGGCGCTGGCGATGCGGCCCCGGGTGCTGCTGCTGGACGAGGTCACCTCCGCGCTCGACCCGGAGCTGGTCGCGGGGTGCTCGACCTGTTCAGGGACATCGCGCGCAGCACGGACATCACCATGCTGTGCGTGACCCACGAGATGGGTTTCGCCCGGGACATCTCCGACCAGGTGCTGATGTTCGACTCGGGCCGGGTCATCGAGACGGGGCCGCCGGAGAAGATCTTCAGCGACCCGGAGCAGGCCCGCACCCGGGAATTCCTCGGCGCGGTCCTCTGAACACGGGGTGCGGAGCGGAAGAGCCGAGGTCCGGCCGCCGGAGGACGGACTTGGCCCCGGGCCCGGCCTCTCCGGCCCAGCTGGGGGGGCGGACGCCCGCGGGCGGGGCGGTCGAACGCGCGGACGCGATCTCGCCAAGCCTCTCTTCCCGGGGGGTGTCCGACGGCTATCGTGGTGAGGATCCGCCGACCCGGATCGCGGCCGAGGGGGAGCGCCATGAAGACCGAGCCGACCACCCCGTACCACTCCGTCCAGGACGCGCTGCGGGTCCTGGAGACCGTGGCCCGGCACCCCGTCGGCGTCACCGACACCGAGCTGGCCCGCCGCACCGCCCTCGGCCCCGGGCGGCTCACCGCGCTGCTGCGCATGCTGCGCCGCGAGGGCTACGTCGAGCAGATCACCGGCGGGGCGTACGTCACCGGCGACACCCTGCGTCGGCTCACCTCGGCGCACGGCCGGGAGCGGGCCCTGCGCGACAGGCTCCAGCACACCCTGGACCGGCTGCGGGACGCGGTCGGCGCGGCCGTCTACCTCAGCCGGTACGTCGACGGCGAGGTCCGGATCACCCAGTACGCCGCCGGGCCCGCCACCCCGGCGGTCAACGAGTGGGTGGACTTCCGCTGCTCGGCGCACGCCACCGCCGTCGGCAAGAGCCTGCTGACCCAGCTGGACCACAACGGCCGCCGCGACCACCTCTCCCGGCACCGGATGGCCCGTCTCACCTCGCACACCATCACCAGCGACAAGCTGCTGCTGTCCCGTCTGGAGTCCCAGCCGCCGACGGTGCCGGTGCTCGACCTCCAGGAGTACGCGGTCGGCACGGTCTGCGCGGCCGTCCCGATCACGGCGGGTTCCTCGGTGGGCTGTCTGGCGCTGTCGCTGCCGGTGCGGGACGCGCACCGGCTGAGGCAGGCGGCGCGGGCCCTGAACCGCGGCGCGGCCCCGGTCCTGCTCTCGATGGCGCTCTGAGCGCGTTCCCGGGCGGCTCGGGGTGGTCACCGGCACCCGGCCGGACCGGGTATTATTTTCTTCGTCGCCGGCCGCGCGGAGCGGACGGCGGGAGTCATGCGCCGCTAGCTCAGTTGGTTAGAGCAGCTGACTCTTAATCAGCGGGTCCGGGGTTCGAGTCCCTGGCGGCGCACACGGATGAGGGGCCCCTCGCGCGAGCGAGGGGCCCCTCGCCGTTTCCGGCGGGCCCGGGGGTTACGGCATGAGGCCCTCCGACTCGGCGAAGATCGTGTGGGTGAGGACCAGGAAGCCGACGCAGATGGTGGCGGCCACGCCGAGGAAGGCCAGCAGACAGCCGGTGCCGGCGGCGAGCCTGCCGGGCGCGGGCGGCAGTGCGGTGGCCCGCTCGGGGGACTCGGGCAGATAGCGGACGGTCGTGAAGTCGCCCTCCAGGACCGTAGCGGGGCCGTCCTTCTCCTCGAAGCGGACCGTGCGTCCCTCGCTGGTGGTGAACTCGTAGACATGGTGCAGGGTCGTGTGCACGGACGTGTCCCCGCTCCCGCCGCCTGTCGTCGTGTACATCCGCAGGCAGCGCGCCTCGGCCGTCAGACCGTTCGCCCACGTCCTGCTGATGCGCCGGGCGCGGGCCACCAGGCGGTACGCGGCGAGCGCGAAGACGACGAGCATCATGCTCGGCACGGCGTAGAAGAACAGTTGCATGAGCATCCCCCGAGGTCGGTACGCCGTTTCGGTCGGTCGGCGTGGCCGGAACCTATCCGACCGGCCGGTCCGCCGACCTCAGGGGAAGCTCAGTTTCCGGATCGTGCCCGTACGTGGATCAGTCAGAAGGTGACGTCCGAGCAGGCGTAGAAGGCGTTGCCGGTGTCGGCGACCGTCCACACCGCGAGGATGACGTGGTGACCGCTCAGCCCCGTCGGCAGGGTGCCGCTGTGGCTGAGGGTGGCCGGCGGGCGCTGGCCGTTGTACGGCACCGTCAGGAAAGGCGTGAGGTTGAGGTCCGAGCGGGTGAGGGCGTGGTTCTGGTTCCAGCCCGGCTTGGTGACGTAGTACTTGAAGTCGGTCGTGGCGTGCATGGCCGTGAACTGCCACCGGAAGGTGTAGGACTGACCGCCCGTCACCCTGGTGGTCGGCCAGGCCGCGCCGGACGGCGTGGTGGGCGCGCTGAGCTGGGAGAACTCGCCGTGGCCCGCGTTGCAGAGCTGGCCGTCGGCGGGTCCGGCGGCCGGGAAGCCCTTGGGGCCCTCGACGCTCTGCGGCTCCCACTGGATCTGGCCGCAGTTCGCCACGGTGCCGTTCTGGCAGAGCTTCTGCCTGCTGATGGGCAGGTCGGTGTAGCCGTGCCCGCTGGCGCCGCCGGTGGAGAGCGCGAAGGCTCCGGCGGTCACCGCGCCCAGCACGACTGCGGACAACTTGGTCTTGGTGCGCATGCTGCCGCTCCTGGAGAACGTGGGGAGTTCGATGAGCTGGTGCAGGGTAGGTCTAGACCAAGTCTCAGATTATTGCCGACAGTTGAACATGTCCATACCAATCGACGATTGCTCCAGGGTCTTTCGTTCGGATCGGGCCGGATCAGGGAGCGGGTCCTGGTGCCGTGCATCGCACGGCGGAGGAGGGCGCCATGGCGGAGCCATGGCAACCGACGACAACGCGGCGAGGCGCGGTGCCAGGACCCGCGAGCCCGGCATGATCCGAACGAGAGGGCCTAGACCGGTTCCCCGCGTCCCGAGCAGAACGCCACCGTCAGATCACGGACCAGTACCTTGCGTTCGTAGTCGTCGAGTTCGACCAGCCCGCGCACCGTCAGCCGGGTGATCGTGTCCTCCACCGAGTCCACCACCGAGTTGAGCATGCCGGCCCGCTGCCGGGCGTCCAGCGCGGCGATCCGGCGCCGGCGCATCGCGGGGGCGACCTCGGGGGCGTACTCCACCCGGAGCGGCTGCACCGAGAACACCTCCACGCCCACCGGCGCCGTATCCGCCGCCACCAGCCGGGTCAGCGCGTCCCCGGCCGCCGACGCCCCGCCCCTCGTCCCTCCCGCCGGCTCCACCGGCACCCGGGCCAGCGCCGCCTCCACGCACTCACGCAGATAGCCCTCGTGGTCCTCGACGCCGAGCAGGGCCCGCGCGGTGTCCCGCACCCGCCACACCACCAGCACGACCACCCGCAGGGCCATCCCGTCAGGATCCGCCGCCGTCATCGCCTCGCTGCGCCAGTGCCGCAGCCGCACGTCCATCCGACGGCGCCGCAACAGCGGGTTCACCCAGAGCAGCCCGGTGCGCCGGACCGTGCCCCGGTAACGGCCGAACAGGCCGAGCACCCAGGCCCGCCCGGTCCGGCACCGGGTCAGCCCGGCCAGGCCGAACCCGCCGAGCGCCCCGGCCCCGGCGTACGCCGCCCACTGCGCCGGACCGAGGCCCGCCCCCGCGTACGCCGGAAGGCGCAGCGCCGCCGACACGTGCGGCGGCAGCAGGCCCGCCCACCAGGTGGCGGCCAGGCAGCCGGTGAGCCCGCACACCCCGGCGAGCACCCCGGCCGCACCGGGCAGCACCCGCGCCGGGCGCTCCACCAGCCCGGCCTCGACCTCCGGCCGGGGCCGCCCGCGCACCGGGGCGGGGCGGAGCTGGCGGGGCTGTTCGCCGGTGCCCTGCCGGCGGGCCACGACGGCCGGCCTCAGCGGCACCCGCACCGGGTCGGGATCGTCCCGGAAGAGCAGGTGGACGGGGATCTCGGTGGTCGCCTCGTTCTGGATGAGGCGGGCGGGCCGGGTGGCGGGGCCCAGGGGCCTGCCGTCCGGGTGCCCCTCGCTTTCGGGTGGTGTGTGCGATGTGGTGGTACTCATGCGAGCCTCCAGCCTCCGCGCCAGATGCGTCATGAACGGGGGAACGGGTCGTACGCGCGTGTCTTGTGCCGGGGATTCGGGGGGGTGTGCCTCGGGGTGTCGAGGGAGCTCGTGCCGGTGTGTGTGGGGGTGCCCCTGGGGGTGCGCGGGTCAGGCGAACAGGCGGCGCCAGGTGTCCGGGCCCGGGTAGCCGTCCACCGCGGCGCCCCGCCCGCCCAGGGCGCGCTGGAAGGCCGCCACGGCCCGCCGGTCCGCCTCGCCCCAGTACGGACCCGGACCGAGCGGGTAGAACCGGCCGAACCCCTTCCGCACCAGCTGCGCGCCCAGCCGGGTGACGTGGTCGTCGGCCGCACCCGGCCGGAAGCAGCTCCGGCCGGGGTAACCGGGCACCTGCCGCCGGCCCGGCCCGGCCGTCGCGGCCAGGACGTCCTCGCCCCCGCCGGTGACGAGCAGCTCCCAGGTGCCCGGGCCGGGCAGCCCGTCGGCGTCGGCGCCCGTCCAGCCCTGGGCCTGCTGGAACGCCCGGGTGGCCTGCCGGTCCGCGTCGCCCCAGACCGGCCCCGGGCCCTTGGCGTAGTAGGCGCCGGCCCCCCGGGCGGTCAGCATCCGGCCGAGCAGGGTCACGTACACGTTGTCGGCGCCCGGCCCGAAGGAGGCCGCGCCCGGATAGACCACCGGTGCCGTCGCGCCGGCCGTGCCCGGTGCGGCGCCGGCCGTGCCCGGCGTGACGCCCTTGTAGCGGTACGGGACGTATTTGTCGGTGTGGCTCCAGTAGGGGTAGGGCGTGGCCTGGCGGCGGGTGCCCGGGGGTGTCTGCTCGTAGACCGTGTAAGAGGTGTGCGTGTGGTCCGTCCAGCCGCCGAAGATCACGACGTGGGAGCCGCGCTCGGGGTCGTCCGGGTTGTGGTACAGCAGGATGTCGCCGGGCCGGAGCTCCTCCCTGGTGATCCGCACGCCGTACTGGCCGAGGCTTCCCGTCCACTCGTTCCCCGGCAGGCCCCAGGCCATGGAGACGTAGCCCGAGCAGTCCTGCCGGTAACCGTCGGGCCAGTAGGCGTCCATGCTGTACGGCACCCGCGCGGCCACCCAGGTCCTGGCCCGGTTGATGATCTGGGTCCGGGTGGTGGCCGGGACGGGAGCGGCGGTGGCCTCCGAGGGGGGTTTCGCCGCCGGTCCGTGCAGCGGGGCCCTGGTGCCCTGCGGGGTGCCGGGCTCGCCGTCGCCGGGCAGGGCCTGCCGGTGCGGGGAGTGGCCGGGGGTGAAGGCGGCGGCCGGGGGGACCGCGCCGAGGGCGGCGGACGCGGCGGCCACGACCACGACCCCACGGGCCGCCGGGTGACCGCCGGGGCGGGCGGGCGGGCGGGAGTCCGTCCGCCGCCGGAGGCCGCAGCCGGGGCAGTCGCAGTCGCTCACCGGGTCCACGTCCTCGAACACCGGAGCGGTCATGCGATCCGCCTCACATTCAGGGGTGATATGTCCGCACGTGTGCACGTTGATCAGTTTCCCAACTGTCGGCGGGACGCGCATGTTGACGGTCCGAACGATGTACGCCGTGCCGCGGCCGGCTGCCACGCCTCCACGGGGTGGTCGGAGCACGTCGGCAGGTCGGGTAGAGTTCTCTTCGTCAGCCGGCGCCGCTAGCTCAGTTGGTTAGAGCAGCTGACTCTTAATCAGCGGGTCCGGGGTTCGAGTCCCTGGCGGCGCACAGACCGGAAAGGCCCCTCGCGCGAGCGGGGGGCCTTCCGCATGCCCCACAATGGCCGGATACCCTCTCGCCATGGCAGCCCGGGACCTTCAGGAACGGATCAAGAAACTGATCGTGGACCAGCGGCTGCCCTCGGGCGCCCCGCTGCCCACCGAGCCCGAGCTGATGCGGCTCCTCGGGGTGAGCCGGAACTCGGTGCGGGAGGCCCTGAAGGCGCTCCAGGCCGTCGGCATCGTGGAGATCCGGCACGGGTTCGGGACGTACGTCGGCGCGATGTCGTTCGCGCCGATGATCGAGGGGCTGGCCTTCCGGACCGTCGCCGGCCACCGCCGCGGCGAGGACTCCCTGCTCCAGCTGCTCGAGCTGCGCGAGGCCGTCGAGACGGGACTGGTGTCGCGGCTGGCCGGGCGGCTGCCGGAGGCGGACCTGACGGCGCTGGACTCGCTCGTGGACCGTATGGAACGACAGGCCGCCGAGGGGGCGGGCCTGGCCGAGACCGACCGCGCCTTTCACGCCACGCTCTACCGGGGGCTGGACAACGTGCTGCTCGGCGAGGTGCTGGAGGCGTTCTGGGACGCCTTCCACCGGGTGCAGCGGGACCTCGTGGACCTGCCGCAGGACCCGCGGGTCACCTGCCGTCAGCACCGGGAGATCCTCGACGCGGTGCGCTCCGGCGACTCCCTGCGGGCCGAACGGGCCATACGGGACCACTTCGGCAACATCCGCACCCGCCTGTCCCTGGTGGCCGCGGCCAACCGGTAGGCCCGCCTTCAGCGGCCGGTGCCGGTGAGATACGCGGAGACCACCACGTTCGCCGTGTAGCTGCCGCCGGCCCGGTCGAAGGAGCCGCCGCAGGTGATCAGGCGGAGTTCGGCGCGGCCGGGTGTGCGGGGGCCGTACGCCTGCCGGGCGTCGAAGTCCGCACGGGGCAGGACCCGGATGTCGTCGATGGTGAACTCGGCGACCCTGCCGTCCGCGCGGACCACGCGGACCCTCCCGCCCGCCTCGAGGGTGCTGAGCCGGTAGAACACGGCGGGGCGGGTCCGGGTGTCGACGTGGCCGACCAGCACGGCCACGCCCCGGGCGCCGGGCGTGGCACCGGCGCCGTACCAGCCGACCACCCCCGGCTGGGCGTAGGGCGGCGGATCCACGGCGCCCCGGGCGTCCAGGCCACGGGCCACCACCGGCGCCTGGACGCCGATCCGGGGGATGTCGAGGCGCTGCGGCAGCGCGGCGCGCAGCGGGGTCGCCGGGGGCGGCAGCCGGGCCGGGTCGGCGGGACGGCCGAGGACGTCCCCCGTGGCGGGACCGTCCGCGCTGTGCGGTACGCCCGTCACCCCGCGCCCCCACAGCCACAGCCCCGACAGCAGCACCGCCCAGGCCAGGCCCGTGACGAGCCGCCCGGCGCGGGTGGTGCGCCCGTGATCGTCGCCCATGGCGGGTCTCAGCGCGTACCGCGGCTCCGGCGGGCCCGGAGCCCGACGGCGACCGCGGCGATGCCGGCGAGCGCCAGACCGGTGGCCGCCTGGGCGGTGCCGGGCCCGGAGCCGCTGGTGGCCACCGTGGCGAAGTGCGCGGTGCCGCCGCCGCCCGCGGAGACCGGGGCGACGGGGGAGGCGGCCGCGTCGGGCAGCCGGACGGGCTCCCCGCCCCGGCCGGCTGCCGCCCGTGTCACCGTGATCCTGCCGGTGATCGCGTAGGCGGCGCAGGTGATACGCACCTGGTAGGCGCCGGGCTCGATGGAGGTGCGGACCCGGGTCTCGCCGGTCAGGCTCCCCTGGGCACCGGTCAGCCGGGCGTCGGCCACGAACGCGGCCGAGGCGGCGGTGCCCTGCCGGCCCGTGCAGCCGCTGACCCGCAGGGTGACGTCGGCGCCCGGCACCGGGGAGGCGGGGGTCACGGAGACCGAGCCGCCGTCCGCCGACACGGCGTGGGCAGCCGGGGCGAGCGCGGCCACGGCCAGGAGTCCGGTGCAGAGAGTGAGGCGTAGTGAGCCCATCGTGAACCTCCAGTCACCAAGGAGGCTCCCCCGCGCCGGACGCCCACGCATCCCAGGAAGGCGCCCCGCTGCTCCGAACGGGTGAGGCCGGGTTTCGGCGGGACCGGGCGGGCCGGGCGGGGGCCGCGGACCGTGCCTCAGACCAGGTCGACGAGGTCCGCGATGGAGTCCACGACCTGGGAGGGGCGGAAGGGGTAGCGGTCCACGTCGTCCGGCCGGGTCACGCCGCTGAGCACCAGGAACGTCCGCATCCCGGCCTCCAGGCCGGCGAGCACGTCGGTGTCCATACGGTCGCCGATCATCGCGGACGTCTCCGAGTGCGCGCCGATCGCGTTCAGGCCGGCCCGCATCATCAGGGGGTTCGGCTTGCCCACGAAGTACGGCTTCTTGCCCGTCGCGGCGGTGATCAGCGCGGCGACCGAGCCGGTGGCGGGCAGGTCCCCCTCGACGGAGGGGCCGACGTTGTCGGGGTTGGTGGCGATGAACCGGGCGCCGCTGTTGATGAGGCGGACGGCCTTCGTCAGGGCCTCGAAGGAGTAGGTCCGGGTCTCGCCGAGGATCACGAAGTCGGGGTCGTGGTCGGTGAGGATGTAGCCGATGTCGTGCAGGGCGGTGGTCAGGCCGGCCTCGCCGATGACGTAGGCGCTGCCGCCGGGCCGCTGGTCGTTCAGGAACTGGGCGGTCGCCAGCGCCGAGGTCCAGATGTTCTCCACCGGCACGTCCAGGCCCATGCGGCGCAGCCGGGCGTGCAGGTCACGGGCGGTGTAGATGGAATTGTTGGTGAGCACCAGGAAGGGCCGGCCGGACTCGCGCAGCCGCTTCAGGAAAGCCTCGGCACCGGGGATCGGCACCCCCTCGTGGATCAGGACCCCGTCCATGTCGGTGAGCCATGACTCGATGGGCTTGCGGTCTGCCATGTTGAGCGTCTCCAGGCGTACGTACGGACGAGAAGCGGGGGCGCCGGAACCACGGCGTACCGACGCCCCAGCCTAGTCAGCATGGCGTGATCCGTACCCTGCCGATCACCGGGTAATGGCTGCCGCCGGGCGAGGGGGTCTGCTGCCGCCGGCCGGCGAGGAGCGGGTGGTCCAAAGAGCCCGTACGTCATCCTCGGGGCCGGAAGTCCACCACCGGCAGCCGGCTGCCGTGCCTGTCGGCAGCGGGTCGGCGACGGCCGTCTCGTGGCCCCGGCATCGCGCGGGGGCGCCACCCGGGCGGTCTCGCGGGTGGGGCACCGTGGACACGGCGTGCCGCCGAGCGGTACGACGTTCTCCCGCGAGACCGTACGGCAGGCCCGGCCGGGCCGTTCTTCAGCGGCGACGGCCACGGACCAGCAGGAACGCGGCGGCGCCCACGCCGAGCAGCGCCGCGACGGCGACGAGGAGCCCCCTGGCCGGCTTCCGCCCGGTACGCGCCAGCTCGCGTGCCCGTTCTCCGGCCTCCTGGGCTCCCCCGGCCACCTGGGCCACATGGGCCGCCTCGGCCTCCTCTGCCTCCTCGTCCTGGGGCTCCTCGGCCTCCTCGGCCTCCTGGGCCTCCTGGGTCTCCTGGGTCTCCGGGGTCTCCTGCGCCTCCTGGGTCTCCTCCGCCTCCTCTGCCGCCTGCGTCTGCTGGGCGGAGGGCGGGGAGGAAGGCGGGGTGGCTGTGTCCGTGGGGCTGGCCGGCGCGCTGCCGGACGGCGTGGGCGTCGCCTCCCCGGTGTCCTCCTCGTCCCCGCCGATCGAGAAGCGGTAGGTGTTGGACTCCCCGACCCAGTCCCCGTCCTGGCCCCGGCGCTGTACGGCGGCGGCGTTGGCGGTGACCCGGCCGGCCTGCGCGTCGGAGGTGAGCGCGAGGCGGACCCGGACGCTGACGGTGCCTCCGGGCGGCACGGTGAACCCGTCGAACCCGGCGCCGTCCAGCACGCCGACCAATTCGTGCGCGTCCGTGCTCTCGAAGGTGACCGGCCGGACGCGGGAGCCCTCGTAGAAGTCGAGCTGGGGCTGCTCCGGCCGCAGGGCACGCCGGTCGTCGGCCAGGACGACGACCGGGTGGATACGGGCGCAGGCGCGACGGGTGGTGTTGGTCAGGTCGATGTACCAGGTGCCGTATCCGCCGCCCGCCTCGTAGGAGGCGGGGCCGCCGCGGATCCGGGTGGCCAGCGGGAAGGCCCGCGTGTCGGCGCCGGCGCAGGAGGGGGCCGAGTCGGCGAAGGCGGGTTCCGGCGACACGGGCACGACGACGGTGGCGGTGGCGGCGCCTGTGGCGAGGCAGAGGGACAGGGACGTGCGCAGTCGCATGAACACATGACCATGCCGGGTGAGGTGGCAGCAGCGGTGCCGCCACTCCGGGGCGGGGGCCGAGTCCGCTCGATCAGCGCAGCCAGGGTTGCGCCGACAGCGCGTGGGGCCGGCCGCCGTTTCCCGCGCCCCTCGGTTGGTTGGGGCCGCTGCGCCCTGGATGGGCGCCGGGGGTGACGCCGGCCGGGGCGCTGACCGTTTACGGCCGCGGGTACGCCGTGACCGGGCGCGCCGTTCCCCGCGCCCCTGAGGAGTTGGGGCCGAGGTACCTGGCATGGGCGCCGAGGGTGACGCCGACCGGGGCGTGCTGACCGTTTACGGCCGCGGGTACGCCGTGACCGGGCGCGCCGTTCCCCGCGCCCCTGGAGCAGTTCGGGCCGCTGCACCCTGCACGGGCGCCGAGGGGGACGCCGGCCGGGGCGTGCTGACCGTTTACGGCCGCGGGTACGCCGTTCCCCGCGCCCCTCGCCCCTCGCCCCTGGGGGACCGAGGTACCCCGCGGGCGCGTCGGAGGCGGGGTGGGCGCATGCCGTGTGCGTGACGGGGCGGCGGGCGGTGCGTGGTCGCCGTACGGGAATCCGCTCGGAGTGGGCCCGCGCTGTCCGGTCAGGTCTCGCCGCGGCCGAACAGCGGGGCCAGCAGCAACTGGGCCGCTCCCTCGGCCACCGCCCGTTCCCCGCGCGGAGCGACCCGCACCGGTACGCCCCCGGCGCGCGTCCCCTCCCGCCGGGCCCGTGCCCGCAGCACCTCGCCCACTCCCCGCACGTACACCTCGGGCGCGCCCGCGACCGTGCGGCCCCCGAGCAGCACCACGTCGATGTCCAGCAGTCCCACCAGGTTGCCGGCCGCCACCCCCAGCACGCGTGCCGCCTCGGCCACCTCCCCCCGCGCCGCAGCACCCAGGCACAGCACCTCGACGCACCCCCGGTTGCCGCACTCGCACAGCGGCCCGTCCAGCTGGATCACCTGGTGTCCGAACTCGCCGGCCCCGGTCCGCGCGCCCCGGTGCACGCTCCCGCCGATCACCAGCCCGGCGCCGAGTCCCGTGCCGAGGTGCAGATACGCGAAGGAGTCGCCCGCGGCACCCTCCTCGTTCCCGACCGCCAGTCCGAGCGCGGCGGCGTTGGTGTCCTTGTCCACCACCACCGGCACCTTCAGCCGCCCCGCGAGCGCGTCCCGCAGGGGAAAGCCGTCCCACTCGGGGAACCCGGTGACCCGGTGCAGTATCCCGCGCACATGGTCCAGCGGCCCGGGCAGCGCGACTCCCACCCCCAGCAACGACCCGACCCCGGCGAGCCCTCCCTCGCCGGCCGCCGCCGCGCCCAGCCTCTCCGCCACCAGCCCCTCGACCGTGCCGCACACCGCGTCCAGTACCGCCCGCGCGCCCGCCCCGAGGTCCAGTGCGGCGCGGCGTTCCCGCACCACCGCCCCGTCCAGGTCGGCCAGTACCACCCGCAGCTCGTCGCGGTCCAGGTGTACGCCCACCGCGTGCCCCGCCTCCGGTACCAGCCGCAGCACGGTCCGCGGCTTGCCGCCGGTCGACGCGCGCCGTCCGGCCTCCGCGGCGAGCCCCTCCTCCCGCAGCCGCGCGGTGATCTTGCTGACGGCCTGCGGGGTGAGCCCGGTGCGTTCGGCCAGCTCCAGGCGGCTGATGCCCTCCGCCCCGGCGTCCCGCAGCAGCCCCAGCACCAACGCACCGTTGTGACTGCGCACCGCGCCCAGATTCGCTCCCGCCGGTCCGCCGCTCCTCGTCCTGTTCACGCGACCCATTGTCCCCGCCGCTTGCACTTTGGCAACAGCGTTGCCAAAGTGGGGGTCATGACTACCGCCCCCCTCCGCGTCGGCCTGATCGGCTACGGTCTCGCCGGCTCCGTCTTCCACGCCCCGCTGATCGCCGCTACCGAGGGCCTCGCCCTGGACACGGTGGTCACCTCCCGGCCGGAGCGGCAGCAGCAGGCCCGCGCCGAGTTCCCGGACGTCCGGTTCGCCACCACCCCCGACGAACTGTTCGATCGCGCCGACGAGCTGGACCTCGTCGTCGTCGCCTCCCCGAACAAGACACACGTACCGCTGGCCACGGCCGCGCTCGAGGCGGGCCTGCCCGTGGTCGTGGACAAGCCGGTCGCCGGTACGGCGGCGGAGGCCCGCGGCCTCGCCGCCCTCGCCGACGAGCGCGGCCTGCTCCTGTCGGTCTTCCAGAACCGCCGCTGGGACAACGACTTCCTGACCCTGCGCGGGCTGCTGGCCGACGGCGAACTCGGCGACGCCTGGCGCTTCGAGTCCCGTTTCGAGCGCTGGCGCCCCCAGCCCAAGGGCGGCTGGCGCGAGTCCGGCGACCCGGCGGAGATCGGCGGCCTGCTCTACGATCTCGGCAGCCACGTCGTCGACCAGGCCCTGGTCCTCTTCGGCCCGGTCACCGAGGTCTACGCCGAGACGGACGTCCGCCGCCCCGGCGCCGAGACCGACGACGACACCTTCCTCGCGCTCACCCACGCGAGCGGTGTCCGCTCCCACCTCCACGTCTCCGCGACGACCGCCCAGCTCGGCCCCCGCTTCCGGGTGCTCGGCTCCCGCGCGGGATACGTCAAGTACGGCCTGGACCCGCAGGAGGCGGCCCTGCGTGAGGGCAGTCGTCCCGGAACCGTGCCCGACTGGGGCGCGGAGGACGAGGCCCTGTGGGGCCGCATCGGTTCCGGGGAGTCCCCGCTGACCGGCGGCGGCACCCCCGTGCCGACGCTCCCCGGCGACTACCCTGCCTACTACGCGGCCGTCGCCGCCGCCCTGACCGGTGCCGGCCCCAACCCGGTGACGGCCCTGGAGGCCGCCGCCGCGCTCGACGTACTGGAAGCGGCCCGCAGGTCCGCCCGCGACAAGGTGACGGTGACCCTCTGATGACCCACCCCCGGACCACCCCCGACGCCACCCCGAGCCTGGAGGAGCTGGAGGCGCAGGAACGCCGCCTGGTCTTCCGGCGGTTCACGTACGACGACGCCTGGGCGCTGGGCTCGCTCCTGGTGGAGCTGGCGCGGGAGCGCCGGGCGCCGGTCGCGATCGACATCCACCGCGCCGGCCAGCAGCTCTTCCACGCGGCGCTGCCGGGCTCCACGCCCGACAACGACGCCTGGATCGCTCGCAAGCGCCGGGTCGTGGAGCGCTACGGCGCCTCGTCCTACCAGGTCGGAACCCGCTTCCGCGCCAAGGGAACGACGTTCGAGGAGTCCTCCCGGCTGGACCCGGACACGTACGCGGCGCACGGCGGTTCCTTCCCGGTCCGCGTCGAGGACGTGGGTGTCATCGGCGCGGTGACGGTCTCGGGTCTGCCCCAACTCCAGGACCACAGGCTGGTGGTGGAGGCCCTGGAGAAGTTCCTGTCCGTCTGACCGTGGGGGCTCAGGCGTCCTTGAGTTCCTGCCGCTGCCGCCCGAGCCCCTCGATCTCCAGCTCCACCACGTCCCCGGCCCGCAGATACGGCTTGGGCTCGGGCCGGCCCATGGCCACCCCCGCCGGCGTCCCCGTGCTGACGACGTCTCCGGGGTACAGCGTCATGAACCGGCTGAGGTAGCGCACGACCTCGCCCACCGGGAAGATCTGCTCGGCCGTCGTACCGTCCTGCTCGACCTCCCCGTTCACCCACAGCCTCAGGGACAGCCGCTGCGGGTCCGGCACCTCGTCGGCCGTCACCAGCCACGGGCCCAGGGGGTTGAACGTCTCGCAGTTCTTGCCCTTGTCCCAGGTCCCGCCCCGCTCCATCTGGTACTCCCGCTCGGAGACGTCGTGCGCCACCGCGTACCCGGCGACGTGCGCGAGCCCCTCCTCCGCCGACTCCAGATAGCGGGCCGTGCGGCCGATGACGACCGCGAGTTCGACCTCCCAGTCGGTCTTCACCGAGCCGCGCGGCACCAGCACCGTGTCGTACGGCCCGACGACCGTGTCCGGCGCCTTGAGGAACACCACCGGCTCGGGCGGCGGTTCGACACCCGTCTCGCGGGCGTGGTCGTGGTAGTTGAGCCCGATGCAGACGACCTTCCCGATGCGGCCGACCGGGGGCCCGATCCGCAGTCCGGCCGCGTCGAGCACCGGCAGCTCACCGGCCTCGGCCGCCGCCCGCACCCGGCCGAGCGCGGTGTCGTCCGCGAGGAGCGCGCCGTCGATGTCGTCCACGAGGCCCGACAGGTCCCTGAGGATCCCCAGGCCGTCGAGCAGCGCGGGGCGTTCTGCCCCGGCCGTACCGACTCGCAGCAGCTTCATGGTCACAATCTCCCTCGATCGCGGGCGCCCGGCCGGCGGGTGCGGCCGCCGGAAGGGCTGGACGATCCTCCGATTCCGCCGTCCAGTGCGCAAGACCCTGTTCACGCACTGGACCGGAACCGGCCCGCACCGGACCGTGACCATGGCCCGCGCAGCAGGACGACAGGGGCCCGTTCAGCGGGACAGCAGGGCCTGTTCCGCGGCGCTCCAGGCCGTACTGGTGACGACGTACAGGGCGGCGGCGAGCGGGACGACGGCCACGGTGACGAGTGTGAAGAAGGACAGGAACGGCATCACGCGGGTGACCGCACCGAGGCCCGGCACCGCGTCACCCGCGCCCGCCGGTATGGGCTGCCGGGCCGTCGCCCGCCGGGCGCGCCGGTAGTTGACGGCGGCGACGGCCGCGACGAGGACGAACAGGCCGGCGTAGACAAGCCCGGCCGGGCCGAACACCCCGCCGTCGGCGACCGCGTCGGACCAGCGTCCGCCGAGCGGTGCCGCGAGGAGCCGGTGGGTGAGCAGGCCGTTGCTCTCCCCGCCGACCGTGGAGCTGGAGAAGAGGTGGTAGAGGACGAAGAAGGCGGGGAGCTGGAGCAGACCGGGCAGCAGGCCGGAGAGCGGCGAGACCCTCTCCTCGGCGTGCAGGTCCAGCACCGCCTGCTGCAGACGCCGCGGATCGCCGGCGTGCTTCGCGCGCAGCGCGGCCACTCTCGGCTGGAGCGCGGCGCGGGCACGCCGGCCACGGGCGGCGGCCCGGGACAGCGGGTGGACGAGGAGCCGTACGAGCGCGGTGAACAGGACGATCGCGGCGGCTGCCGCGGAGGCGTGGAAGAGCGGGGTCAGCAGGTGGGCGAGCTGCTCGACCAGGTGACTGACAACGGACATGGCTGAGCCCTCCGGGGGTCTCGTCGTGCCGGAAGTGAACGGAGATCGGCAGGACGACCCGCGCGGGGTCACGCGCTGACGTGCGGGAGAACGTGCCCTACGCGGCGGTCGCCGGAGCGGCGGGTCCCGGCGCTCTGGGCCGCCGCCGGCCGGGCGCGTCGGGGTCGCGCTGGGGCAGGAAGGCCGTACGGCGGGCCCGGTCGCGTATCGCCTCGCGGACGCGGGTGGGGAGTACGGCGGGGGCACCGCGGGCGGCGAGCAGGGCGCTCGCGGCGAGGCCGGCGGCGACGGTGGCGGTCGCGGCGAGGGCGACGGCGGTGGGCAGGCCGCCGGTGCCGAGCAACGCGGCCTGGAGCAGGAAGAGTTGCATGAGAGCCAAGGCGAGGAGGAGGGGACGCGCGACGGCGGCTCGGCTGCGCATCGGCTCTCCCCCCTGCAACGTCTCTGTCGGCCTTCGTCAGTGTGCCGGTTGTACCGGATCCGGCACCAGGGGCTCCAGCAGCCGCTTCGGCCGCAGCAGCGCCCTGCTCACCGGATCCGCCGGCGCCAAGTCGAGTCCGGGCCCCGGCACCATGACAACGTCCGGGACCGGCACGAGAGTTCCGCACCCCGCGCACATTCCGTACGGCCCGACGTCCCCGCCGCAGTCCGCGTGCCGGAACGAGCGCTGCCGGGTGTCGTCGACGTACTCCCGCCCCCACTGGCCGAGGGCGCGCAACGTGGGCCAGAGGGCGATGCCGCGCTCGGTGACGACGTACTCGTCCCGGGGCGGTGTCCGCTGGTAGCGGCGCCTTTCGAGGACCCCCTCCTCGGTGAGCGTCCTGAGCCGGGCCGAGAGGACCGCGCGCGGGATGCCGAGGTGGACGAGGAAGTCGTTGTAGCGCCGGACGCCGTAGATCGCGTCGCGGACGACGAGCAGCGTCCACCGCTCGCCCACGACCTCCAGCGCGCGGGCGACGGCGCACTCCTGCGTCGCGTAGTCCTTGCCCAGTGCCATGCCGTCCACTGTAACCATCCGGCAGAAGTAGGTTCAATGACTGAACCTACGGTGCTACGGTGGCCCGGACAGGGCGGTTCACCGACCGAACCGAAAGCCGCAGGCCTCGGTGGACAGGGCGGGGGCCCCGCACGGACAGGACAGGACGGGCCATGACCGGTCTCGACGCCACCACCACCCCCGCCGCCGCCGTACGCGACACCGGTGACCCCGACGCCCCCGCGCACCCCCGGGCCACCCTGGCCCTGACCAGTGCCGCCACCGCCGTCGCCCTGATGACGTACACCGCCCCGATGGTCACGCTCCCGGACACCGCGGCCGCCCTGCACACCCCGCTCTCCGCCCAGGCCTGGCTGCTGAACGGCACCCCGCTCGGACTCGCCGCGCTCCTGCTGGTGGCCGGCAGCCTCGCCGACGACTACGGCCGCCGCCGGGTCTTCCTCGCCGGCACCCTCGCCCTCGGCCTCACCACCGCCCTCGGCGCCCTCACCACGTCGACCTGGCTGTTCACCCTCGCCCGCGTCGCCCAGGGCGCGGCCAGCGCGGCTCTGCTGGCCAGCAGCCTGGGCCTGCTCGTGCACGCCTTCCCGAGCCCGCGCGGCCGGCTGCACGCCACCGGCGTCTGGGGCGCCTTCGTCAGCGGCGGCATCGCGGTCGGCCCGCTCATCGGGGGCGCCCTGCCGAACTGGCGGATGGTCTACGGCGCCCTGGGCGCCGCCGCCCTCCTCGTGGCCGCGCTCGCCGGCCGGGCGCTGACCGAGTCACGTGCCCCGCGCGGCGGCCGGCCGGACGTACTCGGCGCCCTGACCTTCGGGCTGGCCCTGGTGGCCCTGATCGCGGCCCTGACGCTGGGCCGCGACGGCTGGCTGCGCGCCCCGGTGGGCCTGCTCCTGGCCGCGTCCGTCCTGCTGGTCGCCGTGTTCGTCGCCGTGGAACGCCGGACCGGCACCCCGATGATCGACCTCGGCCTGCTGCGCCACCCCCGCTTCCTCGCCTCCTCCGCGGGCGCCCTGTTCACCGGCCTCGCGGTGATCGGCCTGTTCAGCTTCCTGCCGGCACTGCTCCAGCAGGCGCTGCACATGTCCCCGCTCGGCACCGCCTGGCTGTTCCTGCTCTGGGCCGGCCTGAGCTTCCTGGTCGCCCTCCAGGTCAGGCACCTGGCCGGCCGCGTCCCCCCGCGCGTCCAGCTCGCCCTGGGCTTCGCCCTGCACGCGATCGCCGCCGTGACGATGCTCGGCGCCGTCGGCTCCGGCTCCTGGACCCGTCTGCTGCCCGGCCTGATCGCCGGCGGCATCGGCAGCGGCCTGCTGAACGGGGCCCTGCCCCTGCTCGCCGTCGAGTCCGTGCCCCGCGAGCGGGCCGCGATGGGCTCCGGCGCCCAGCAGACCTTCCGCTACATCGGCTCCAGCGCCGGCGTGGCCCTGACCATCGCCCTCGCCACCTCCTCCGGCAGCCTGGCCCACGGCGCGAACCTCGCCCTGCTGGTGTCGGCGGGGCTGGCGACGGCGGGCGCGGCGAGCGTACTGGGACTGCGGGAACGGAAGGCGTAGCCGGGGGGTCCGATACCGGGGCGCGCCCCGCCGGTACCCGAGCCCGAGCCGGAGGAGGACGACGAACGGCGCACGCGGCGACCCGTCGTACACACCGAGGCCGCACCCTGACCGGAAAGCACCCCGCGGGCAGCCACTGTCCCGCTCCACGGCCCCACCGCATCTCACCTCCGCCACCGACCGGCAGTACGGTGTCCCCCATGCGCCCCGACACGCCTGCCGAGAACGTCGACCACACCGCCGAAGCGGCACGCCTGGAGCGGACCGCCGGCCTGTACCCCGAGGACGCCGAGGCCCTCCTCCTCCGGGCGGCGGCCCACCTGGAGCTGTCCGGCGACCGCCCCGCGGCGACCACCCTCTACGACCGCCTGCTGTCGTCCGCCGAAGACCTGGAAAACCCCGCCCTCGTCCGCGCACTGAAGGCGTCGAACCTGTGGGAGTACGGCCACGAGGCTGAGGCACGGGCGATCATCGAGGGCCTGCGCACGTCGGCCCCGCGCGACCCGGCGCCCTGGGTGATCATCGCGGAGGCACTGGAGGCCCACGACGAGCTGGAGGCGGCGGAGGAGACGTTCAGCGAGGCGGCGCGCCTCCTGCTGACGGACCCGGCCGAGCCCGCCCCCTCCACCCGTCCCCTCCTCTACGGCCGCCACCGCGTCCGCCGCATGCGGGGCCTCCCGCACGACGACTGGGACGCCCTCGCCGACACCCTCCACACGTCCCCGGTCAGCCTGGACGAACTCCACGACCCGAAACGCGTGTGGTCCCTGGGCTCGTCCAACCCGGCCGAGCTGACAGCGGAGATCTCCCGCCTCCGAGCGGAGCTGGGCGCCTACCGCGAGGCCCTCTCCCGTCCCTTCCCGGTGGCCGTCCTCCACTGGCCGGCCCCCGAACTGGCCGAGCTGCTGTCGGCCTATCCGACCCTGACCTCGGAGTACCCCTCCCACGAGGCCCATCTGTCGACCATAGAGACCTCCCTGCGCGAACTCGCCTCCTCCGGCACGGCCAACCTGGGCATCGTGACCGGCACGGTCCCCTCCTACGAGGCCTTCGCGGCATCGGAGGGCACCTCCCCGGGGGACACCACGCTCCTCCCCCAGTACGCGACGACCCTGGCAGCCCGCGGCCGAGCCATCGCCTGGCCGCCGCAGCGGGGGACGGAGTGCTGGTGCGGGGCGGGGTCGGGTTATGCGGAGTGCCACGGCGCATAGAACTTCGAGGCTCCGACGGGACGCCCCGCCGCGATGCGTCGACCGCCGGCAAAATGCTCACGTGTCACACCTCACCCCGTCCTCTCCCGCCGTATCCGCCCGCATGAGCAAGCAGGCGAGCAAGGACACGGAGGCCGAGCTGGCCGTTCGGCGGCTCCTGCATGCGGCCGGCCTGCGTTATCGCGTGGAGTACCCGGTGCCGGGCATGGCCCGGCGCCGGATCGACGTGGCGTTCACATCGATCAAGGTGGCCGTCCTCATCGACGGATGCTTCTGGCACGGATGCCCGGTGCACGCCACGCATCCGAAGTCGAACGCGCAATGGTGGCGACAGAAACTCGACCGCAACATCGCTCGGGACGTGGAGACCACCGAGCACCTCGTGGCCGCCGGGTGGGAGGTCCTGCGGTTCTGGGAGCACGAGGCGCCCGACGCGGTGGCGTCGCGCATCGTGGAGGCGGTGCGGCAACGTCGTGCGGCCGTGGAACGTGGACGATCCAGGGGGAGGGCTCGATGACCGGGCTGACGTTCGTCGACGTGTGCTCGGGGGCGGGCGGACTGGCCTTGGGCCTGGAACGGGCGGGCTTCACTCCCCGGCTCCTGCTGGACATCGAGCGGCAGGCCTGCGAGACGCTCAAGGCCAACCGGCCGCGGTGGAGTGTGCTGAACGCGGATCTCCTCGACTTCGATCCGGTGGACCACCCGGAGGCGTACGACGTCGACCTGCTCGCGGCCGGCCTGCCCCGCGTCAGGTCGAGTGCCACGGTGACGCGTCGATCGTCGGACACGGAGATCCGCCTCATCCGGGCGACCGCCTATCTGGTTCATGCCGTCCAGCCACGTGCGCTGATCATCGAGAACGTTCCCACCTTGGTCGACGAGGACTCGTTCGCGCCCTTGCGGGACTTTCTCCGCGAAGAGTTGGAACACCTCGGCTACTCGCTGACCTGGTTCGTGCTGAACGCCTGCGACTTCGGCGTGCCCCAGGACCGCAAGCAAGGCATTCTCGTGGCCGTCAAGCAGCAGTGGGCGAGCGCATTCCGGCCGCCTCTACCCACCGTCCACGAGCACGTTTCGGTCGGAGAGGCGCTGGCGCCGTCGATGCGTTCTCTCGGCTGGCCGGACGCCGATCGCTGGGCGGCCCAGGCGACGACTGTGGCACCGACGTTGGTGGGCGGGTCCAAGACGCACGGAGGCCCGGACTTCGGGCCCAGCGGTACCAAGGCCGCGTGGCGGCGGATGGGGGTCTACACGAAATCGTTCGGGAACGAGCTGCCCGATCGCAACTTCAAGTGGAATCCATCCCTCGGTGACGAGGGGCTGGTACGGATCACCGTGGACCAGACGGCCCTCCTCCAAGGCTTCCCCGAGGACTGGCGCTTCGTCGGTGGAAAGACCGCCCGCTACCGTCAGGTGGGCAACGCCGCACCGCCGGCCGTGGGCGAGGCACTGGGGCGGGCAGTGGCGGCCGCATTGCAGACACGACCACACTGCGGCGCCGGCTACACTTCAAGCCCATGAGCCACATCACCGAGGAAGACGCTTCACCTGTGGGTTTCCGCATTCTGGATTTGTTTGCGGGTCCCGGTGGGCTGGATGTGGCAGCACACGTCCTGGGCCATGAGGTCACCGGGATCGAATGGGACGCCGGTGCCTGCACCACCCGCCGTGCGGCGGGGATGGACACCTTCCGAGGTGATGTCCGGCAGTACCGCGCCGCTTTCTTCCCGCGTGCCCAGGTGCTGACGGGCGGCCCGCCCTGCCAGACCTTCACCGTCGCCGGTCACGGAGCGGGCCGCAGGGCACTGGACCAGGTGCTCGAGTACATCGGACGTCTGCACAGGGCCGTGCGTGCCGAGAATCAGGAGTGGACGGAAACCTTCCGGGTCTGGCGCGAGATCTCCGGGGAACTCCGCCGGAAGGAGCTCAGGGCCAGAGAGGTCAAGGCCGAGAAGCGCGAGGTCGACGAGCTGAGGATCACGAAGCGCAGGGCCATCAGGAACAGGCTGGAAAAGCTCGGGAACTCGGCGGACGAGATCAAGAACGTTCTGAAGGCACTCAAGAACCCGCAGAAACTCCCGTTCACGGATGACGAGCTCAAGGGACTGCTGAAGGAATTCAGCGATCTGAACGACGAGCACAACGCTTTGAGGGAGAGACTCGAAGAGCTGGGCGACGAGCGGACGGGTCTGGTTCTGCAACCTCTGTGGTGGGTGATCGAGCGGAGCAGGCGTCCTGGCCTCGAGCCCTACGAAGCCGTCGTCCTGGAGCAGGTGCCGGCGGTCATGCCGGTGTGGAGGGAGTACGCCAAGGTGCTCGCCTCCCTGGGGTATCGGACCGGGACACAGATGATGCACACCGAGGCCTTCGGTGTGCCCCAGACCCGACGGCGAGCGGTGCTGATGGCCCGTCTCGATCGCACCGGCCCCTCGGACGAACCCCTCCCCCTCGTGCCCGAATCCCACGAGCGCTACCAGGTGGGGAGCCTCGCCGGCCGCTCACAGGCGGCGGAGCGACCGGACACCCTTCCCCTGGTCGTTCTGGAGGAGAACCCCGAGGGGGACAGGAAGGACTGCTGGGTCTCCATGGAGAAGGCCCTCGCAAGGGCACGACAGATCTCACCGGAGAAAGTGCACGAACGTCCCGCGTACACCGTCGTCTCGAACTACGGGACCGGGGGAGATCCCGAGGCGCGCGGCCGACGCGACCACGATGCTCCGTCTGCCACGATCACCGGGAAGGTCTCACGGAACCGCTTGGTCCATAAGGGCACCGACGAGAATCTCTCCCACTTCGATCGCTTCACCTTCGCCGAGGCAGGGGTGCTCCAGACCTTTCCTGTCGAGTACCCCTGGAGCGGCAACGACGTGCCGCAACAGATCGGCAACGCGGTGCCGCCCAGACTCGCCCTGCACGTGCTGCGCCACGTACTCGAACCGGGACTCAGCGAGACAGAGGCCCGGATCAGGCTGAAGAAGGCCGTCGCGGAGCTGGAGACCTGGAAGCCCGGGAAGCCGGTGGAGAACCGCGAACATCGCCATCTGAAGGAGCACCCGCTCACACAGGTGCCCCCTCGGAGTCATGCCTGAGGCGTCCGGCCCCTGACCGGGGCCGTCTCGAACAGTTCGGCGAAGTAATCGGTGAGTGTGACCACCGACTCCTCCGGGACGGGCTCCTCGTCGGGCCCGTCCGGCAGAGAGTGCCGGGGTACCGGGGGCGCGGACTCGGCCTCCGCGATCCACTGCCGGAGCGCCTCGGAGTCACGGGGCTCGTCCGGGGCCAGCGCGTCGTACACCAGGGTGGCACCGGCGGTGTTGATCGCCGTCATGAGGCCGTTGATCTCACGACCGGTGCTGACGACCCCACGTTCCAGGACCCGCACCAGGGCCTGGGCGGTGGGTCGGTGGTCGAGCAGGTCCAGGCGCAGTGCGTTGTGGATCAGGTCCTGGTTGGCGCAGGCCGCCACCACCGGTGTGTAGTCCCCGCCGTTGCGAAACATCTCCGCCAACCACCACAGGCGCGAGAAGCACTGCCGGTCCGCCGCTCCCTTGAAGCGGTCCCTGTTGATACGCGGTGGCCCTCCGCCCCGGCGGGGCGCCGGGGGATGACGGAACGCCACGTAGTCCGGAGCGACAGCCAGCGCGAGGTGGTTCCACAACCTCTGATCCGCGGCCTCACGACGAGTGAGGCGCAGAGTCGCGTGCAGCCGGGGCGCGAACCAGCCGTCGGCGTCCGTCCGGTTGGCCTGGAACTGGTGCATCGCGTCGTCCACCAGGTCCCTGAGCGGCTCCACCGCCCACCGGGCGTCGTCCTCGGGCAGAGGTTCGACGACCTTGGCCAGGTCGACGCCACCGTGTCCCTGGACCCCCCTGAGCAGATCCTCGGTGAGGAAGGGATCGGCGGCCGTCGCGGAGAGCAGGCCCAGCCGGTCGGGAAGGTGATGCGGCCTCTCGATCACGCGCTGTCCTCTCGGTTCATCTGCTGGAGTGCGCGCAGAACGTTGGCGAGCGCCCTGCCCGCACCGGCGCGGCGCACCGCGGCGTAGTGGATACGGGTCTGGAGCTCCACCCATCCCGCGTCGTCGGTCCGACGGCGGTGGACCTGACGGAGCGCCTCCTCGACGCGGAGGCCCGGCACGACGTCGGGCAGCATCTCCCGCAGCACTTCACCCCGCCAGTCGGTGGGGAAGACAGGTGAGCCGTCGGGTTCCACCTCCAGGTCACCCACGGCACTGTGGAACACCGCGGTCCATACGTCGGTGGCCATCTGGGAGACCAACAGCTCGTGGACCTTGTTCTCGATCCCCCCGCTGTAGCCGCCGAGAAGATCGGAGAAGCCCTCGAGGTCGGTGTTGATCATCACCAGCGGCAGCCGGCCCGAGGCGTCGATCACCCAGGGCGCATCGGAGTACGGGCGCAACCATTCCCGCGCGCTCTTGGAGAAGCTCGCCTGCTTCACATCGAGACGCAGACCGCCGAGAGGCTCCTCGGCGGCGACGTCGACGGTCCAGTCACCGTCCGTCTCCGTGATCGCCCGACCCGCCACATCGCCGACCGTGGCCACCGCATGGACGGTCAGAGAGGCACGGCCCACATGGTCGTCGCGGAACACCTCGATCTCACCGGACCACTCCTTGCTGTCCGGAGCGTCCTGCCGCAGGTCGAAGGACGAACGGACGTTGGTGGCGCCTTCGGTGAGCACCGCCAGCACCCGCAGCCCGCTCCACGGGGCCTCGGGATCAGTGGCCCCGGGAGGCAGAGTGGCCGACAGGCCGATCCTGGCCGACACCCAGTCCTCGTGCTGCGCCACGCCCAGGGCCACGGTCCGCTGGGGGGTGGAGTACGCCGAGGTGTCCAGACGGTCGCGTGTGCCGTCGGGCAGCCTGAGAGATGCCGAGGTCACCCTCACGGTGATCGGACGGTTGAGCCGCTTGTACGGATAGAACTTCATGCCTCACTCCCCTGTACCGGCACGGAGTTCGAGAACGAGCCGCGTCAGTTCGGTCCGAACCGGGTGGCTCGTGGCGTCGGTGGAGCCCCGAAAGACGGCTCGACGAGCGTGCGGCGTGAAACGGAGCACGCCACCCTCCACCTCACAGCCCTCCACCGCGACGAGTTCCGCCCAGTCGAGCCGGGGTCGGCTGCCCGACCGGACGTCGAGGAGGACCACCGGTGTCATCGCGGGCAGTTCCTCTGCACGCGGCAGTTTCACCTCGGCGGTGATCCGCCACTCCCCACCGGCGCCGATCTCGGCTTCCAGTCCGTCCAGCTCCGGCAGAACCGGCCCGGCGGCGCGCTTGCGTGCGGTGCCCTTGGGCGGGACGGTGAGCTTCTTGCGAAGCTTGGCACTCTCGTGCGACCCGGCGCTCCGGGACCTGACGACCAGGCCCTTCACCGCCGCGTTGACCTCGGTGGTCAACCTGGAGATGCGGTGGTGCGCCGTGTGCGACCACCGGAGGGTCAGTTCCTCGGTCTGGCCCCAGCGGTCGTGCTCGGGCGGTTCGGCGGCACGCAGGAAGTCTTCGGCCTCTTCGGCGAAGGGCGCGGACTCACCGGCCGCCTTCCCCAACAGAAGCACCGCCTGGAAGGAGTTGACGCCCAGCGGCAGCCCCGTGACGCCGGACTTCTTGATGGTCATCCGGTTGCCGCGCAGCGAGTGGACCTGGTTCGGTACGCCGTCCCGGTCCTCCGCCTCCGTGACCAGCAGCACTCCCTGGTGCGTTCCGAGCGTGCCACGAAGTCCCCCGGACAGGGGCAACCGCAGCGGAACGGTACGGAGCGCCACCTGACCGGCCTCGGTGAGCCGATCCACGGTCGTCCCTTCGTAGAAGGCGCGCAGCGCCCTGGTACGTGAGGGCTGTCTGTCGGTGGGGTCGACCTTCTCCTCCTCGATGACGACCTCGCCGTTGCGCAGGGTGCGGACCGAGGTCTCCAACAACGGGAGCCTGCTGCCGCCTCCGGTCATGGCCGCCCAGAAGTCCCTGCCCAGCGCCTCGACCAGGCGTCGGTGCATGACGCGGATGTCTCGGGTCCCGTCGTCGTCGGTCCCGTTCTCGTCCTCGTCGGCGGCGGAGTCCGGTTTGCTCTGGTCGAGGCTCGCCACGTCATGGGCGCCGACGACGAGGAAGGACGTGCCGGGTTCGTCGTTGTCACGGGTGAGGTGAAGACGCTCGACCGTCTCCTCGTCCGCCCACCACGAGCGGACCACCTCCGCGCCGGGTGTCTCGGGGTCGGGACGGCCCAGCCAGGCGGGGCCCGCGTACTGGTTGCCGTCGACGGAACGCCACGGCAGTTCGAGTCGTCCGATGACACGGCGCTCGGTGCGTCCCTCGTGCGGGACGGACAGCGTGGAGTTGATCAGCACCATGCCGAGCGCGCTGGTCGCCCAGAGGGTTGCCTTGCCGAGTCCGTAGGAACCGCCCGCACCGCGCCCGGACTTGAGACTCTCCAACTGCCGGCGGACGACGGCCGCGAACTTGCCGTCGCCGTAGTCGTCACCGGTGAGACCGGAGGCGTTGTAGTCGTCGATCCGCAGAAGGATCAGGCGGCTCTTCTCGAACATGTCGCGCACACCGGCGTCCACGACGCGTCCGACCTTCTGATCGGCGGCCGACCGGGAGACCGCCAGGTAGTGGGGCTGGAGTTCGTCCCAGAGGATGGCGGCACGGAACGCGTCCAATGCCTCACCGGTGAGCTCGTGGATCGTGTACCGCACGCGGACCGGACGCCCGTTCTGCACGAGTCGCTCGTCGAGACTGTTCTGGCAGGTCTCCCGGGCGAGCACCTGGACGTCCGCGTCGAACGCGAAGGCCGCGGCGTTGCCGCCGTCGCGCCCACCGTCCTGGTACCCGGGCCGGTGGTACCAGGTGACGGGGAGACCGGCCTGGGTGTCGGTGGTACGGGTGTGCACCGTACCGAGGTCCGTGCCGAGTGCTTTCGCGATCTCTCCCATGACGGCCGGACGCGGGACCGAGCGACCGGTGATCCACGCCGAGACCGCGGCCCGGGTCAGTCCCAGTTCGTCCGCCAGCTCGGCCTGCGTCATGCCCGCGATCTTGAGCTGACGGGCCAACCAGGGCCCGAAGTCCTCACCGGCCTCCATGTGGCCTCCCGCTCTTCGCCGTATGTCGTTGTGGCCAGGATCATGGACAGGCTAATTTGACGATGACACATCGGTCAACTGTCGCTTGACACAGCCCAGATCGAGGCCGCATCGATGACTCACTGTCCGATCTGTCCAAGATGTCAACTTCTCGCACCGGCCGAAGGGGAGCCGGGTCGTGGAGCAGGCGACTTGGCAGTCAATTCGTTGATCGCGAACGCGAACTCAATCGCGAATCGGAGCCCTCAAGTCCGTCGAGCCGAAGGCGAATTGGGGATGGCGCGAACCGGGTGGAGCGGTCTAAGGTCTTCATCAGCGGAAGTGTCCGCCTCACTCGGAGAACTCCTCCGTGGAACAGGTGAGTTGTGCCCTCTCGCGCTTGCCCAGCCCCGAACGCGCTTTCCAGTACGGGGGATCCTTGACAAGGACCGGAGGACGCGACATTTCCATGGAAGACCCTCCCGACGACCCGGAGTCCCTGCACATCTTCCTCCCTCATTCGCTGCGTGAAATCAATTCGGTGTGGTTGCAGCTCCTTACGGCCGATTCCGAGGCGGAACGGAAGCAGATCCTCGACTCGTTCGGTACGACGATCGAGGAGTTCGTCGAGCTCTTCGGCCATTGCTCCGGTCGTACCGGCCCCGGGACCAGTTGACCTCGCGACGACTCCCTCACTTCATCGCCGCAGGTCGAACGGGT
Organism: Streptomyces sp. NPDC014991; assembly: GCF_043080665.1. Lineage (NCBI taxonomy): Bacteria > Bacillati > Actinomycetota > Actinomycetes > Kitasatosporales > Streptomycetaceae > Streptomyces > Streptomyces sp. NPDC014991. The sequence continues at coordinate 128,386 of NZ_JBIBVY010000009.1, forward strand.
CTTCATCGGCCCACGTCCGACTCTGTCGGCTGCTTTGCACGCCACTCATCGCAGGAGCCGTGAAGAAGTCATGTCCGCCTTCCCACCGCCGGTCGTCCGCACCGTGCTCGAACAATCCTCTCGGGTTCTGAAGACCTATGAGGTCGACCCGGGCCTCGTCCCGGAACACGCCAACGGCGAGCGCCGCATCACCCAGGGTGGTTACGGCGATCGGCAACTCTTCGAACTGGTGCAGAACGCCGCTGACGAGATCGCGGCGAAGCCCGGGGGGTCCGTCCACGTCGTCCTCACCGACACGCATCTCTACTGTGCGAACGAAGGCGACCCGGTGACACCCGAGGGCGCGGAGACCATTCTGAGAATGAGCATGTCCCGTAAGCGGGGCGGCCAGATCGGCCGTTTCGGCGTGGGCGTGAAATCCGTTCTGGTCGTCACCGACGCCCCGCAGTTCTTCAGCAGCTCCGGTTCCTTCGGCTTCGACCGCGAATGGGCGTTCGAAACGATACGAGCGGTGCCCGGTGTGCAGGAGCATCTGGGCGAGCGATTCGAGGCCCCGGTACTGCGCATGGCGCGCCCCCTCGACGCGGACGCCGAACGCGCTCAGGACCGGGTCCTCGACGGCCTTCTGAGCTGGGCCACGACCGTCGTCCGTCTGCCGTTGCTCACCGGGGCCGCCGGCAGGCTGGCCCTGGACATGCACGGCGGGCGGACGGCCGCCGGGGCGGGCCGCGAGGAGTTCCCGCTCGGTTTCCAACTGCTCTCCCCGCACGTGGCGAAGGTCGTCCTCGAGGACCGTCGGCCCCGTGCCGCCGTCCGCCGCGTGCTGACCACCGAGCAGACCGGGGACCTGCACACGGTGACGGAGGAACGGGCGGGGACGACGGGCAGGACGACCGTCAGCGCCCGCTGGCGGGTCTTCTCCGTCACGCACGAACCCGGTCCGGCGGCCAGGGACGACGCCGGCGAACTGCACGACCGCCTCACCCTGGATCTCGCCTGGGCGGTGCCCGCCCTGGAGAAGGACGGCAGGAGCGGGCTCCACGTGAGCCCGCAGTCCCGAGGGCGCGGACGCTTCTGGTCCTTCTTCCCGACCAAGTACGAGATGTCCTTGAGCGGCATCCTCAACGGTGCCTGGAAGACCAACGAGGACCGACAGAACCTGCTCGACTCGTCCGCCTTCAACGTGGAGATGATCAGAGTCTCCGCGGCGTTGGTGATCGACTCCCTGCCTCGCCTGGCTCCGGCCGAGGACCCCGCCGCATATCTCCCGCTCCTGCCCGGCCGTGTGAAGGAGGCGATCAGCTGGGCCGACGAGTTCCTGACCCGGGAGATCTGGGAGCGGGCGGCCGTCCGCCCGTCGCTCCCCGATCAGGAGGGCGTTCTGCGTGTCCCGGCCGACTTGCGCGTCCCTCCGCGTCTGGACAAGGAACGGCACACCGGTTGGCTGCGGATGTGGCACGAGTGCCCCGGTCGACCGTCGAACTGGCTCCACCCGAACGCCGATGCCGACCCGTTGCGCTCGGGCAAGGTCGAGCACATTCTCACTGCGGCCGGGCACAAGCGGGCGGACGTGCGCGCATGGCTGGAGGCACTGGTCGAGTGCGGCACCGCCGAGGCGTCGGCGACGGCGATCCGCATCCTGGCCGACATGGTCGAGGACGGGTCGCCGTCGGCACAGGAGGCCCGTAAGGCGAACATCGTACTGACCGAGGAGCACGGCCTCGTCCCCCCTGTTCCCGGTCAGGTCTTCCGCCGTGCGGACGAGGACGGACTTCGCGAGTCCCTCGTGTACGTGGTGGGGGAGATCGGACGGGATTCGGACCTCGCCGCCGCCCTCAACCTCCTCGGTATCCGTGAGGCGGATGTCGAAGGTCGGTTCATCAGCGTGCTCGACCAGGGCTTCGACGACTACGGAAGCGCCGAATGGGAGCGTTTCTGGGACCTTTTCCGTCAGGCCGGCGGACGCCGATTGACCCACGTCGTGCTCCGACAGGTTCCGAACGCCCGCGAGACCCTCCGCGTGCGGACGGCTGACGGGAGGTTCCGCCCCGTGCGCGACTGCATGCTGCCGGGTGCCGTGGTCGACGCGGGACGCGATCCGAGCATCGCCGTCGACACGGCATTCCACTCCGACGACCTCGCCTTCTTCCGCGAGATCGGCTTGCGGGAGCTGCCGTCGGGCTCGATGCGTCCGGAGGGTGAGGCCTGGTTCGAGGAGTACCGGGAAGCCGTCCACGCGTCCTACCTGCGAGGCCTGGACCAGCGTGCTCCCCGCCCGTCCCTCAACCGCATGAAGGTGGAGGGTTCCGCGATCGGTGGCCCGCTGCACCTCTTCCGGTCCCTCTCGGAGGAGTCCCGTGCGGCGTTCCTGAAGGCGCTGCCGGACGATGCCGTGGTGGACAACTGGACGCGTCAGATCGGTGCGCAGTCGAGCACCCGACAGGCCGTGATGTCGCCGATCCGCTGGATGCTCAAGAAGTACGGCACCGTCCTCACCTCCCAGGGGATGAAGTCGCTCGACGAAGCAGTCGGCCCTCAGCTGGGCGCCCACCGCGACGTGCTGCCGGTCGCCGACATCTCTCCCGAGAAGGCGCGCAAGCTCCGCCTGCCCACCACGATCGACGACGTCCCCGCCGACCATTGGGAGACCCTCCTCACGGAGGTGTCCCGGAGCGAGGACGACGCCTTCGTCGGCAACACCTACGTGATGCTCACCCGGTTCGGCGCGGCCTTTCCCGAGGACTCGCTGACCCGCTGCCGGATCGGCGACACGTGGGACACCCGCCCCGACGAGGAGATCACCGTCGCGGTGGGCCCGACAGAGTACCGGGCACTGCGCGCCGAACAGGTGCCGACCCTGCTCGTGGCGACCGCCGAGGACGCCGAGTCGATGGTCGAGAAGTGGCGCATGAAGCGGTACACCGACACCATCACCCGGGAGACCCGCGAGGTCCCGGACGGTGACCCGGTCCCTCTCGTCGAGCTGTACCCCGCCCTGCGGCTGCGGCTGAACAGCGGCAACCGGAACACCATGGTGCAGCCGTGCAAAGAACTCGAGGAAGTGACCCGAACGCCGAACGCCGCCAGAACCCGCCCCCTGGACGCGGTGCGCCAGGACACCACGATCAAGGTCCTGGTCCCCCTGGAGCCCGAGCCGATGCTCCGCCTGATCGATCGCGAGCTGCAACTCGGGCTGGGCGCGGCCGGTTGCAGAGCGGTCCTGGAGCACCAGGAGCGGATGGTGCGGGACAGCAGGACCAAGGCGGCCCTGAAGGCCGTACGCGACGCGGACGACGTGGTCACCAAGATCGAGCTGCTGGTCGGCGCGGAGGCTCTGCGGTCCGGTCTGCCCGAAGGCCTGATGGACGCGGAGCTGGAGGCGACCGGCGGCACGGAGCCGTCCGGGCAGCGGATCGCGCAGATGGCCTTCAACTCGCGCGGTGACAGGGTGCTTCACCACCACGCCCGGGACATCCAGGCCAAATTCCCCAACGCGCCCGTCGGGTACGGAGGTTCGTCCGCCGCCGTCGCGTTCGTGTCCAGTCTCGGGTTGCCGGTGACCTTCGCCGGGTCCCGGACGCCGTCACCACCCGCCTCCGAGACGATCGACGGCCCGCGGGACTTCCCCCGACTCCACGACTATCAGGAGGACCTGGTCCGCAACATCACCACGTTGCTCGACCGGCTGGCCCCTCAGCGCGCCATGTTGTCGCTGCCCACCGGCGCCGGCAAGACACGCGTCACCGCGGAGGCCGTGATCCGCTGGGTGAAGCGGGTGGGTGACCTGCGCGGCCCCTTGTTGTGGATCGCGCAGACCGAGGAACTGTGCGAACAGGCATTCCAGAGCTGGAAGTTCGTGTGGAGCAAGGTGGGAGCGGAGCGACCTCTCACCATCGGCCGACTCTGGGGCGGCAACGAGGTCGGGAACGTGCTGGGACACCCGCACCTGGTCGTCGCCACGGACGCCAAGTTGGAGCGATGCCTGGACACCGAGCAGTACGAGTGGTTGCGGGGTGCCTCACTGGTGATCGTGGACGAGGCCCACACCGCGATCTCCCCGCGGTACACCGACATCCTGGGGAAGCTGGGGCTGACTCAGTACGAGACCCGCCGGCATCTGCTCGGTCTGACCGCCACCCCGTTCCGCAACACCAACGAGGAGGAGACCCGTCGTCTGGTCAACCGTTTCGGTGGCCGACGCCTCGACGAGGGGGTCTTCCCGTCCGGTGACCCGTACCGGGACCTGCAGGAATTGGGGATGTTGGCGCAGGTGGAACATCGCACCCTGGAGGGTGGCAGCATCGAGTTGACCCGCGACGAGAAGGCGCAGGCCGAGCGCATGGCCACGCTCTCGCGCTCCGCCGAACAGCGGCTGGCGGAGGACCACGCGCGGAGCCGTCGCATCGTCGACGAGGTGGTCGGTCTTCCGGAGGACTGGCCTACCCTGCTCTTCGCCACTTCCGTCGATCATGCCAACTACCTGGCCGCGCTGCTGAACGACCGGGGCGTCCCGGCCGCCGCCGTGGACTCGACCACCAGTGCGCAGGACCGACGACGACGGGTCGAGGACTTCCGGGCGGGACGCCTCCGCGTCCTCACCAACTACGGCGTCCTGACACAGGGGTTCGATGCTCCCGCCACGCGTGTCGTGGTGGTGGCCCGCCCGGTCTACAGCACCAACGTCTACCAACAGATGATCGGTCGGGGTCTGCGCGGTCCGAAGAACGGCGGAGAGCCCACCTGCCTGATCCTCAACGTCAGCGACAACATCGCCAACTTCGACACCCGGCTGGCCTTCACCCAGTTCGAGCACCTCTGGAGCCCCAAGTGACCGACGTCTATCTGGACAGTCCGCCGCTCACCGAGGAGCAGCGGGCCGTGGTCGAGCAGCCCTGGGACGCGCGCGTCCTGGTCACCGCCGGAGCCGGGGCGGGCAAGACGCACACCCTGGTGCGTCGACTCGACGCGCTGTGCGGCCACGAGAGTCCGGAGGAGGCGCTGGAGGCCGCCGACATCCTGGTGCTCACCTTCTCCCGGGCCGCCGCCCGGGAACTGCGCGAACGAATCTCCCGACACGGGGAACGAGCCCGGCGGGTGCGCGCCCGGACGTTCGACGCGTGGGCCTACGAGGTGCTCGTCCAGGCACATCCGGACGGCCGATGGGAGGCGGTCGGCTTCGACGAGCGGATCGTCGCCGCTACCCGTGCGATAGAGAAGGGTGCACTGGAGGTCGGAGACGCCGTCCCGCCCGCGCATGTCGTGATCGACGAGGTGCAGGACCTGCTGGGCGGACGCCGCGAACTGGTGGAGACGCTCCTCGACCGGTACCAGGACAGTTGCGGCTTCACCGTCGTCGGAGACGCCGCCCAGTCCGTCTACGGCTTCCAGATCGAGGACCTGCGCGAACGCGCCGACGAGACCGGCCGGTTCTTCGACTGGCTGCGCCACTCCTACCCCGACGACCTGGTGGAGCTGCGTCTCACCCGCAATTTCCGTGCCGGCACGGCCGAGGCCCGCGTCGCGCTGGCACACGGCCCCCGCCTCCAGCAGCTCGGCGATCCGGACGAGGCGGCAACGCTCTACGACGAACTGCGCGACCTCCTGCTGGACCCGGCGAACGGCATGGGCGATCTCGGTGACGAGTTCACCCTGGACGGTCTGCGGGCCCTCACCGACACGTGCGCCGTCCTCACCCGTGACAACCGGGAGGCGCTCGTGGTCTCCGGCCTGCTGCACGAGCACGGCGTCGAACACCGACTGCGGCGCCCGCTCGAAGAGCGCCCGGTGCCGTACTGGGTGGCCGAGCTGCTGCGCAGCACGGAGGCGACCGGCCTCGCCGAGGACCGGTTCCGTTCCCTCCTCGCGGGGATCCCTCTGCCGTACGAACCGAACACCGGTGCCCTGTGGACGGTGCTGCGTCGGGTCGCGCGGGGCGCCGGGCGCGGCGTGCTCGACCTGGACCGGCTGCGCCGGGCGGTCGCCGACGGCAGGTTCCCCGACGAGGCGGCCGACCCGGAGACCGCCCCGATCGTCGTCTCGACCGTGCACCGGGCCAAGGGCCTGGAATTCGACCGGGTGATCGTCCTGACCCCACCGACCGTCGCCGACCTGCACAGACGGTACGAGGATGAGCTGGATCTCCCCGCCGAGGCACGCGCCCTGTACGTGGCGATGACGCGCGCCCGCAAGGACCTGTACCACGTGTCCCCTCCCGAGCTGCCGCACCTCCGGAAGGCGGGAGGCCGACGCGACGGCCGCCGTTACCTCGGGTCGTGGCGGTCCTACGACAGATACGGGATCGTCGCCGAGGCGGGGGACGTGTGTCGGGACACCCCGCCCGGCTGCGGGACGGACGCCGTCGCCACCCAGGCGTATCTCCTGGAACAGGTGCGTCCCGGCCATGAGGTGCTGTGGCGCAAGCGGCACGACGTGCCGATGGGCGAGGCGCAGAGCCCGCCGTACGCCCTGCTGCACGACGGGCGGGAGATCGGCGAGGCGTCGCGGCGCTTCCGCGAGGAGCTGTTCCAGGTGCAGAAGGTGAACCGCACCTGGGATCCCTGGTGGCCCGACGAGATCCACGACCTGCGGATCGACACCCTGGAGACCGTGACGGGCAGCACCGCCGCCGGCGCCAACGCCGGACTCGGTGAGCGAGGAGCCTGGATCGCCCCGCGGATCACCGGCATCGGCCGGTACCGGAGAGCCGAAAACCACGAGGAGCAGCGCGCATGACGCAGGTGACAGGCCGACATGCCGAGCACTACCGGGTCCGGGACGAGGAACTCCTTCTGGGGCTCCGCCGTGAACTCCTCGGTCCCGCCGAGGACGCCGAGCCGGACGATCGCGACGAGGTCCTCACCCGGGACGCACCGATCGACCGCTACCTGACCGGCGTGCTCTACCCGCGTGCCGCGAACGCGGCGGCGAGGACACGGAAGGACGAGGACGCCGCCGAACAGGACGGTCTGGACGTCGCCCCGCTGCTCACCCGTGACGATGTCGAGGAGTCCGGCGCCGCGCAGGAGGTGGTCGCCGCGGGAGACCGGCGTCCCTCCTCGATGGGTCTCACCTTCGCGGTCGACCCGGCCATAAGCGACTCGATCGTGGTCTCGGCGCGCGCGGCCGTCTACGAGCCCACCGATGTCGACGGCAACCCGATCCCGGCCCGCCGCGCCGAGGCCCGTACAACCGCCGACCAGCGGGAGCGGTGGCGGCGCAGGCAACTCGTCCTCCCGGACCGGTCCGTCGACGTGACCGAGCCCGCTCCGGACGGACCCGTCGAACTCACCGCGGAAGCCGCGTTGCACGTCAGCGTCCGGCGCCCCGACCCGACCACCGGAACGGTCACGATCACGGTCACCCTGATCAACACCCAGAAGGTCGGCGAAAGGGATCTCCAGGATGCCTTCTCCCTGTTCCAGTGCGGGCTGAAGGTGCGGGCCGCCGACGGCTCCACCGCGTTCGTCGAGCGTCCCGCGCCGGCCGCGGCCCACGACCCGGAGATCGCCACGAGCCGGCTGCTGCACCGCCACGCCCCTACCTTCGCGGTCGGTCACGGATGTGCCGCCGAATGGGACTGGACCCCGCCGCCGATCGGCATGACCGACGCCGTCCGGGCCGCCGTGGCCGAGGTGCGCAGCGAGTTCGTGCCCACCGTGGAAGTGCTGCTCACCGACTCCAACCCGGAGATCGACAGCTCGGCCCTGTCCATGCTGGGGCTTGCGGAGAAGTCCGACACCGAGGTGCTGACCGCTCTGGAGGAGCTCGCCACGGGCTACGAGCGCTGGATCGCCCGCAAGGCTGCCGAGGCGGCGGCCCTGGTGGGCGGCACCCACGAGAAGCCCGCACGGGACCAGGTGAAGGCCTGCCGCGAGGCACTCCACCGGATCAGGGAGGGCATCGAGCTGCTGCGGACGAAGCCCGTTCTGATGAAGGCGTTCCGGCTCGCCAATCGAGCCATGGCCGACCAGCGCGCCCGCAGCGTCTGGGTGAAGAGCGGACGCGTGGGCGCCCCCGATCCGGCCGCCGGTCGCTGGCGCCCCTTCCAGATCGCGTTCGTGCTGCTCTGTCTGGCCGGCATCGACGACCCCGAACACCATGACCGGCGGGTCTCCGATCTGCTGTGGTTCCCGACCGGTGGCGGCAAGACGGAGGCCTACCTCGGGCTGATCGCTCTGACGTCGTTCCTGCGTCGCCTCCGCAAGGGGGCGGACGGCGGCGGCGTCACCGTCCTCATGCGCTACACGCTGCGGCTGCTCACCCTTCAGCAGTTCGAGCGCGCGGCGATCCTGCTCTGTGCGATGGAGCACATGCGGCGCCGCATGCCCGAGTTGGGACGTGAGGAGTTCTCCATCGGTATGTGGGTGGGACGTTCGGCCACCCCCAACACGCTGGCCGAGGCCGGCCGGAAGCTCGACGAGCTGCGCCTGAATCTCGGCAAGCGCCTCGCCACCGAGAACCCCGTCCAGTTGCACGCCTGCCCCTGGTGCGGCACCCGCCTCGACGCCCGGGACTACGAGGTCGACGAGCAGGCCGAACGGATGCACGTCCGCTGCCCCGGCACGGACTGCGACTTCACCGACGGCCTGCCCGTTCACCTGATCGACGAGGCGGTGTACGACGCCCGTCCGACACTGGTGATCGCCACCGTCGACAAGTTCGCGTCCATGCCGTGGCGTCCGGCGACCTCCGCGCTCTTCAACCTCGACGACCCGGACGACGGCACCCATCCCCCGGAGCTGATCGTCCAGGACGAGCTCCACCTGATCTCAGGGCCCCTGGGAACGCTCACCGGCCTCTACGAGACCGCCGTGGACGCGCTCGCCGGCCGACCCAAGGTGATCGCCTCCACGGCGACCATCCGTCGCGCGGCCGACCAGGGTCGCCACCTCTTCGCCCGCGAAGTGAGGCAGTTCCCACCCGCCGGCCTGGACGCCCGCGACTCGTGGTTCGCCGTGGAGACGCCGCGCGAGGAAAAGGCGAGCCGTCGTTATGTCGGCCTCCTGGCCCCCGGCACCAGCCAGTCGACCCTGCTGATCCGCACATACGCGACGTTGCTGCACCGGGCCAAGCACGCGGAGACCGAGGACGAGGTGCGTGACGCGTACTGGAGTCTGGTCGGGTACTTCAACAGCCTTCGGCTGCTCTCCGCGGCGGAACTCCAGGTGCACGACGACGTCGTGGCCTACCTGGAACTGCTCGCCGAACGTGAAGGGGTGGCAGTCCGGTCGGTCGCCAACTACTCGGAGCTGACGAGCCGCGTCGACGCCAGTGAGATCCCCACCCGCCTCAAGGGCATCGAGAAGAGACTGCCCGACGAGGATGCCGTGGATGTCCTGCTGGCCACCAACATGATCGCGGTGGGTGTGGACGTCGACCGCCTCGGTCTCATGGCCGTGATGGGGCAGCCGCAGACGACCGCCGAGTACATCCAGGCCACCAGCCGGGTCGGCCGCGCGCACCCCGGCCTGGTCGCGGTCATGCTGAACTCGGCACGGTCCCGTGACCGCTCCCACTACGAGAGCTTCCAGCACTTCCACTCGGCCCTCTACCGCGAGGTCGAGTCCACCTCCGTCACCCCGTTCTCGGCCCGCGCCCGCGAACGGGGCCTGCATGCGGTGATCGTCGCCCTCGCCCGCATCATGATCCCGGCCGCCCGCCCCAACGAGGGGGCCGGCAAGGTCGAGTCCTACGAGCACCTGCTCCGGGGTCGCATCAAGTCCGTGCTCCTGGACCGCGTCCGCGAGGTCACCCCGGAGGAGACCGACGCCGTGTCCCAAGGCTTCGACGAGTTCGTGAAGTGGTGGTGCAAGGAGGCCGACATCCACAGCGGCCTGCTCTTCGAGCCCCGCCGCGGCAATCGCGCCCCCTCACTTCTGAAGGCGTACGACGACGAGTCCGAGGACGCCGAGGCCTGGTCCACCCTGTGGAGCCTGCGCGACGTCGACGCCGAGTCCGCCTTGTTCATGGAGGGAACCCGATGACCCCGCCCCCCGCCCGTCGTCGCCGGACCGGCGCGAACGGCGCCGTCCCCGCCCACAATCTTCCGCGGCGCGGAGCGGTCCGCCGCGCCCAGGCGATCACCACGTACGGCGTCGGATCGCTCATCGCCGTCGACCACGAGTCCTTCATCGTCTCGGGTCTGGACGAGGCCGATGTGAGCTGGGGTGGCGACGAGGCCCCGCGGATCCACGAACGGCGTCTGGCCCGACTGCTCGGGGTCGACTGCTTCCGGCTGCCGCCCGCGTCCGACGACAACAGCAAGGACGGCCTGCGGGTCCGACGCTTCCCTGTGATGCACTCCTGCCCCGAGTGCAACGAACTCCAGCGACACCGCGACTTCAACCCACCCGCCGGGCGAAGCGTCTGCGGCGAGTGCGGGGTCGACCTCGTTCCCTCTCGTTTCGTCGTCGCCTGCGAGGCGGGACACCTCGGCGAGTTTCCGTACCGGGAGTGGGTGCACCGCTCCACCGACCGCGATGTCAGGACGTCCGGGCAGTGTGGGGGGAAGCTCAGGCTGCGCTCGTCCGGACGTACGTCCTCGCTCCGCTCGATCCTCGTCTCGTGCACCTGTGGGCAGGCTCCCGAGGTCTCGATGGAAGGGTCCTTCCGCCGGAACGCACTCAAGGACCTGGGCCTCACCTGTCGAGGAGCCCGGCCGTGGCTCGGCGCGGCCGCCTCCGCCGAGGAGTGCGGGCTCCCCCTGCGCACGTTGCAGCGAGGCTCCTCGACGGTGTGGCAGCCGGTGCTGAAGTCGGCGCTCTCCATTCCTCCGTGGAGCGACGGCCGCGCCGATCCGCTCGCCGAACACTGGGATGCACTCCGCCGGTACGACAGCCGCGAACACGTCGAGATCTATCTCAGAGGTGCTTTCAGGGGGGGGTGCCCTGTACCGCTGGACGAGGTGATGGCGCTGCTCGACGCAGAGCGTGAGGAGGACCCCGACGACAACTCTCCCGCCACCTTCGACCATCGCTACCGCGCCCTGCGCAACAAGGAGTACGAGCGTCTGCGCTCCGGCAACGACGAGCGGGAGCATTCCCGCGACGAGCAGTTCGTCTGTGAGACCCCCCGGGGCGATCAGAGCGTGCTCGATCCGCTCGGCGTCACCGGCCCGATGCTGGTCAAGAAACTCCGTGAGGTACGCGCTCTGAAGGCGTTCACCCGACTCGCCGACCCCGAGTCCACGACCGAAGCGAAGGAGATGCCGCTCTCCGACTCCCCCCTGCGCTGGCTTCCGGCCATGGAGGTGCGGGGTGAGGGGGTGTTCCTCCGTCTGGACGAGGACCGACTCGGCGCCTGGGAGAAAGCCCCGGCGGTTGCGGCACGGATCGAGCGGATGCGCACCGTCCACCAACGGGTGCTGGAGCAGCGGGCCGGCGACCCGAGCCGGGTCGTCCTCTCTCCGGCCACCCCTCGCATGGTGCTGCTGCACACCCTGGCCCACGTCCTCATCAACGAGTGGAGTCTGGAGGCGGGCTACCCGGCCGCGGCCCTCCGGGAGCGTCTGTACGCCGCCGACGACATGGCCGGGGCGCTCGTCTACACGGCGACGAGTGACTCCGCGGGCAGTCTCGGCGGTCTCGTCGCGCAGGGCGAACCGGAGTCCCTCGATCGCACGCTCCGTTCGGCGGTCCACCGCGCCGAGTGGTGCTCCTCCGACCCGCTCTGCATGGAGACCGAGGTGTCGGGCACCGGTGGGACGAACCTGGCCGCCTGCCACACCTGTGTGATGCTCCCGGAGACCAGCTGCGAGCACAACAACATCCTGCTCGACCGCGCGTTGCTCGTCGGCACGCCCGACCACCCGCACCTGGGTTTCTTCGCGCACATAGTGGATCACTGACATCGATCCGGCGGGGGGATGAGGACCGGGGCGGTGGCCGACGCTCCGCGCCGGTCCCCGCCGGACCGCCCTGGAGTCCGAACGGGCAGGCCTCCTCCGGGGCCTCACGGAGGGTCGACTCGCTGTGCGACGAGCGTGGAGCCGGCCGGCGTGGCATGAGCGCCGGCTGACCGGCACCACAGGGCGCCGCGTGTGCGTGCGGCGCCCTTGTCGGGTTCAGGCTGCTGCCGCCAGGTCCGCTCGGCCGAAGAGGAGGGCGTAGCCCGGGGGGAGCTGGGACAGGACGCGGGTGGTCAGGGGTTCGCCGATGTGGTCCGAGAGGACGCTCAGGACCGTGCTGACGTCCCAGCGGGCCGTCGCGGGGGTCGAGCCCTCGATGCGGGTCGCCACCGACTCGACGAACTCACGGGCCGTCAGGGGGTCGGTCGCGGGAACCTGGGAGGCGATCAGCCGGCCCGCCTCCAGGGGGAGGGCCTGCGCCAGGGCCACTCGTTCCTCGCCGGTGACGTGGCCGCCCAGGGCCGACAGGACGGTACGGGTGACGTGTTCCGCATCCGCCCTCGTCGGGTACTGGCCCGCCTCACGCACCGCCTCGGTCAGCTCCCGCCAGCCGGCGTCCGCGGTCGCGTCCTTGAGACGGGGACGCAGGGACGGGGTGGGGATGGTGGTTCTCGGCTGCGGGGTTGTCACGGTCATCGTGCTGGCTCCTCCTCCGGAACGCTTCGGGGCACCGCAAGCCCGGTACCCCGTAACGCGACGGGCATGAGCGGGAGTTCGCCCAATGTGAGGCATGTGGCGTGATGTGTGCCATGGGGTGGCTTCGACTTGCGGGCCGTGGTGGTTCACGAGTGGGTGTGGCGTACGGGCGCGCGGCGCAGGGGCCGGCATGGCCGCGGCGTGCGGCGCGGCCTCTCGTGCCGCGGTGGGCAGGGGCGCGTCCCGGGGCCCTGCTCGGGCCGCGGGACGCGTGGGGTGTGGCCGGCGGCGGTCGTCCGGGCCTCGTCGGACCCTCGTCAGCCGCTGAGCTGCTTCTGGCCGCTTCCTCCGCCGCTGATCTGGATGCGGCGCGGCTTGGCCTTCTCGGCCACCGGGATGCGCAGTGTCAGGACCCCGGCGTCGTACGAGGCGTCGATGCGCTCGGTGTCGAGGGTCTCGCCCAGGAACAGCTGGCGGGTGAACGTGCCCGTGGGCCGTTCGGCGACCAGCATCTCGGCGCCCTCGGGTGCGGCGCCACGGCGTTCGGCGCGGACGTTGAGGACGTTGCGTTCGACGTCGAGTTCGATCGTCTCGGGGTCGATGCCGGGCAGGTCGAAGTGGACGAGGAAGTCGTCGCCGGACCGGTAGGCGTCCATCGGCATCGCGGCCGGGCGGGTGTTCGCCCCGAGGACCTGCTGCGCGAGGCGGTCGAATTCGCGGAACGGGTCGGTACGCATGAGCATCACGGGTCACTCCTCTCTTCGGGAACTGGGTGCGATGCCCTACGCCTTCTTATATAACCCCCCGCCGGAAACTTGACAAGCCTCGACTCAGGTTCGGTTCGCCGGGTCGTGTGCGCGTTAGCCTCGGCGCAGACCTCGGGGCAGCAGCAGGGGCACAGGAGGAGGCACTCATGGCCAGGGTTCCCAGCGCGGTCGTCGCCGCGACCGGGCTCGTCGGCGGCTACGGCGTCGCCCGCTGGACGAAGAAGCGGCAGCTGGGCGGGCTGGTCCTGGCCGTCGCGGGTGCCGCCGCCGCGCGGCAGTGGCGGCGGCAGGCGGGCGGGACGGCCGCGGGTGCGCTGACCGCCGCGTACGTCGCCGCGTTCGCCGGCTCCCACCCGCTCGCCAAGAAGGTCGGCGCCTGGCCGTCCGTCCTCGGTGTCGCCGGCGCCGTCGCCCTCACCTCGTGGATCGTCGCCGACCGCGAGGCCTAGGCCCTCTCGTCCGGATCACGCCGGTCCGGGTCCGTCCCTACGGCTCCTTCTCAGCGCTTCCCCGTCCGGAACGCCCGCCGGTATCCCTGGGGGCTCGCTCCCGTCACGCGGCGGAAGCCTTCGCGGAAGGTGGTGGGGGAGCCGAAGCCCGTCTGGGTGGCGATGCGTTCCACCGGGTGGTCCGTCGTCTCCAGCAGGTACTGGGCCCGCCGTACCCGCGCCCGGTGCACCCATCGCAGCGGTGTCGTGCCCGTCTGTTCGCGGAAGCGGCGGTTGAGGGTGCGGGTGCTCATGCCCGCCCGCGCCGCGATCTCCCCCAGTGTGAGATCGCGGCCGCAGTGGTCCTCCAGCCAGACCAGCAGGGGTTCCAGGGTCGCGCCGGCCGGGGCCGGGGGCAGGTCGTGGACGATGAACTGGGCCTGGCCGCCCTCCCGTTCCAGCGGCATCACCGACATCCGGGCGGCGTGCGCGGCGACCGCCGAGCCGAAGTCCCGGCGGATCATGTGCAGACACATGTCGAGGGCCGCGGCGGCGCCCGCGGAGGTGAGGAACTGGCCGTTGTCGACGTAGAGGACGTCCGGGTCGACGGTCACCTCCGGGTACCGCTCGGCCAGGCGTCCGGCCGCCGACCAGTGGGTCGTCGCGCGCGCGCCGTCCAGCAGGCCCGTCGCCGCGAACAGGAACGCGCCCACGCAGATTGACGCGATACGGGTGCCGTGCGCCGCCGCCGCGCGCAGGGTCCCGGCGACGGCCGGCGGCAGTGCCTCCGGGGGTTCCGCGACGCCCGGCAGGATGATCGTGTCGGCCTCCGCGAGCGCGTCCAGGCCGTAGGGCGCCCGCACGGTGAAGGCGCCGGCGCTCACCTCCTCCCGCACCGAGCACACCCGCACCCGGTACGGTGTCCGGCCGTCGGGCAGCCGTGCCCGGCCGAAGGTGTCGACGGGGGCGGACAGATCGAACGGGATGACGCCGTCCAGCGCCAGTACGGCCACGGTGTGCATGGCGGGAATCTAGCCGTACGACGGTTTCCCGCCCACCGTGCGGCAGCGGTGCCGCCGTGCACGGGCCCCGGTGGCGCGGGCCGGCGAGAATCCGTCGGCAGTCGGCATTTTCGCCACTCCTACAAGATCCCCGCCGCCTCTACGGTCACCCCGTGACCAAGTTCCTCCTCGCCGTGCACGTCCTCGCCGCGATCCTCGCCGTCGGGCCCGTCGCCGTCGCCGCCAGCATGTTCCCGCCCACCGCGCGCCGCGCCCTGGGCACCCCCGACGCCACCACCGGCACCGCCGCTCTCCGCCTGCTGCACCGGATCTGCCGGGTGTACGCCCTCGTCGGCGTCGTCGTCCCGGTCTTCGGGTTCGCCACCGCCCGTCAGCTGGGCGTGCTCGGCAGTGCCTGGCTGATCGTGTCGATAGGGCTGACGGTCCTGGCCGCGGTCGTGCTGGGCGCGCTCGTGCTGCCGGCCCAGTCCGCGCTCCTGGAGGGGAGCGCGGACCGGGCCGGGCCGATTGCGCGGCTCGCCGCGTTCACGGGGCTGTTCAACCTGCTGTGGGCCACCGTGACGGTCCTGATGATCGTCCGGCCGGGCTCCGCGACGGGCGCCTAGCAGGTCGAGGACCGTCAGGGCCTGCCCGCCGCCGGCGGCACCGCCGGGCACCCACGGCCCTGCCGTGGGTGCCCGAGAGGCCCCGGGGCGGCCGGGCGTGCTACACCGCCGTCTTCGCCCGGCCGGCGACCGCGGTCAGCGGGCGGGCGACGTCCTCCAGGGAGCGGCGTTCGGCCCGTACCGCCAGGGCCGCCGCGACCAGGCCGGCCGCGCACATGAGCCCCGCGCCGATCGAGAAGGCGAGGACGGTGTCGCCGACCCGTCCGGTGCTGGTGAGGTCGGCGAAGAGCAGCGGGCCGCTGATGCCGCCGGCCGCGGTGCCGAGGGCGTAGAAGAAGGCGATGGACATCGCCCGCGTCTCCATCGGGAAGATCTCCGACACCGTGAGGTAGGCACTGGAGGCGCCCGCGGAGGCGAAGAACAGCACCGCGCACCAGCAGGCGGTCAGGGTGGCCGCGCTCAGCGAGCCCCGGTCGAACAGCCACGCCGTGCCGAACAGCAGCAGGCCGGACAGGATGTACGTCGAGGAGATCATCACCCGGCGGCCGACCGTGTCGAAGAACCGGCCGAGCAGCAGCGGGCCGCAGAAGTTGCCGATCGCGATCACCGCGAAGTAGTAGCCGGTGCGGTCGGCGGGGATGTCGTAGAACTTCGTCAGGATCGCGCCGAAGCCGAAGGTGATCGCGTTGTACAGGAACGCCTGGCCGATGAAGAGGGAGAACCCGAGGACGGCCCGCTTGCGGTACTGGCCGAAGACGGTGCGGGCGATCTCCAGGAAGGTCACGTTCTTGCGCTGGTGGATCTCCAGCTCGCCCTCGGGCCTGGGGAGCCGTTCGCCCTTCTCGGCCTCCACCCGGCGTTCGATGCCGGTGACGATCTCGTCCGCCTCGCGGTCCCGGCCGTGGATCAGCAGCCAGCGCGGACTCTCCGGGACGTGCCGTCGTACGAGCAGGATGACCAGGGCGAGGACGGTGCCCAGCGCGAAGGTCAGCCGCCAGCCGACGTCGGCGGCCAGCAGGTCGGTGTCGAGCGCGACGATCGACAGCAGGGAGCCGCCGACCGCGCCCAGCCAGAAGCTGCCGTTGATGATCAGGTCGACCCGGCCGCGGTAGTTCGCCGGGATCAGCTCGTCGATGGCGGAGTTGATCGCCGCGTACTCACCGCCGATGCCGAAGCCGGTCAGGAAGCGGAACAGGAAGAACCACCAGGCCTCCCAGGAGACGGCCGTCAGGGCCGTCGCGGCGAGGTAGACGGCCAGGGTGATCATGAAGAGGTTCTTCCGGCCGAACCGGTCGGTCAGCCGGCCCCAGAACAGCGCTCCCACGCAGGCGCCCGCCACGTACAGCGCGGCCGCGGTGCCGGTGACCTGCCCGGAGCTGATCGACAGGCCGCTGCCCGGCTCCGACAGGCGGCTGGCGATGTTGCCGACGACCGTGACCTCCAGACCGTCCAGGATCCACACGGTTCCCAGGCCGATCACGATGGTCCAGTGCCAGCGGGACCAGGGCAGACGGTCCAGCCGGGCGGGTATGTCGGTGGTGATGGTCCGGCCTCTTCCGGCCTGCGCTGTGCTCATGGGCTCCCTCCCTCGCCGAGGACGGGTTATCGGGTGCCCTGCCCCCGCTGGAACAGTCCGGTCCGGCATCCGCCCCGGCCGGAGGGGCCCCGCCCCGGCCTGCGGGGTCCGGTCAGGCCCCCAGCCCGCGCGACAGCGTGTAGATCACCAGCCCGGCCAGGGAGCCCACGACGGTGCCGTTGATCCGGATGAACTGGAGGTCGCGCCCGATGTGGGCCTCGATCTTGCGGGTGGTGTGCTCGGCGTCCCAGCCCGCCACGGTGTCCGTGATCAGCGAGGTGATCTCCTTGCGGTACGTCGTCACGACGTGCACCGCCGCGCCCTCCACCCAGCTGTCGACCTTCCCCTGCACCTTCGCCTCGGTCGCCATCCGCGTGCCCAGTGACAGCAGCGCGGCCCGTACCCGCAGCCGCAGCTCGCTGCGCTCGTCGTCCGCCGCCGCCACGATCATCGACCGTACGGCCGTCCACGCGGACGCGATCAGCTCCTGCACCTCGCCCCGGCCCAGCACCTCGGTCTTGAGCCGTTCCACCCGCGCGCGCGTGTCCGTGTCGGACTGCAGGTCGGCGGCGAAGTCGGTGAGAAAGCGGTCGAGGGCGCCGCGCGCCGGGTGGGAGGGCATGTCCCGCGTCTCGGTGACGAAGCGCAGCAGCTCCTTGTAGACCCGCTCGCCGACCTTGCGGTCCACGAACCGCGGGGTCCAGCCGGGGGCGCCGCCCTCCACGGCGACCATCACGTCGTCGCGGTGCAGCACCAGCCAGTCGTGGGCGCGCGTCACCACCAGGTCGACCACGCGCCGGTGGCCGCCGTCGGCGACGACCTTCTCCAGCATGGTGCCGAGTCCGGGTGCGATCTCCCGGGCGTCCGCCCGCCGGGTGATCGCCTCGCCGACCACCGCCTGTACGTCGGAGTCCCTCAGTACCGTCAGCGCGCCGCGCAGTGCGGTGGCCAGCTCCGCCGTCACCCGGTCGGCGTGCTCCGGCTCCGCCAGCCAGGTGCCGAGCCGGCTGCCGATCCCGACCGCGCGCAGCCGCTGCCGTACGACGTCCTCGGAGAGGAAGTTCTCCCCGACGAACTCGCCCAGCGAGACGCCCAGCTGGTCCTTCTTGTTGGGGATGATCGCGGTGTGCGGGATGGGCAGGCCGAGCGGGTGCCGGAAGAGGGCCGTGACCGCGAACCAGTCGGCGAGCGCGCCCACCATGCCCGCCTCGGCCGCCGCCGCCACGTATCCCGTCCACGTCCCGGCTCCCGCGTGGCCGGCCACCTTCGCCAGCACGTACACCACGGCCACCAGCAGCAGCAGCCCCGCCGCCGTGAGCTTCATCCGCCGCACCCCGCGCCGGCGCTCCTCGTCGGCCGGGGTGAACGCGGTCATGGTCCGGTACGACGTGCCCCGTCCCGGCGTTTCCGTCTCGGTAGGTTCCATCAGCTCCACCCGTTCGGTGATCCCGCACACAATTGTCCCTGTCCGACCGACTCCTGGAACGAAACCGGAGTTCCCGGCGTCTGTCTGAACGGGAGCAGTGGCAGGGTTCTGCCAGATCTCCCCGGCCCATGACGGATCATGGGCTCAGCAGGATCGGAGCCTCGGGCTCCCATCTCCCGAGGAGAACAACACAAGCATGACCAAGCGTCATGGTTATGCCGTCCTGTGCGCACTCGTCGCGCTGGTCGCGGCGCTGTCCGGCGCCATCTACGTCACCGTCGCAGCCGATGACGGCACCCCCGGCACCGTCCGCGGCGCCCTCGCCGACAGCCGTCCGCACCGCGACTCCGCCGCCGCCCCCGCCTCCACCGGCACCTGGGTGGGCGCCTGGGCCACCGCCCCCGTCGGCGGCGAACCCGGCACCGAGGCGGCCGGCATGGCGGGCCGCTCGGTCCGCAACGTCGTCCACACCGCCACCGGTGGTACGAGTGCCCGCGTCACGCTCTCCAATCTGTACGGCCAGTCACCGCTGCCCCTCACCCACGCCACGATCGCGCTCTCGACGGGGGACGGCACCGCGGCCGCCGACGCGGCGACGATGCGGCGCCTCACGTTCGACGGCAGCACAGGCGTCGTCATCCCCGCCGGCGGACAGATCGTCAGCGACGCCGTACGCCTCGCCATCCCGCGCGGCAGCGACGTCCTCGTCACCACGTACTCCCCCACCCCCTCCGGGCCGGTCACCTATCACCCCCACGCCCGACAGACGTCCTTCGTCGCCGACGGTGAGCGCGCCGAGGACGTGACCGGGGCCCCGTACACCGAACAGACCCCCTACTGGCGGTATCTGACGGCGCTCGACGTCCTCAGCAACGAGGCCGACGGCACCGTCGTCGTCTTCGGCGACTCCATCACCGACGGCATCACCTCCACCGCCGGCGCCAACCACCGCTGGCCCGACATCCTCGCCGGCCGGCTGCGCGGCGCCCTGGAGAGCGGGCGTCAACTGCCGCGCTACAGCGTCGTCAACGAGGGCATCAGCGGCAACCAGGTCCTCGCCGACGGTCTCGGCCGGCCCGCCGAGAACCAGAGCGGCCTCGGCCGCTTCGGCCGCGACACGCTGGCCCGCACCAACGCCAGGGCGGTCGTCATCGACCTCGGTGTCAACGACATCCTCCGCAACCGCGAGCCGGTCGATCCCGACCGCATCGTCACCGGCCTGCGCACTCTCGTCCGCCAGGCCCACGCCCGCGGACTGAAGGCCGTCGGCGCCACCCTGATGCCCTTCCGCGGCCACCGCGGCTACACCCCGGCCCGCGAGGCCGTACGGCAGCAGGTCAACGCCCGGATCCGGGCCGGCGGGGTGTACGACGCCGTGGTCGACTTCGACCAGGCCCTGCGGGATCCCTACGACCCCCGCCGGCTGCGCGCCGAGTACGACTCCGGCGACCATCTGCACCCCAGCGACCTGGGTTACGCCAGGATGGCCGAGGTGTTCGACCTGCGCACGCTCCGGGGGGCGGGGCAGACGGAGCTGTGACCGGGAGGCGAGGAATACTGGCGGGCATGACCCGCTTGATCCTCGCCACCCGCAACGCCGGAAAGATCACCGAGCTGAGGGCGATCCTCGCCGAGGCAGGCCTGCCGCACGAACTCACCGGCGCGGACGCCTACCCCGACATCCCGGACGTCAGGGAGACCGGCGTCACCTTCGCCGAGAACGCCCTGCTGAAGGCCCACGCCCTCGCCCGGGCCACCGGCCTGCCCGCCGTCGCCGACGACTCCGGCCTCTGCGTCGACGTCCTGGGCGGCGCGCCCGGCATCTTCTCCGCCCGCTGGGCGGGCCGGCACGGCGACGACCGCGCCAACCTGGACCTGCTCCTGGCCCAGCTGTCCGACATCGCCGACGAACACCGCGGCGCCCACTTCGCGTGCGCCGCCGCCCTCGCCCTGCCGGACGGCACGGAGCGGGTGGTGGAGGGCCGGCTGCGGGGCGTCCTGCGGCACGCCCCCGCCGGCACGAACGGCTTCGGTTACGACCCGATCCTCCAGCCGGAGAACGAGACCCGTACGTGCGCCGAGCTGAGCCCGCGGGAGAAGAACGCGATCAGCCACCGGGGGAAGGCGTTCCGGGCGCTGGTGCCGGTGGTCCGGGAGCTGATGGGCTGACGACAGGAGCGCGCGAAGGCCCGCCCAGGAATCCTGGGCGGGCCTTCGGCTCACATCTGTGCGGCCGGAGGGACTCGAACCCTCAAGGGATTTCTCCCACAACATCCTAAGTGTTGCGCGTAGGCCAATTCCGCCACGGCCGCGTGCACGCACATGCTACCGGTCAGGGGTGCCGCGCCACGGGGGATTCCCGGTCACGCCAGGAGAGCGGCCCGCACCGCGTCGCGGCGGTACGGGCCGTGGGGTGGCACAGCGGGGTGGTCAGATGCCCAGGTCCTTGATGATCTTCGCTACGTGGCCCGTCGCGCGGACGTTGTACAGGGCCCGCTCGACCTTGCCCCGCTCGTCGACGATCACCGTGGAGCGGATGACCCCGAGGTACGTCTTGCCGTAATTCTTCTTCTCGCCGTAGGCGCCGTAGGCCTCGGTGACCCGCTTGTCGGGGTCGGCCAGCAAGGTGATCCGCAGGGACTCCTTCTCGCGGAACTTCGCGAGCTTCTGCGGCTCGTCGGGGGAGATGCCGATGACGTCGTAGCCGGCGGCGGCCAGGACCTCCAGGTTGTCGGTGAAGTCGCAGGCCTGCTTGGTGCAGCCGGGGGTCAGGGCGGCCGGGTAGAAGTAGACGATGACCTTGCGGCCCTCGTGGTCCGACAGGGAGACGTCGTTGCCGTCGGCGTCGGGGAGGGTGAAGGCGGGGGCAACGTCCCCGGGCTGGAGTCGCTCGCTCATCGGACCAGCGTAACCGGGGGGCCTTGCGGTGCGGTGCGGGCAGGAGCTGACAGACTGTCCGGGACAGCATCAGCAGACTTCGGAGGCCGTACGGTGGCGGACACGTCGGACACCAGAACCCCGGCGCAGATCGAGGCGGACATCAGGCGCCGCCGTGAAGTGCTGGCCGAGACGCTCGACGAGATCGGGGTGCGGGTACACCCGAAGACGATCGTCGGGGACGCGAAGGCCAAGGTCGTCGCGAACGTCGACCACACGGTCGGACGCGCATATGTGCAGGTGAACCGGATGGTGAGCGAGGTACGGGCGCGATTCGTGGACGAGGAGGGCGCACCCCGGCTGGAGCGGGTCGTGCCGGCCGCGCTCGTCGTCGTGGGGGTCGTGGGGCTGCTGGCCGTCGCGTCCCGGCGGCGCAGGGACTGAGCGGTGACCCGGGCGCGTACGGGCCGGGCGAGGACAGGTAGGTTCACAGCGTGAGCGCCAACAGAAACGAGCACAGCACCCCCCGTCACGACAAGCTGCCCATCCGGATGCTGCACGACCGTGTTCTCGTGCGGCAGGAGACCGGTGAGGGCGAGCGGCGGTCGGGGGGCGGCATCCTGATTCCCGCCACCGCGGCGGTCGGACGGCGGCTGGCCTGGGCCGAGGTCGTCGCGGTCGGCCAGAACGTACGGACGGTGGAGCCCGGGGACCGCGTCCTGTTCGACCCGGAGGACCGGGCGGAGGTGGAGGTGCGGGGCGTGGCGTACGTGCTGATGCGCGAGCGCGATCTGCACGCCGTCGCCGCGGACCGGTTCGAGGGGTCGGAGGACTCCACGGGCCTGTATCTCTGACTTCGGACAACGGCGAAGAGGGCCGGTGAGCATCGTCACCGGCCCTCTTCGCCGTGCCTCCGTGGTGGGGCCGCGGGCGGCCGGCGGCCCCTGACGTCAGGTGCCGGGGAAGCCGCCGGTGCCCGCGTCGGTGCCGGTCGAGTCGCCGCCCTGGGGGCCGCCACCGCCCGTCGTGCCACCGCCGTCGGTGGCCGTGCCACCGCCGTCGGCCGTACCGCCGCCGGTGGGGGTGCCCCCGTCCGTGCCCGTACCACCGCCGCCGGTCGTGTCACCGCCGGTGGTGGTGGGACCCCCGCCGGTCGTCGTACCGCCGTCGGTGGGGGTGCCCCCGCCGGTGGCCGTACCGCCGTCGGTGGGAGTGCCGGTGGTGCCGCCGTCGGTGGGGGTGGCGGTCGCGCCGCCGCCGTCCGTGCCGCCGTCCGTGGCGGTGCCGCCGGTGTCCTGGCCGGCGTCGGTGCCGGGCTGGGTCGGGACGGCGGTGCCGGGCGCCTGGGGCTGGTCGGCGCCGGTCTGGAGCTGGAGGTCGAAGTCGCCGGCCGGCTTGCCCTTCAGCGCGTTGCGCGTGTACTGGGCCCAGATCTCGGTGGGCGGGCCGCCGCCGTTCATACGGCTCACGCCGAGAGCGCCGTACAGCGGCATGTGCTTGGCCGTCACCGGGTCCTGGCCCATGACGGACACCACCGTGGCCAGGTCGGGGGTGTATCCGGCGAACCAGGCGGCGGTGTCGCTCTCGGCGGTACCGGTCTTGCCGGCCGCCGGCCGGCCCGCGCCCTGTGCGGCGGTGGCGGTGCCGCTCGCGACCACGCTGCGCAGCACGGAGGTGGTGGTGTCGGCGGCCTCCCGGCTGACGGCCTGCCTGACCGGGCGCCCGGGCAGCTCGACCGCCTCGGTGCCGTCCTTGGTGATCTTCCGCACCAGCGTGTACGTGCCGTGCTTGCCGTGGTTGGCGAGCGTGGCGTAGGCCTCCGCCATGTCCAGGACACTGGCGTTGGCCGTGCCGAGGGCCATGGACGGTGACGGGTAGAGGTCCGGGGTGCCGGCGGGGATGCCGAGGTCGACCGCGGTCTGCTTGACCTTGGCGGGACCCACGTCGGCGGCCATCTGCGCGTACACCGAGTTCACCGACAGGTCGGTGGCCTTGCCGACGGTGATCGGGCCGTACGACCTCTGGTCCTCGTTCTCCGGGTTGTACGGCGCGCCGCTCCAGCCCTGCACGAGCCGCTTGTTGGTGCCGTCGTAGATCGTGTTCGGGGTGATCGTGCGGCCGTCCTGGGTGGTCGAGCCGTTCTCCACCGCCGAGGTGAACACGAACGGCTTGAACGTCGAGCCGACCTGGAAGTCACCGCGGGTCGCGCCGTTGGTGTACTGCTTCACGTAGTCGACGCCGCCGTACATGGCGACGACCTCGCCGGTCTTCGGGTCGACGGAGGCGCCGCCGGCCCGGACATAGGTGTCGGCCTTGCGGTTCTTCTTGTCCAGCTTCGACATCAGCTGGTCGTCGACGGCCTTGACGAAGGCGTCCTGCTTGTTCTTCTGGATGGTGGTGGTGATGCGGTAGCCGCCGGCCTCCAGCTGGTCGGCCGTGACGATCTTGTTGGTGATCAGGTAGTGCCGGACCGCCTCGACGAGATAGCCGCGCTGACCCGACAGGCCCGTGGAGAGGATCTGCTCCTTGGGCCTGGGGAACTTCACGCCGGCGCGCTCGGACTGGCTGAGCCAGCCCTTCTTCACCATGCCGTCCAGGACGTAGTTCCAGCGGGCGACGGCGGCCGCCTTGTTCTCCGGATGGGCGACGACGTCGTACTCGCTGGGCGCGTTGACGAGCGCGGCGAGATAGGCGGCGCGGGCCGGGTCCAGGTCGGCGGCGTCACGACTGTAGTAGGCCTGGGCCGCGGCCTGGATGCCGTAGGCGCTGCGGCCGAAGTAGCTGGTGTTGAGGTAGCCCTCGAGGATCTCGTCCTTGGTCTTCTCGCGGTCCAGCTTGATCGAGATGAAGAACTCCTTGGCCTTGCGGGTGAGCGTCTGCTCCTGGCCGAGGTAGTAGTTCTTGACGTACTGCTGGGTGATCGTGGAGCCGGACTGCCTGCCCTTGCCGGTCGCGGTGTTCCAGCCGGCGCGGAGCATCGCCTTGGGGTCGACGGCGGACTCGGTGTAGAAGTCGCGGTCCTCGGCGGCCAGTACGGCGTGCTGGGCGTCCTTGGAGATCTCGGCGAGACCGACGTTCTCGCGGTTGACCTGGCTGTCGCGTGTGTCCCGGGCGATCTGGGAGCCGTCGGCGTAGAGGTAGACGTTGGCCTGCTTGGTCGCGAAGGCGTTGGCCGACGGGATCTTGACCAGGGAGTAGCCGACGAAGAAGAGGCCCATGACGAGAAGCACGCCGACGACGAAGGTGCCGAGCACCATGCGCCAGGTCGGCACGAGCCGCCGCCATCCGGTCCGCCTGGGCCGCTTGCCCTTCTTGCCCTTGCCACCGCCGCCGGCGCCATCGTCCGCGGCGGTCGGGCCGTCGGTGGCGGCGAGCGCGGTGGTCTCGGCCTCGGACGAGCCCGTACGGGCGGCGGCACCGGCACCGGCACCGGCCGGGGATGCCTGAGCGGCACCTCCGGCGGCTGCTCCGGCGGCACCGGCCGCGCGTGCGGCGCGGGCTGCCCGTGCGGCGGCCGGGGAGGACTCGGCGGCGGCACCGGTGCCCTTGGCGGCGGGGCCGGTGCCGGAGTTCTGGCCGGCCGGGCGGGGCACGGAGGTACGGGGAGTGCGTCCGGCGGGGTCCTGCTTACCCGCCGAGGAGGCTCCGGCGTCGCCGGGCTCCCCCGGGCGGGGCGCACCGACCCGCCGCAGCACCTGCGTGGTCTCGGCCGGCGCCCCACCGGCACCTGCCGCCTTGCCCGAACCCGGGACAGCACCGGCCGCCTTGCCCGAACCCGGGACAGCACCGGCCGCCTTGCCGGAACCGGCGGCGGCACGGGCAGCGGTACCGGCACTCGCGGCGGCACCGGCCGCCCTGCCCGACGCCTCGGCGGCACCGGGCGTCTGTCCGGCCTGCGGCTGCCTGCGGCCCTTCCCGGACGGCGCCGAGGACGCGGACCCGGCCGCGGACGCCTCGGAACCTCTGGGCGGGGTGACACGCCGGAGCACCTGGGTGCTCTCGGCCGACTGAGCCTGCTCCGCCCCGGACGCCCCCTCGGAGGCACCCGTCCCACCGGCGCCGGGCCGCTTACCGGCAGCCCCGCCGGAGCCCTTGGCACCACCCGAACCGGCAGCCACGCCAGAACCCTTGGTGCCGCCAGAGCCCTTGACGCCGTCGGCGCCCGCAGGGGCACCCGTGCTCCCGGGCCTGCCGGTGTCCGCGGCTTCCGCCTGTTCCGTCCGGGCCCGGGCCGCCTGGCGGGCGCGGGTCATGGAGGCCGTACGGTCCTGGGCGGTCGGATCGGAGCCGCGCCGGGGCGTCGAGTCCGCCGGGCCGGAACCGGACCGGGGTGTCCGGTCCGCGTCACGGCCCGGTGCTCCCTGGGTCCTGCGGCCGACGTCGGACCCGGGCGCGCCCGGGGCACCGGCCCGGGTGCCCTCGGCGCCCCGGGCACCGGTACCGGTACCGCGGTTCGTGGGGCCGGCCGGGCCGGTCGTGGTGTGCTGGGGGCGGGCGGCGGGCTCGTGGGGCAGCCGCCCCGCGGTGTCGTCGGACCCGCTCGTCCCCCCGCGCGGCTCGCGGCGCCCCGGGTTCCCCGGCCCTTCAGCCGGCAGCGGCTTTTTCGGTGCCGCGCCCTCGTTCGGCTGCTGCGGCTGCGGCTCGTCGCTCATGTCGTGCACGGACTCCTGTTTCGCGTCGTACGTTCCCGTACGCCTCGTACGCCTTCTGCGCCCCCTGTTTGAAGACTCTCGCACCTGGCGTTCCGTTCCCGGATTCCGGCACGCTTCCGGCCGGATAACGCGTGGCCGACCACCGGGGCTCCGGACTAGGCTCCTGCGCTTCGGTGCGAGCAGTCCGAGGAGGTCGACTGGCGTGGGTGCGGGACGGTTGTATGCGGCCGTCGCGGCAGGGGGCTTCAGACGGTACGCGACCTACCGGGCCGCCACTGCGGCAGGGGTGTTCACGAACACGGCCTTCGGGCTGATCCTCGTCTACACCTACCGCGCGCTGTGGGACCAGAAGCCGCACCTCGGCGGGTACGACCAGGCGCAGGTCGTCACCTATGTCTGGCTCGGCCAGGCGTTCCTGTCGACGCTCGCGATCGGGGGTGGCGGCGTCGAGGAGGAGTTGATCGAGCGCATCCGTACGGGCGATGTGGTGATCGACCTGTACCGGCCGGCCGACCTCCAGCTGTGGTGGCTGGCGGCGGACCTGGGCCGGGCGTTGTTCCAGCTGCTCGGCCGGGGACTCGTCCCGTTCCTGTTCGGTGCGCTGTGCTTCCCCGTGCACCTGCCGTCCGACGCCGGCACCTGGGTCGCCTTCCTCGTCGCCGTACTGCTCGCGATGCTGGTGGGTTTCGGCATCCGGTACCTGGTGGCGCTGAGCGCCTTCTGGCTGCTGGACGGCACCGGCGTGGCACAGATGGCCTGGCTGCTGGGGTACTTCTGCTCGGGGATGCTGCTGCCGCTGAACGTGTTCCCGGGCGCGTTCGGCGAGGTCGTACGGGCGCTGCCGTGGTCCTCGCTGCTCCAGGCGCCGGCGGACATCCTGCTGGGTCACGGGGAGCCGCTGCCCACCTTTCTGTTCCAGGCGGCGTGGGCGGTGGTACTGCTGGGCGCGGGGCGGCTGGTGCAGTCGGCGGCGACGCGCCGGGTGGTGGTGCAGGGTGGCTGAGGGGAGCCCGGCGGAGCCGGGGGCGCTGGAGCGCGTGGCCGGGTGGGTGCGGGCGTACCGGCTGGTGGCGGGGATGTGGGTGCGGTCCACCATGGCCTACCGCGCGTCCTTCGCCATGACCACGTTCGGGAACTTCGCGGCGACCTTCTTCGACTTCGTCACGATCATGCTGATGTTCTCCCGGGTGGACACGCTGGGCGGTTACTCGCTGCCCGAGGTGGCGTTCCTGTACGGGCTGTCCGCGACCTCGTTCGGGCTGGCGGATCTGGTGATCGGCTCCATGGACCGGTTGGGGCGGCGGGTGCGGGACGGCACGCTGGACACGCTGCTGGTGCGGCCGGCGCCGGTGCTGGCGCAGGTGGCGGCCGACCGGTTCGCGCTGCGCCGGCTGGGCCGGGTGACGCAGGGGGCGCTGGTGCTGGGCTGGTCGCTGACCCGGCTGGACGTCGCGTGGACGGTGCCGAAGGTGCTGCTGATGCCGGTGACGGTGGTGAGCGGCTTCGGGATCTTCGCCGCGGTGTTCGTGGCGGGGGCGGCGTTCCAGTTCCTGGCGCAGGACGCCTCGGAGGTGCAGAACGCCTTCACCTACGGCGGTACGACGCTGCTGCAGTACCCGCCGACGGTGTTCGCGAAGGAGCTGGTGCGCGGGGTGACGTTCGTGCTGCCGCTGGCCTTCGTCAACTGGCTGCCCGCGTGCTACGTGCTGGGGCGGCCTTATCCGCTGGACCTGCCGGAGTGGGCCGCGTTCACACCGCCGCTGGTGGCGGTGGGGTGCTGTGCGCTGGCGGGGTCGGCCTGGCGGGCGGGACTCCGTTCGTATCGCGGCACAGGGAGTTAGCGTGAGTGACCTCATCGCACTGGAGAAGGTCGAGAAGGTCTTCGAGGTGCGCCGGAAGGCCGGGTTCCTCAAGCGGGAGCGGCACGAGGTGCGGGCGGTGGACTCGATCTCGTTCACCGTGGCGCGCGGGGAGATGGTCGGGTACATCGGGCCGAACGGCGCGGGTAAGTCGACCACGATCAAGATGCTGACCGGCATCCTGACGCCGAGCGCGGGACGGCTGCGGGTGGCCGGCATCGATCCGGCGCGGGAACGGGCGCGGCTGGCGCACCGGATCGGGGTGGTGTTCGGGCAGCGGACCACGCTGTGGTGGGACCTGCCGCTGGCCGACTCCTACCGGCTGGCGCACCGCATGTACCGCATCCCGGACGCCCGTTACCGCCAGAACCTGGACCGGCTGGTGGACCTGCTGGACCTGGGTGCCCTGTTGGACGTGCCGGTGCGGCAGCTGTCGCTGGGGCAGCGGATGCGCGGGGACATCGCGGCGGCGCTGCTGCACGATCCGGAGGTGCTGTACCTGGACGAGCCGACGATCGGTCTGGATGTCGTGTCGAAGGCCAGGGTGCGGGAGTTCCTGCGGGAGGTGAACGCCGAGCGCGGTACGACGGTGCTGCTGACCACGCACGACCTCCAGGACATCGAGCAGTTGTGTTCGCGGGTGATGGTGATCGACCACGGGCGGCTGGTGTACGACGGTTCGCTGGCGGGGCTGCACGAGGCCGGCGAGAGCGAACGGACGCTGGTGGTGGACCTGGAGCGGGAGCTGCCGCCGGTCGAGGTGGCGTCGGCGCGGGTGGTGCGGGTGGAGGGGCCACGGCAGTGGCTGGCGTTCCCCGCGGGGCAGTCGGCGGCGCCCCTGGTGGCGGATCTGGCGGCCCGGTACCCGCTGGTGGACCTGTCGGTGCGGGAACCGGACATCGAGGCCGTCATCGCCAGGATGTACGCGGAGAGGGCGGTCTCGTAGGGTGTCGCCATGAGCGACGACGCAGCCCCGGACCTCCGGGCGTCCGACGCCGACCGTGAGCGAGTCGCCGAGATCCTGCGGGACGCCCTGGCCGAGGGGCGGCTCGTCATGGAGGAGTTCGAGGAGCGGCTGGAGGCGGCCTACACCGCGCGGACGTACGGCGAGCTGGCGCCGCTGACCCGCGATCTGCCCGGGGCCGGCGCCGTGGCACCGGCCCCCGTCTCCTTCAGCAAGGCGCCGGTGGGTGACGGCGGTTGGGCCGACCGGATCACCGGGGGCGCGGGGTCCTCGACGGGGGCGGTCGCGATCCTGTCGGGGTTCGAGCGCAAGGGCCGCTGGACGGCGCCGAAGCGGTTCAGCTGCTTCGCGTTCATGGGTGGCGGCGTCATCGATCTCCGGGACGCGGACTTCGCGGACCGTGAGGTCGAGATCGTCTGTGTGGCGGTCATGGGCGGCCTCCAGATCGTCGTGCCGCCGGGGGTCGAGGTCGTCGTACGCGGGATCGGGGTGATGGGCGCCTTCGAGCATCCGGCGGACGGCGGGCCGCCCGCGCCGGGTGCCCCGCGGGTGGTCGTCGGTGGTTTCGCGTTCTGGGGCGGGGTCGGTGTGGAGCGCAAGCTTCCGCGCGCGGAGCGGCAGCGGCTGAAGGAGCGGCGCCGCCAGGAGAAGCTGGAGCGCCGGGAGTCCCGGCACGAGCTGCGGCGCGCGCGCCGTGCGGAGCGGCACGAGCTGGACCCGGCACGCCGGGCCGGGCGTTGGGACAAGCAGCGGGAGCGGGAGCGGTACCGCGGCGGGGAGCACTGAGGCTCCCGCACAGCCACGGGTGACCGCGGCCTCCCCTGGGCCCCGACGCCCCTACGACGTGCAGACCTTGGTGAGTTCGCCGGCCGCGTCGGTGACGGGACCGACGTCGGGGGTGTCGTCGCCGTCGCGGATGGCGGCGCGGACGTTGCCGATGGCCTGGTTCAGGTCGTCCACGGCCTTGTTCACGTCGGTGTCGTCCGTCTTGTCACCGATCTTCCGCAGGCTCTTCTCGATGGAGTCGAGCGAGGCGTCGGTCTGCGAGGGGTCGTCGGCGGCGTTCTCCACGGCCTGCTGGAGGTCGGTGACGTTGTCGGCGATGGCGTCGGCGGTCTGTACGCAGTCCAGGGCCTTGTTCACGGCGTCGCAGCCGGTGGTGAGGCCGGCGGTGAGTGCGGCGGCGGCCACGACGGCGGCGATGGCGGTGACGCGGCCCCGGCGTGAGCGTCGGCTGGCGGCCATGTTGGGTTCCCCTCCCTGGTACGGCTGGCCGGGCGCACGCCGATGGGCCGTGCGCCCGTACCCACTGGGACGCCGGGGAGGCCCGGCGGGTTGCCCGTGGGACCTCGCCTTCCTCCTACGCGAGCGTGGCCGAGCCGCATGAAATGTTCTGCGTCATCTTGCAAGGGTTGCAGGGCCTTTCGCGGGGCCTGGCCACGGGCCGGGAGGCGGCCCGCACATGTCATTCCGGAGAAGTGCGCGTGGGTCCGTGCCTTGCCGGGCCTGCCCGAGGCCTGCCCTCCGGGTCCGGCATTTCGTTCAGGACTTGATGAAGCTCCTGAAGAAACGCGGGCCGTGCGGCCGGATCGCATCGCTGATCGAACGCTTGAAGGACGTTCGATCACTCCCTGAATTCACACCGTGTTGGGATGTGGGCGGACGCGGGCCCGGACCCGCCTCCGCCCCCGGCGGCGCCCGCCGCCACCCGTCACCGAAGGGGATCACGCCGTCCCCCTGGGCACCATCGCGAGCGCCTACCCGCACCGGTCGAGCAGCGTCCAGCTGCCCGTCGACGTCACGGTCCAGTACAAGTATGTCAAGCGCTCCCCCACCGGCGTCCTGACCTGGGAGAGCACCCCCAACCGCACCCTGACCGTCTCCCAGGACCCGCCGGGCACCGACGACCGCTGGAACGTCACCCCGTGACACCCGGGGCCGACGCCCCCCGGTGCCGGGGCCGAGCGGTACGGGACAGACACCGCTCGGCCCCGGCACCCGCAGCATCCCCGCCCCGCGCCCGGCATGATCCGAACGAGAGGGCCTAGCTCTCCCGGGTCCGCGCCAGGGCGGCCTGCTGGAGCGTGGTCAGGTCGGCGCAGCCGGCGACGGCGAGGTCGAGCAGGGCGTCGAGTTCCGCGCGGGCGAACGGCTGGGCCTCGGCGGTGCCCTGCACCTCGACGAAGCGGCCGTCGCCGGTGCAGACGACGTTCATGTCGGTCTCGGCGCGCACGTCCTCCTCGTAGCAGAGGTCGAGCAGCGGAACGCCGCCGACGATGCCGACGGAGACGGCGCTCACGGTGCCGGTGAGCGGCTGCCGGCCGGCCTTGACGAGCTTCCTGCCCTGGGCCCAGGCGACGGCGTCGGCCAGGGCGACGTAGGCGCCGGTGATGGCCGCGGTGCGCGTGCCGCCGTCGGCCTGGAGGACGTCGCAGTCGAGGACGACGGTGTTCTCGCCGAGCGCCTTGTAGTCGATGACGGCGCGCAGGGAGCGGCCGATGAGCCGGGAGATCTCGTGGGTGCGGCCGCCGATCCTGCCCTTGACGGACTCGCGGTCGCCGCGGGTGTTGGTGGCGCGGGGCAGCATGGCGTACTCCGCGGTGACCCAGCCCTCACCGCTGCCCTTGCGCCAGCGCGGGACGCCTTCGGTGACGGAGGCGGTGCAGAGGACCCGGGTGTCACCGAAGGAGACGAGGACGGAGCCCTCGGCGTGCTTGCTCCATCCCCGTTCGATGGTGACCGGGCGGAGCTGTTCGGGGGTACGGCCGTCGATGCGAGACATGCCGACGAGCCTATCGGCACAGGCGGAAGGGGCTCCTCCCGTGTCGGGATGAGCCCCTTGCGGGTGAACCGGGTTCACCGGTGAGCCAGCGTGCTCACATCATGTCCTCGATCTCCGCGGCGAGCGGGTCGGCGTCGGTGCCGATGACGACCTGGATCGCGGAGCCCATCTTCACGACGCCGTGGGCGCCGGCGGCCTTCAGGGCGGCCTCGTCGACCAGCGAGGGGTCGGACACCTCGGTGCGCAGCCGGGTGATGCAGCCCTCGATCTCCTCGATGTTGTCGATGCCGCCGAGCCCGGCGACGATCTTCTCAGCCTTGCTGGCCATGTTCCTTCTCCCTGATCCGAACCGCTTTGTCGCAGTAACCCACAGTTGGCCCATCTTCGCGAGCGGTCATGCCGTCCGTGCCGAATGATGGCGATCACGACAGCGGAACCGTCCGCCGACTGGTCTACACCACCCTGGGGAAGGTCGCCAAACCGCCTCCCGGTCGGGCGCCCCGGAAAGGACGCCATGAGTGCCGAGAGCACGGCCGGCCCCGCCCGGGTCCACGCCGACCGGCTGTTCCAGGGCCTCCAGAAGATGGGCCGCAGCCTTCAGTTGCCCATCGCGGTGCTGCCGGCCGCGGGCATCCTGAACCGGTTGGGCCAGCCCGACGTGTTCGGCGACCAGGGCCTGGGCTGGACCGACGTCTCGAAGGTGATGAAGGGGGCGGGCGGCGCGCTGCTCGACGGCTCCCTCGGCCTGCCGCTGCTGTTCTGCGTGGGCGTCGCGATCGGCATGGCGAAGAAGTCGGACGGCTCCACGGCACTGGCGGCGGTGGCCGGCTTCCTCGTCTACTACAACGTCCTGCACCAGTTCCCCGAGCGGTGCCCGGGCGGCTCCACGGCGGTCCCGGACGTCGGCTGCCAGGTGAGCGTCGGTGCGGGCGTCGGCGCGGTGACGGCGTTCACGTTCCAGAACCCCGGGGTGTTCGGCGGCATCGTGATGGGCCTGCTGACCGCCTTCTTCTGGGCCCGCTACCACCGCACCCGGCTGGTGGACTGGCTGGGCTTCTTCAACGGCCGCCGCCTCGTCCCCATCATCATGGCGTTCGTCGCGATCGCCTTCGCGGCCCTGTGCCTGTGGGTCTGGCCGCCGGTCGGCGACGCACTGGAGAGCTTCGCGCACTGGCTGCGGGACCTGGGCGCGTGGGGCGCCGGCCTCTTCGGCCTCGCCAACCGGGCGCTGCTCGTCATCGGCCTGCACCAGTTCCTGAACGTGCCCGTCTGGTTCCAGTTCGGCACCTACACGCCACCGGGCGGCAAGCCCGTGCACGGTGACATCAACATGTTCCTGGCGGGCGATCCGGACGCCGGCCAGTTCACCACGGGCTTCTTCCCGATCATGATGTTCGCGCTGCCGGCCGCCGCGCTGGCGATCACGCACTGCGCCCGGCCGGAACGCCGCAAGGAGGTCGGCGGCCTGATGCTCTCGGTCGCGCTGACGTCGTTCGTGACGGGCATCACCGAACCCCTGGAGTACTCCTTCCTGTTCGTCGCGCCCGCGCTGTACGCCGTCCACGCCGTGCTCACCGGCGTCTCCCTGGGGGTGAGCTGGGCGCTCGGGGTGCACGACGGCTTCAGCTTCTCCGCGGGCCTGATCGACTACGTCATCAACTGGAACCTGGCGACGAAGCCGTGGGCGATCATCCCGATCGGCCTGGCGTTCGCGGCGGTGTACTACGCCGTCTTCCGGTTCGCGATCACGCGGTTCGGCCTGCGGACGCCGGGGCGGGAGCCGGCCGAGGTGGCGGAGGAGATGGACCGCGACAACGTGAGGTGAGCGGGGGCCGGCCTGGCCGTCCGGACGAGTACGCGCTGTAGCGCCGTGACCGCGGATTCGTGGGTTCCTTATCCCGCGTTCATCGTGCTACAACAGGTCTACACCACTGAGTGGTGTAGACCAGAGACGCTGCCGTCCCCCTCCATGGTTCCCGGGCGGCGCCCTGCCCTCCCCCAGCCTCAGGCCGGGGGCACCTCCAGGAGGAAGTTGTGACCACGGCCAGCGCCGCTCCGGCGGCCGACCAGAAGAAGAAGGGCGCCGGCGTGATGGCCGTCCTCCAGCGTATCGGGCGCAGCCTGATGCTGCCGGTGGCCGTGCTGCCGGCCGCCGCCCTCCTGGTGCGCCTCGGCAACACCGACATGCTGGGACGCCCGTCCTTCCCGGCCTTCCTGACGAAGATCGCGTCCTTCATGGCCGCCGGTGGCAACGCGATCCTCGACAACATGGCGCTGCTGTTCGCGGTGGGCATCGCCATCGGCTTCGCGAAAAAGTCGGACGGCTCCACCGCCCTCGCGGCGGTCACCGGTTACCTGGTCTTCAAGAACGTGCTCGGCACGTTCACCGACAAGAACCTGCCCAAGGTGGCGACCGTCGTCGACGGCAAGGTCCACATGGTGAACGCCCCGGTGGACGCCAAGGTCCTCGGCGGCGTGGTGATGGGCATAGTCGTGGCCCTGCTGTACCAGCGCTTCTACCGCACCAAGCTGCCCGACTGGGCGGGCTTCTTCGGCGGCCGTCGTCTCGTCCCGATCCTGTCGGCCTTCGCCGGTCTCCTCCTCGGCATCGTGTTCGGCTACATCTGGCCGGTCCTCGGCACGGGCCTGCACAACTTCGGCGAGTGGCTGGTCGGCTCGGGCGCGGTGGGCGCGGGCATCTTCGGTGTCGCCAACCGTGCGCTGATCCCGATCGGCATGCACCACCTGCTGAACTCGTTCCCGTGGTTCCAGGCGGGCGAGTACCACGGCAAGAGCGGTGACATCGCGCGCTTCCTGGCCGGCGACCCGCACGCGGGCCAGTTCATGACCGGCTTCTTCCCGATCATGATGTTCGCCCTGCCGGCCGCGTGCCTGGCCATCGTCCACTGCGCCCGGCCCGAGCGCCGCAAGGTCGTCGGCGGCATGATGTTCTCGCTCGCGCTGACGTCCTTCGTCACCGGCGTCACCGAGCCCATCGAGTTCACGTTCATGTTCATCGCGCCGGTCCTGTACGCCATCCACGCGGTCCTCACCGGCCTGTCGCTGGGGCTGACCTGGGCGCTGGGCATGAAGGACGGCTTCGGCTTCTCGGCGGGCGTGGTCGACTTCGGCCTGAACCTGGGTATCGCCAGCAACCCCTGGGGCCTGGTCGTGGTCGGCCTGTGCTTCGCGGTCGTCTACTACGTGGTCTTCCGCTTCGCGATCACCCGGTTCAACCTGCCCACGCCGGGCCGCGAGTCCGACGAGGAACTGGCCGAACTCCAGAAGGCCGAGGGCAAGTAGCCCGGCCGGCCCGGACAGCGCGCGGGGCCCCGGAACCGGGACGGTTCCGGGGCCCCGCGCATGCCACGGTCAGATGTCGTACGTCTGTCCCGGCGCCGCCAGCGCCACCGGCCCGGCGAACACCTCACGGGCGTCCCGCAGGTTGACCAGCGGGTCGGTCCACGGCGGGATGTGGGTGAGCACCAGGCGGCGGGCGCCCGCGCGGGCCGCCGTCTCGCCCGCCTCACGGCCGTTGAGGTGCAGGTCGGGAATGCTCTCCTTGCCGTGCGTGAACGCGGCCTCGCAGAGGAACAGGTCGGTGTCCCGGGCCAGCTCGTCCAGCGTCGCGGTGACGCCCGTGTCGCCGGAGTACGTCAGGGACGTACCACCGTGCTCGACCCGGATGCCGTACGCCTCCACGGGGTGGCGGACCCGCTCCGTGTGCACGGTGAACGGGCCGATCTCGAACGTGGACGGCTTGACCGTGTGGAAGTCGAAGACCTCGCTCATGGAGGAGGCCGACGGGGTGTCCCCGTAGGCCGTGGTCAGCCGGTGCTCGGTACCCTCGGGGCCGTAGACCGGGACGGGCCCGCACCGGCCGCCGTCATGGCGGTAGTAGCGCGCCACGAAGTAGGCGCACATGTCGATGCAGTGGTCGGCGTGCAGATGGCTGAGGAAGATCGCGTCGAGGTCGTAGAGACCGCAGTGGCGCTGGAGCTCGCCGAGGGCGCCGTTGCCCATGTCGAGAAGCAGCCGGAAGCCGTCGGCCTCGAGGAGGTAGCTCGAGCAGGCCGATTCCGCGGACGGGAACGACCCCGAGCTGCCGACGACGGTGAGCTTCATGAAGCAGAAACCTCCGCTGGCGGAAAACCGGTGGGCGGGACGGGAGGGCCAGTCAGAACGGGGGCTGACGGGGGTCGTGCGGTGCGTCGAGCGTAAGGCGCGAGAGCGCGGGTCGCTCCTTCGCCAGGGGCCGTTGTGGGCGAACTCACCTGTGCTGTCACCGGATCGGCTGGACCCGGGGCGCACAGGATTCACCGGAGGGCGCGCGATGTGCGGCGCGCGCCGGTAACGTCGTCGTATGGACACGTCCTGGTGGCTGGCGCTCGCTGCCGTGGTACTGCTCGCGCTGGTCGCCACGCTCGTCGACGGCTGGGGCCGCGGTCGCCGGCCGGGCGGGCGGCGGCTGCGGCCCCCGGGCCGGCCGGGCAGACGGACGGCCCACGCGGTACGGCCCTCCCCCGGCGACATCTGGTGGGCGGAGGTGCCCTACGAGGACCGGGCCGCGGTGAAGGACCGGCCCTGCCTGGTGCTGGCCGTGCGCGGCGACCGGGCCACGGTCGCGAAGATCACCAGCAAGTACCACGACGAGCGCAGCGGGGTGATCCCGCTGCCGCCTGGTGCGGTCGGCGACGCCCGGGGCCGGCCCAGCTTCCTCGAGACCGACGAGCTGCGCGAGGTGCCGGTGGGCGACTTCCGGCGCCGGGTGGGCGTGGTCGACCCGGTCCTGTGGGACCAGGTGCGCCACCTCGCGGGCTAGGGTCTTTCGTTCGGATCAGGCCGGATCAGCCCGGCATGATCCGAACGAGAGGGCCTAGCCGACCCGCACGGTCACCGTCCACTCCTCGATGCCCTTGCAGGAGACCCGGCCCGGTGCGGTGGGCTCGGCGCACAGCGGGCGGGACGAGGTGAGCTTCACCGTGCCGGCGGCCACCGCCCGGTAGGCGGCCGAGGCGTCACCCGGCCGCAGGACGAAGCCCGCGTTGATGGCCCGCAGACCGGCGCCGCTCGCGGCGACCGCCTTCCAGGGTCGGGCACGGGTGCCGTGCAGGGTGAGCCGGATCTCGCCGCCCTCGGCCACGCAGACGGTACGGCCGTGGTCGGCGGCCGTCAGCTCCGCGTGGCCGGTGCAGCCGCCGGCGGACCGGGTGGGAGACGGCGGCGCCGACGCCTTGCCGCTGCTCCCGGTGTCCTTCTGCTGGGAGCCGCAGCCCGCGAGGAGCAGCGCTGCCGCCGCGAGGGCGAGGGGGGTCGTACGGCGCATGGGGTCCGCCTTCCTGCCGGTGTCCTGGTACGGATGTGACGTACCACCGGCGCGGTCGGATCCCTACGCCCAGAGCTGGCCCTGGAGCGTCTCGATGGCCTCCTGAGTGGTGGCCGCCGTGTAGACGCCGGTGGAGAGGTACTTCCAGCCGCCGTCGGCCACGACGAAGACGATGTCGGCGCTCTCGCCCGCCTGGACGGCCTTCCTGCCGACGCCGATCGCCGCGTGCAGGGCCGCGCCGGTGGAGACGCCCGCGAAGATGCCCTCCTGCTGGAGGAGTTCGCGGGTGCGGGTGACCGCGTCGGCGGAGCCGACCGAGAAGCGGGTGGTGAGCACGGACGCGTCGTACAGCTCCGGGACGAAGCCCTCGTCGAGGTTCCTCAGCCCGTACACCAGGTCGTCGTAGCGGGGTTCGGCGGCGACGATCCTGACGTCCGGCTTGTGCTCGCGCAGGTAGCGGCCGACGCCCATGAGGGTGCCGGTGGTGCCGAGACCGGCCACGAAGTGGGTGATCGAGGGGAGGTCGGCGAGGATCTCCGGGCCGGTCGTGGCGTAGTGGGCGCCCGCGTTGTCCGGGTTGCCGTACTGGTAGAGCATCACCCAGTCGGGGTGCTCGGCGGCCAGCTCCTTGGCCACGCGTACGGCGGTGTTGGAGCCGCCGGCGGCCGGTGAGGAGATGATCTCGGCGCCCCACATGCCGAGCAGCTCCCGGCGCTCCTGCGAGGTGTTCTCCGGCATCACGCACACCATGCGGTAGCCCTTGAGCTTGGCCGCCATGGCGAGGGAGATGCCGGTGTTGCCGGAGGTGGGCTCCAGGACGGTGCAGCCCGGGGTCAGCCGGCCGTCCTTCTCCGCCTGCTCGATCATGTGCAGGGCGGGGCGGTCCTTGACCGAGCCGGTGGGGTTGCGGTCCTCCAGCTTGGCCCAGATCCGGACCTCGGAGGACGGCGACAGCCGCGGCAGGCGCACCAGGGGGGTGTTGCCCACCGCGGCCAGCGGGGAGTCGTAGCGCATCGCTGGTCAGCGGCCGATCAGCGCATGCCGCCGGCCACGGCCGGCAGGATCGTCACGTTGTCGCCGTCGGACAGCTTGGTGTTGATGCCGTCCAGGAAGCGGACGTCCTCGTCGTTCAGGTACACGTTGACGAAGCGGCGCAGCTGGTCGCCGTCCACGATGCGGGCCTGGATGCCCGCGTGCCGGGCCTCGAGGTCGGCGAACAGCTCGGCGAGGGTGTTCCCGCTGCCCTCCACCGCCTTCTGGCCGTCGGTGTACGTGCGGAGGATGGTGGGGATGCGGACCTCGATGGCCATGGCTCAGGGCTCCTGTCGGAAGGTGTCGGGTCGGTGGGCGCGCGGCGGCGCGGGGCGCACGGGTGGCGTACGGGGGTCTGGACGCCGCGGCTCACGGCCGTACGGCGGCAGGGCCGGCGTCAACAGATGGCGCTGGCGAGCCTGCACAGGTCGACGTGCAGCCGCGCCACGAGCAGCGTGCCCGGCGTCTTCTCGCTCACGTCGTGGGAAACCATGGGCTCATCGTATCGATTCCCCCGCCGCTTCCCGGAGGGTGTTCCCACATCTCGGACGAGATTCGTTCACGAAGTGAGACGAGGTGCGGCTGGTGTCACTGGGACGGGTACGCCTCCACCACCTTGACCTCCTCCTCGGTGACCTCACCGGCGAGGATGCGGAACGAGCGGAACTGGAACTCGCCGGCGCCGTCGGTGTCGGCCGTGGAGACCAGGACGTAGTGGGCGCCCGGCTCGTTGGCGTAGGAGATGTCCGTGCGGGAGGGGTAGGCCTCGGTCGCGGTGTGGGAGTGGTAGATGACCACCGGCTCCTCGTCGCGGTCGTCCAGTTCGCGGTAGAGCTTGAGCAGGTCCTGGGAGTCGAACTCGTAGAAGGTGGGCGAGCGGGCCGCGTTGAGCATCGGGACGAACCGCTCGGGGCGGCCGGAGCCCGCCGGGCCGGCGACCACGCCGCACGCCTCGTCGGGGTGGTCCTCGCGCGCGTGGGCGACGATCTGGTCGTACAGGGCCTGGGTGATGGTCAGCATGGGGGTCAGGATAAGCAGAGGGGCCGTCCCGTACCGGGGGTCGGTACGGGACGGCCCACATGCCGGGCGTCCTGAGCGGCAGCCGCCGGGGGCGCCACGAGTGCTCCCGGCGGCCGTGACGTCCCGAGGAGGTGTCCTGCGGGGCGCCCGGGTCCTCAGCGCTTGCGGAAGGCAGCGGCCTCCGGGTTGCGCCGCTTGAGCACCACGTAGGCGACGCCGAGGATCAGGGCCCACAGCGGCGCGCAGTACAGCGAGACGCGGGCGTCCTTGTCGATGCCCATCATCACGATCACCATGCCGATGAAGGCGAGCGCGAACCAGCTGGTGAACGGGGCGCCCGGCGCACGGAACTCCGAGCGGGGCAGCTCACCGCGGTCGGACTTGGCGCGGTAGCGGATCTGGCAGAACAGGATGACGATCCAGGCCCACATGCCGGAGATGGTGGCGAAGGACACCACGTAGTCGAACGCCTTGCCCGGCCACTGGTAGTTGATCCACACGCCGACCAGCATCAGCGCGGCGGAGACCGACGTGCCGACGAGCGGGGTGCCGCTGGCCGTCAGCCGGGTGAACGCCTTCGGGCCCTGGCTGTTCAGCGCGAGGTCGCGCAGCATGCGGCCGGTGGAGTACATGCCGGAGTTGCAGGAGGACAGCGCCGCGGTGAGCACGACGAAGTTCACGATGCCGGCGCCGGCGGCCAGGCCCATCTTCTGGAACGCGGCCACGAACGGGCTGACACCCGGGTGGAAGTTGGTCCACGGCACGACCGAGAGGATCATGATCAGCGCGCCGACGTAGAAGACGGCGATGCGCCACGGCACCGTGTTGATCGCCTTGGGCAGCACGGTCTTGGGGTCCTTGGACTCGCCCGCGGTCACACCGACCAGCTCGACGGCGAGGAAGGCGAACATGACCATCTGGAGGGTCATCAGGGTGCTGCCGACGCCGTGCGGGAAGAAGCCGCCCTCGTTCCACAGGTGGCTGACGGAGGCGGTGTCACCGGCGTCGGAGAAGCCGATCGTGAGGATGCCGGCGCAGATCAGGATCATGCCGATGATGGCGGTGACCTTGACCATGGAGAACCAGAACTCCAGCTCGCCGAAGAGCTTCACGGAGATCAGGTTGGCGCCGTACAGGACGACGGTGAAGATCAGGGCCGAGATCCACTGCGGGATGTTCCACCAGTACGTCATGTAGGCGGCGGCCGCGGTGACCTCGGTGATGCCCGTGACCACCCAGAACAGCCAGTACGTCCATCCGGTGACGAAACCGGCGAACGGGCCGATGAACTCGCGCGCGTACTCCGAGAACGAACCCGACACCGGGCGGTACATCAGCAGCTCGCCGAGTGCCCGCATGATGAAGAAGATGACGAGGCCCGCGATGGCGTACGCCAGGATCAGGCTGGGGCCCGCCTTGGAGATGCCCTTGCCCGCGCCGAGGAACAGGCCGGTGCCGATGGCACCGCCGATGGCGATCATCTGGATCTGCCGGGCACCGAGCCCGCGCTGGTAGCCCTCGCCGCCCTCGTGATCCTCGGCCCGCACGGCCTCATTGCCGTCGTGATGCTGGTCGACCTGCGCTGAGGTCATGTGTGGTGCGCCTTTCTCCATGCCGATCCGGGCCTGTCGTCGGCCTCGGACCGGGTCTCGATCCCCCTGGATTTTCTGGAGCTGTTGCCTGGCCGACGGTCGTCGGCTCGGTGGCGCACCCGGCCGGAACATGGGTGGTGTTCGCCGGGCGGTCGTGAAGATTTATCACGGCCGCAACACTGATCACAGGGGTGTGGTGTGGTGCATCACACAGGTAGAAGGGGACAAAAGGTGCTCGAATGCGCCAAAACCGGCCGCAACGGTGACGGGATCGTTATCCGGATTTGAGCGTCCTCTGAGCGAACAGTGCCGGAGGGGAATGACCGGATTACGGCATAAGGGTGGTGACCAAGGTCTCCTGGAGGCCGCCCAGCCACAGGTAGGCCAGCACCATCGGCTTGCGCGGGTCCTCC
Organism: Streptomyces sp. NPDC014991; assembly: GCF_043080665.1. NCBI lineage: Bacteria > Bacillati > Actinomycetota > Actinomycetes > Kitasatosporales > Streptomycetaceae > Streptomyces > Streptomyces sp. NPDC014991. The sequence goes on from NZ_JBIBVY010000009.1 coordinate 169,268, forward strand.
TCAGGGAGCCGGTAGAGCAGGTCGGTGTCGTCCTCGTCGGTGATCTCCAGGCGGGAGCCGATCGCCAGCCGGAGGTCGTTGAGGGCGCCGAGCCACTGCCGCGACTCCTGCGGGGACAGCTTGAGCACCGCCCCGCCCTCGTCCACCGGGGCGAGCGCGTCCAGGGTGCGGATCACCGTCAGCGCGCTCTCCCGCTTGCCGGCGCGCAGGTCGTTCTCGGTGAAGCGGCGGAACTCCGCGGAGTGCGCCCGCCGTTCCTCGGCCTCGGCCGACGAGGCGGGGGTCTGCTCCGGGTCGCTGTAGGCGTCCGGGAAGAGCCGGCGCAGCACCGGGTCCGCGGGCGGCTCGCTCGGCCCCTCGGCGAACAGCTCGGCGAGCGGGTCGTCGGGGGCGTCGGCACCGGGGCCGGGGCCGATCAGCTCCAGGAGCTGGACGGCCAGCGACCGGATGATGGAGATCTCGACGTCGTCGAGCGCGACGGCCGCGCCGCCGCCGGGGAGCGGTTCGAAGTGTCCGGGCATGAGTGGTCGGTCGCTACTTCCGGTCCTGCTGGAGGGTGGCCCACAGACCGTAGCCGTGCATCGCCTGCACGTCGCGTTCCATCTCCTCGCGGCTTCCGCTGGAGACGACCGCCCGGCCCTTGTGGTGGACGTCGAGCATGAGCTTGGTGGCCTTGTCCTTGGAGTAGCCGAAGTACGTCTGGAAGACGTACGTCACGTAGCTCATGAGGTTGACCGGGTCGTTGTGGACGATCGTGACCCAGGGGACGTCGGGCTCGGGTACGGCGAAGACCTCCTCCGCCGACTCGGTGCGTTCGATCTCTACGGGCGCGGGTGACGTCACAGAGCCCATGCTGCCACGCGCGCGATAAATCGTCACACTGACGAGATGGGGGTACTATCTTGCCATGAACACAGCGGACCTTGGGCTGCCGGTGGACGTTCCCTCGACGGCACTCTTCACGGACCAGTACGAGCTGACCATGCTGCGGGCCGCGCTGAAGGCCGGCACGGCCGAGCGGCGGAGCGTGTTCGAGGTCTTCACCCGGCGGCTGCCGGACGGGCGGCGCTACGGCGTGGTGGCCGGCACCGGGCGCGTCCTGGACGCGGTCGAGAACTTCCGCTTCGACGCCGGCGTGCTCGGCTTCCTGCGCGAGCAGGGGATCGTCGACGAGGAGACCCTGGCGTGGCTCGCCGACTACCGCTTCAGCGGTGACGTCTGGGGCTACCCCGAGGGCGAGGTCTACTTCCCGGGCTCGCCGATCATGCGCGTCGAGGGCAGCTTCGCCGAGTGCGTCCTGCTGGAGACCGTGATCCTCTCCATCCTCAACCACGACTCGGCGATCGCCGCGGCGGCCTCCCGCATGGCCTCCGCCGCCGGTGACCGCCCGCTGATCGAGATGGGCGCCCGGCGCACCCACGAGCTGGCCGCCGTGGCCGCCGCGCGGGCCGCGTACGTCGGCGGCTTCACGACCACCTCCGACCTGGCCGCGGGCTTCCGCTACGGCATCCCCACCGTGGGCACCTCGGCCCACGCCTTCACCCTCCTGCACGACCGCGAACGCGACGCCTTCCAGGCGCAGGTCGACACCCTCGGCCGCGGCACGACCCTGCTGGTGGACACCTACGACGTCACCGAGGCCGTCCGTACGGCGGTGGAGGTGGCCGGACCCGGGCTGGGCGCCGTCCGCATCGACTCCGGCGACCTGCTGCTGGTGGCCCACCGGGTGCGCCAGCAGCTGGACGAGCTGGGCGCGACCGGCACCAGGATCATCGTGACTTCCGACCTGGACGAGTACGCCATCGCCTCGCTGGCCGCGGCGCCCGTGGACGCGTACGGCGTCGGCACCCAGCTGGTCACCGGCTCCGGGCACCCGACCGCCTCCATGGTCTACAAGCTGGTCGCCCGCGCCGAGACCGCCGACCCGAAGGCGCCGCTGGTGCCGGTCGCGAAGAAGTCCAGTGGCGGCAAGACCTCCGTCGGCGGACGCAAGTGGGCCGCGCGCCGCACCGACGCGGAGGGGATCGCGGAGGCCGAGGTCGTCGGCACCGGGCCGGTCCCGCCCGGGCTGGCCGGCCGCGAACTGCAGGTTCAGCTGGTCAAGGGCGGCGAGGTGATCGCCCGCGAGCCGCTGGACGTGCCGCGCGACCGCCACATCGCGGCCCGCGCGAAGCTGCCGCTCTCCGCCACCCAGCTCTCCCGGGGCGAACCCGTCCTTCCGACGGAGTACGTCCACGGGGGCTCGGGTAGCTAGGACGACACGGCCGGGAGCGGGACCGCGGTCCGTCCCCCTCCCGCACCGGCCGGTAAGTCCCTAGGCTCAGTCATCTGTCTCCTCACCCGAAGGACACCCGCCATGCGCCGCGCCCTGATCGTCGTAGACCTCCAGAACGACTTCTGCGAGGGAGGCAGCCTCGCGGTGTCCGGCGGTGCGGACGTGGCCGCCGCCGTCACCGAGCTGATCGGCCAGGCGGCGGGCACCGGATACCGCCATGTGGTGGCCACGCGTGACCACCACATCGCGCCCGGCGGCCACTTCGCGGACGACCCCGACTACGTCCGCTCCTGGCCCGCGCACTGCGTCGCGGGCACGGAGGGCGTCGGCTTCCACCCGAACTTCGCCCCCGCCGTCGCCTCCGGCGCGGTGGACGCCGTGTTCGACAAGGGGGCGTACTCGGCGGCCTACAGCGGGTTCGAGGGCACCGACGAGAACGGGGTCGCGCTCGCCGACTGGCTGCGCGGCCGGGAGATCGACGAGGTGGACGTCGTCGGCATCGCCACGGACCACTGCGTGCGCGCCACCGCGCTGGACGCCGTGCGGGAGGGTTTCCGTACGCACGTGCTGCTGGACCTGACCGCGGGAGTGGCCGAGGAGACCACCACGCGCGCCCTGCGGGAACTGCGCGAGGCGGGTGTGGAGCTGACCGGGAAGCCCGCCGTCTGACGGGGCCGGCCGGCACCCGGGCGGCTCAGGCGCGGGCGGCGGGCCGGCGCAGCAGGGCCCTGATCGGCTGCCACAGCTCCGTCACGGTGACACCGTTGTCCGCGGCCGTGCGCCATATCAGGCCGTCGGGATGGTGCAGCACCGCCGTGACCTCGTCCGGCGTGGGAGGCAGCGCGTTGCCCCGCAGGTACACCGCCCGCAGCCCCAGGTTGCGCAGCCGGGTCAGGGCGCGTGCCCGGTTCCGGGCGTGGACCAGGACCCGCACCGCGGCCGGGCTCCCGGCGGGACTCGGCAGGTTCAGCGCCACCACCACCGTGTTGTCCGGCAGCGTGCAGTAGCCTCCAGCGGCCATGCGGTCACATCCCCGTCCGGGTCGGTGTCAATAAGCGGTCCACAGGACGCACCTAAACACGACCGGCGGCAACCCGCCAAGGGGTTGCCGCCGATACGCCTGTGACCTGCGGAGATGTGGACTACTTCACCGCGGGGCCGACCTTGAGCTGGATCGAGGAGCCGTCCTTGGCCTCCTTGACGATCGTGATCTTGGTGTTGGTGTCAGTGACCTTGACGCCGCCGGTGGGGTTCGACGCGTCGTAGTAGGTGCCGGTGTGGTCGTTGAAGACCGGGACACCCTTAGACGCCTTGATCTTCAGGGCGACGTCGGCCTTGTGCAGGGTGATGCCGTCCGTGCCGTAGAGGCTGAACGGGGAGTCGTACGCCTGGACACGGTTGCGCAGCAGCGTGCCGTCGGCCCACTTCAGCGCCTTCGGGTGCGAGTCGACCGGCAGGATCAGACCGGTGCCCGGGTGACCGTTGGTGTCGTTGGTGTTGTTGTCCGCCTGGGAGGTGTCCCACTTCCAGACCAGCAGGCCGTTCTGGTAGGGGTAGTGCTCCACCCAGTCGGGGCGCGACGCGAAGCCGAAGTTGTACGGGCCGCTCTTGAGCGTCTTGTCGTACGACACGTACTGCCGGTTCTCGGCGATGTAGTACTGCGCGTAGTTCTTCGTGAACGACGCGCCGATCCGGGAGAAGCCCGCCGCGGTCCAGCCGGCGTCCGCCGTCTCGGCGTTGTCCGAGAACACCGGGGCGCCGTCGGCGGTCACGGTGATCTCGTCGGCCGTGAAGCCGTTCTCCGCGACACCGCCGTCGGTGGCGTAGCGGAAGCGCACGTCGATCTTCTTGCCCGCGTAGGCGTCGAGCGGGAACGACAGCTTCTTGTGCGTCTGCGAGAAGCCGGTCAGCGCCGCCTTGCCGCTGGCGTCACGCGGGAGGGCCTGGCCGTCCGCCGTGCCGTCCAGGGCCGTCCAGTTGGCGCCGCCGTCGGTCGACACCTCGGTGTAGACGTAGTCGTAGCCTTCCTCGGTGGCCCACCACCCGTCCAGGCTGAGGTTCGCCGACGACTTGCCGGTGAGGTCAACGGTCCGGGTCAGCGTGTTCTTCAGGTCGTTGCCGCTGCCGCTCCACCACTGGGTCGAGCCCTCCGCGGGCTGGGTGATCGTGGTGGTGACGGCCTTTTCCGGCAGGGACACCACGAGGGCCTGCTTGTCCCACGTGTTGTACTCGGCGGGGCCGAGCTTGTGCGTGGACTGCTTGCCCGCCTTGGCGTTGTCGTAGTTCAGCCAGCCCAGCTGGAGCTTGTCCCAGGCGTTCATGTCACCGGGCAGGTCGCCGATGGACTCCTTGCCGGTGCCCAGCCAGGAGCCCGACGACATCAGGGTCCAGAAGCCGGTGGAGTTGTCGCCGCCGGCGGTGTCGTACTCGTCCGGCAGGCCGAGGTCGTGGCCGTACTCGTGGGCGTAGACACCGAGGCCGCCGTTCTCCGGCTGGATGGTGTAGTCGCCGACCCAGATGCCGGTGTCGCCGACCTGCGCGCCGCCGAGCTTGTTGCTGCCGGGGCCGGTGGCGCCGGCGTCGGTGCCGAAGGCGTACCAGCGGTGGGCCCAGATCGCGTCCTTGCCCTGCGCGCCGCCGCCCGCGGACTCGTCCTCACCGGCGTGCACGATCTGGAAGTGGTCGACGTAACCGTCGGGCTCGTTGAAGTTGCCGTCGCCGTCGTAGTCGTAGCGGTCCCACTGGTCGTACTTGGCCAGGTCCGCCTTGATGTCGGCGTCGGACTTGCCTGCCTTCTTCTGCTGGGCGACCCAGGCGCCCAGACCGTCGCTGACGACGTTCCACACGCTCGGGCAGTTGGTCTGGCCGCACGCGTTGTTGCCGTAACGGGCCTCGTTGTAGGGGACCTTGACCCAGTCGGTGACCTCGCCGGAGACCGAGTAGCGGCCCGAGGACTGCTTCTCGTAGTACTTCTTCAGCGACTCGGTCTTCTTGCCGGTGCCGAAGTAGAGGTCCTGGTAGTGCTTCTTGTCGTAGTCCTTCTGCCAGGCCGTGGAGTTGTCCTTCTTGCGGTCCGGCGCGGCTATCTTGTTGTGCAGCGGGCCCGCGGTGCCACCGTACTTGGGGTCCGTCTGGTTCCCGAACTCCACCAGGATCGTGAAGATCTTGTCGGTCTTCTCGCGGCTCAGCTCGACGTATTTGCTCTGGCCCTTGCGGCTCTTGAGCTTGACTACCTTGGAGCCGTTACGCTCCTGCGCGGTGGCCTTGCCCGATATGAGCTGCTTCAAGGCCTCCTCGCGCTGGGCGTCCTGGGTCTTGCTCAGCGGACCGTCCAGGTCGTGCTTCTGCTGCTTGACCGGGGCCGGGTCGTGCCGGTTGGCGGCCGCGGGCCGGTCCTGCGTACCCGCCTCCGCGACGGCGAAGGTGGTGAACGTGGCGGAGGCCGCCGCGAGCGTCACGCCGATGGCGGCCGCTCTGTACGTCCAGGATCTGCTGGTCACTTGAGTTCCTCCCCCGCGCCGCGCGCACGGACAGAGGGTTCCAGGGCATGGAGGAATCCGTGCGCGCTCGATCAACGCGTGTATCAAGTGACGACATTTGACTAGAGGTTTGACGGAAAAGACAGACCTTGACTTGAGCAGGACAAGTGCACTATGCGGAGGTGACGTTCGCTTTACGGACAGGTGTCGCCCCACCGCACGGCGCAGGGAGCCGTCCGTCCGGCGGGACCGGTGTCTCCGTGCGCCCCCCGTGCACCGGTACCGTGGGTTAGGCCACGCTTACCGGGCGTCCCGCTCGGGCATGCACGCCAAGAGAGCCCCACGGCACCCCATCCCCGAAACCGCCGAGGACACGATTGCCATGCCTCGTCCGACCGCCGCACAGCTCGCCTACGGTGTCTGCACCGTGATCCTCTCGACCTTCGCCATGCTGCTGCTGTCGCAGGCGAGTTCGGGCGTGGGGATCAGCGTCATCGCCCTCGCGGCCCTCGCGCTGGGGCTGCTGGTCGCCCTGACGGCCCCCGCCCCGCGGGCCCGCCCGGCGCAGGCGCCCGCCGCGGCCGTACCGGACGAGGAGCGCGTGCCCACGTCCTTCTGACCGGGACTCACCGTCAGTGCGAGCGGCGGCTCCGCGGCGAGTGCGCGGGTCCGCTCCGCGCGGATCGCGAGATTCTGACCAGTGCCGCGAGATGGCGGGCCGGGCCAGTACGGCGAGCAGCGCCACGAGCGCGCACACGCCCCGCCGGCCGGCCCGGCCGTAGACGCGTGCCCCGAGCCAGGAACCCGCGCTGCCACCCAGGTAGGCACAGGTCATGTAGGCCGTGTCGAGCCGGCTGCGGGCGTCGGGACGCAGGGCGTGGACCCGCGCCTGGTTGGCGACCATGCCGGACTGCATCGCGATGTCGAGCAGCAGCGTGCCGACGACGAGAGCGGTCAGCCCGGGGACGCCACCCCGGGCACCGGCGGCCAGGACAGCGACCGAGACGAGGACCGCGAGCATGCGGACGAGGTTCACCGGATCCGGGCCGTGACGGTCCACCAGGCGTCCGGCGAGCGGGGTGCAGAACTTGGTCGCGCCGCCGACCAGGGCGAGCAGCCCCACGGCCTGGGCCCCCATGCCGTGGGCCGGTCCGTCGAGGAGGAGCGCCAGGCAGGTCCACCCGGCCGAGAAACCCGCGAAGACCATCGCCTGGTGGAAGCAGGAGCGGCGCAGACCGGGCTCGGTGCGCAGCAGGCGCAGCGACAGGTCCTGTACCCGCGCAGCCCTCTCGGCGACCGGCTGGCCGGCGTCAACCGGTGCTGACCACCACCGTCTTGGCCGCCTTGTCGTGCAGGCCCTGCTTGTACGGCTTGTCGAAGTAGCTCCACCCGCCCGCGATCAGCGTCCACAGGCAGCAACAGCAGAAGGCGAACGGCAGCCACAGCACCAACGAGCGGATCAGTGTGGTCTGCACGGAGGGGGTGGTGCCGTTGTCCAGGTCGGCCACTCGCATGGCGAGCCACTTCTTGCCCAGGGTCTGCCCCGTCCTGCTGATCATGACGGTGTCGTAGGCGACGTAGAGCACGGCCATGACGACGGCCGGGGCGACGGACCGGCCGACCTGCACGCGGTCGCCGTCGACGTAGTACCCCCGCAGCCCGGACGCCCAGATGAGCAGCAGGACGACGACACCGACGAGGACCATGTCGATGATCCTCGCGAGCGTCCGCCGGGCGCTGTCGGCGAGCGGGGGCATACCGGCCAGGGGGTCGCCGGGGTAACCGGGGCCGCCACCGCCGTCGTACGGTCCGCCGCCGTACGGGGGTGTCGGGCCGCCGCCGGGCGGCGGGGGCGGGGATCCGGAGCCGGAGGGCGGTTCGCTGATCATGGCCCGAGTGCACCGCGGCTCTTCCGGCCCCGCATCCGGAGGGCGGCCGTACGGACTACGGCCGTCCGTGCCGGTGTCAGCCCGCGACGAAGGTGTGGGCCGCCTTGTCGTGCCAGCACTGGTGCCACGGCCGGTCGAACAGGCACCACAGCATGCCCACGACACCGACGACGAGCAGCCCCGGCACGCTGAACACCAGCCAGCGGCGCAGCGCCGGGCCGAACGCCGGGGGCTCGTGCCCCTCGATGTCCCGCACCTGGAGACCGCACACCTTCTTGCCGAGGGTGCGGCCCCACCGGACGGTGGGCAGCACCTCGTACAGGACTCCGGCGAGGAGCAGGACGGCGAGGACGATGCCGAGGCTGGTGCCCGTGGTGCCGTCGAGCAGCCAGACGGTGACGGTACGGCCGGACAGCCGGGCCGCGTCGATCTTCTCCTGCACGTGGTCCGCCGCCCGCAGGCCGAGCGGCACCGCGGCGGCGGCCGTCACGGCCCCCAGCATCAGCAGGTCGATCAGCCGGGCCGCGAACCGCCTGCCGAGCCCGGCGGGCCGCGCGGCTGCCTGGCGGCGGGCGGCGGCCTGGAACACGTCCTCCACCGGTGGCTTCCACGGCGCCGGCGGCTGCTCGTCCCCGCCCCCGGCCAGCTGGTGCACCTGCTGCGCCCAGGACGCCTGACCGCCACCGGAGCCGTTGCTCAGCGGGGCGGCCGGGGCGCCGGACTGCTGGGGCACGGACGGGGTGACGACGGCGGGGGCGGGAGGCACGGCGGGGGCGGCCTGGCCCGGCAGCGCACCCTGCGGGCCCTCGGGCACCGGTGCGGCGGCGCGGGCGGCGGCGGCCTTTCCGGCACCGAAGCCGTGGTTGCCGGCCGCGGGCGAGGACGCGGGAGTCGTCGGCGTGGGCACGCCGACCGGGCCCTGCGTACCGAACTCGGCCGGACCGAATTCGGCCGGACCGAAACCGGCGGGACCGGAACCCGGACCGCCGGGCGCACCGCCCTCCGTGCCGGCCGGGCCGGACGGTACCGGGCGGAAGGTCATCGTGCCGTCGTCCGTGCGGGCCGCCGGGCCGGGGACCGGGCGCCGGAAGAGGAAGGTGCCGGGGTCCGGGGCCTCGTCCTCCGCCGGGGGCGTCGTCGCGGTGCCGTCGGTGCGGGCGGCGGTACGGCCATCGACCGCCCCGGCCGGTCCGGCCGGCACCCGGGGGTCCACCCCCCAGCTTCCGACCCGCCCCGCGCCATCGTGGGGGCCGGACTGGCCGGGGAGGCGGGGGTGGCCTTGGTGGTCCGGGTGGCCGCCCTGGCCTGGCAGGGCGGCCACGCCCCACTGCTCCGCCGCCCCCGAGACGCCGGACGCACCCGACACACCAGAGGTACCGGACCCGCCCGTGGCGCCGAACGCGTCAGCCCGGCCGAACGCGCCGGACCCGGCGGACTCACCGAACGCCCCCGCCCCGCCGGACCGGCCCGGCTCGGCCGGGTCCTCGTCGAAGAAGTGGGGGCCCGTCTCCTCGACGGGCGGGGCCGCGGGGCGGATGCCGGGCGGCGGGATGAGCGGTTCGCCGTCCTGCGGCGCCGGGCGACTGGTGCCGGGCACCCAGGAGGCGCCGTTCCAGTACCGGACGTAGCCGGGGATGGACGGGTCCGGGTAGTAGCCCTCGCGGGGCCTGTCGTCACCTGGGGCCGGGGTTGGGGCGCTCATGTCCGTCGTCCCGTATCTGCTCGGGGGTGGGATGGGAGCCTCCACATCTATCAGACCCGGGCATCCCCCACCGCCACTCCCGCAGGACCCACTCCTTCCGGGCAATGCCGTGCCGGTCCCCTGGACACGGCGGAGAGAACACCGCCGAACCCGCGTGATGACCCGGCTTCCACCGCCTCTCCCCCGGTGCGGGCCCGGTCCGAGCGGCCCCGACCGGAGAACGGGAGCTGGAGCTGAGGCTGATTCCGTCGCCGGAACGGAGCATCCCGGTCCCGGCTCGGCTCGGCTCGGCTCGGCTACCGCTCCGACGATCCCTACGCCGTCCACGTCACCTTCCACATCGGCTCCGAGCACCCGGTCGGCTGGACGTTCGCCCGCTTTCCGGCCGTGCGGGGACGGGGGCGTACGGGTGTGGCCGGGGAAGGCGGACGGTCAGAAGAGCTTGCCGGGGTTGAGGATGCCGAGCGGGTCGAAGACCTGCTTCACCGCCCGCTGCATCTCCACCCCGACGGGGCCGATCTCGCGGGCCAGCCATTCCTTCTTCAGAACGCCGACCCCGTGTTCGCCGGTGATGGTGCCGCCCAGCCGCAGGCCCAGGGCCATGATCTCGTCGAAGGACTCGCGGGCCCGCCGGGACTCGTCGGGGTCGCCGGCGTCGAAGCAGACGGTGGGGTGGGTGTTGCCGTCACCGGCGTGCGCGCAGACACCGATGGTCAGGCCGTACGCGGCGGCGATCCGCTCGACGCCCTCCAGCATGGCGCCGAGTCGCGAGCGGGGCACGCACACGTCGTCGATCATCGTGGTGCCCTTGACCGCCTCCAGCGCCGTCAGCGCGAGCCGCCGGGCCTGGAGCAGCAGCTCGGACTCGGCGGCGTCCTCGGCGGGGACGACCTGGGTGGCGCCGGCCGCCTCGCACAGGGCGCCGACGGCGGCGAGGTCGGCGGCGGGGTCCGGGGTGTCGAAGGCGGCCAGCAGCAGCGCCTCGGTGGTCTCCGGCAGGCCCATGCGGGCGAGGGCGTTGACGGCCTTGACGGTCGTACGGTCCATCAGTTCGAGGAGGGAGGGGACGTGACCGCCCGCCATGATCCGGCAGACGGCGTCGCAGGCGGCGGTCGCGGAGGGGAACTCGGCGGCCAGGACGAGCTGCCGGGGCGGCTGGGGCTTCAGGGCGAGGACCGCGCGGACCACGATGCCGAGGGAGCCCTCGGAGCCGACGAAGAGGCGGGTCAGGTCGTAGCCGGCGACGCCCTTGGCGGTACGGCGGCCGGTGGACAGCAGGCGGCCGTCGGCGAGGACGACGTCCAGGCCGAGGACGTACTCGGCGGTCACGCCGTACTTGACGCAGCACAGGCCGCCGGAGGCCGTGCCGATGTTGCCGCCGATGGTGCACGTCTCCCAGCTGGAGGGGTCCGGCGGGTAGTACAGGCCGTGTTCCGCCACCGCGCGGGACAGGACCGCGTTGACCACGCCTGCCTCGACCACGGCGATCCGGTCGACGGGGCTGATCTCCAGGACGCGGTCCATCTTCGTGAGGGAGAGCACGATGCAGCCGTCGGTGGCGTTGGCGCCGCCGGACAGGCCGGTGCGGGCGCCCTGAGGGACGACGGGGACGCGCAGCTCGGTGGCGGTGCGCATGACGTGCCGCACCTCCTCGACCGTGCGCGGCAGTACGACGACGGCGGGGGCACCGGCCGGGCAGAAGCTCGCCATGTCGTGGGAGTAGGAGGCGGTGACGTCGGGGTCGGTCAGGACGGCCTCGGGCGGCAGGCCGGCCAGGAGCCGGTCGGTGAGAGTGCTCGTCTCCGCGTCGTGCGTCGCTTCGATACGGCTCATGATCACAGGTTCGCACTCACGGCCATCGGTGTGAACCCCGTCCGCGCCGCCCTTGGGCCACCCGGATGTGTTCGTCATATTGACGCACAGTAAGCCTTATGAACGACCGACTGTGCGAGCCGGGCACGTCCCGGCCGGCCCGGCCACCGCGCCGTTTCCGGCGGGCGCTGTGGCGGGTGCTCGTCGCCGCGCTGGCGGGCGGTGTCGTCGCGGGCGCGGTGCTGACACTGCTGCCGCAGGAGCGGCGGCGGCCCGCTGTGGCACCCGCCGTACCGCCCGCCGCGGGCCCGCTCCCGCAGGCGCTGACGGCGGTGACCTACGGGGTGCCCGCCGCGCTGCCCGGCCTGACGGCGCTCGTGGCCCGGCAGGAGCAGCGGGTGCGGGTACGGCCGCGGGACGCGCGGGCGTGGGCGGTACTGGGGGCGGCGTACGCGGAGCGGGGGCGCCGCACGGGTGACGCGGCGGACTATCCGCGGGCCGACCGGGCGCTGCGAACCTCGCTGGAGGTGCGCGGCACGCGCAACACCGAGGCACTGGACGGGCTGGCCGCGCTGGCGCTGGCCCGCCGGGACTTTCCGACGGCGAAACGGTACGGCGAGGAGGCGCTGAAGGCGGCGCCCGGGCGGTGGTCGGCGTATCCGCCGCTGATCGACGCGTACACCGGGCTCGGCGACCACAAGGCGGCCCAGCGGACCCTGGACAAGCTGCTGGGGCTGCGCACCGGCGCGCAGGTGCGGCCGGCCGTGATGGCGCGGGCCGCGGCGGTGTACCGGGACCGGGGCTGGCGCGAGGACGCGGTCGCCCAGCTGACCGACGCGGCGGCCGCCGCCCGCACCCCGGCCGAGCAGGCGGCGTGGCTGACCGGGGTGGGTCAGCTGGCCTGGGAGCGCGGGGACCTGCCGGACGCGCTGCGGCACTTCGAGGCCGCGCTGCGCCTCGACCCGGACCAGCCGGCGGCGCCGGCCGGGCGGGCACGGACGCTGGCCGCGCTGGGGCGTACGCCGGAGGCGCTGAGCGGCTACCGCGCGGCCCTGGCCCGGCAGCCGGACCCGGCGGTCCTGCTGGAGCTGGGTGAGCTGTACGAGTCGCTGGGGCAGGAGCGGCTCGCCGCGGAGCAGTACGCGCGGTTGCGGGCGGCGGTACGGCGGGCGGTGGCGGGCGGGGTCGACGAGGAGCTGCTGATCGGGCGGTTCGAGGCGGACCACGGGGAGGCGCCGGACGCCGTGGAGCGGTTGCGGGACGAGTGGCGGCGGCAGCCGGGGACCGAGGTCGCCGACGCGCTGGGCTGGGCGCTGCACCGGGCCGGGGAGAACGAGGAGGCGCTGGCCTACGCGTCCGCGGCGACGGACAAGACGAAGGCCGGCGGGGTGCGCAGCGCGCTGTACGCGTTCCACCGGGGCGTGATCGAGGGCGAGCTGGAGCTGTACGGGCCCGCGCGACGGCATCTCGAGGAGGCGCTGCGGATCAACCCGTACTTCTCGCCCCTGGATGTACCGGTGGCCCGGACGGCACTACGGACACTGGGCGAACCCCCACCCGACGAACCACCCGGCGAGGAGGGCGTGGAAGGAGAAGAGGGCGGGGAACCCCGCCGGTGAGGGATCACTTGTAGTAGATCGAGAACTTGCGTGCGCCCTCCTTCCCCGACGCGAAGCCCAGGTACAGGCGCGGGGTGCCGGTGCGGCGGACGGCGAGGCCCTCCGGTTCACGGTGGTCGAGGGAGTAGGCCGCCTCGGTGCGGTGGCGGGCGACGAGTTCGCCGGTGCGGATGTCCAGGCAGGAGAGGTGGGTGTCGCCGTGGCCGGCGGGCCGGTTGGTGCGCGCGTCGTAGGCGGAACCCGCGAGCTGGTAGAGGTGGTCGCCGTGCAGGGCGTACCCCTGGAAGGGTGCGGCCGGGTCGGGGTGGGTGCCGGTCTGGGCGAGGTCGGCGAGCGGGGAGGCGTAGTCGCGGGCGGTGAACGCGGCCAGGTCCCAGACGCGGTAGCGCGGGGTGCCGCGCAGGCGGTAGCGGACGGCCAGGCGGCCGGTGGCCGGGCAGACCGTGGGCTGGTTGCCGTGCGAGCCCTCGACCGGGTGGCGGATCCGGACATCCCCGGCCGTGCGGGTCGCCCCGTTCACGAACCTGAAGCGGGTGACGCCCCGGCCGTAGCCGCCGGCGGCGTCCGCCTCGGTCCAGATCCACACCGTGCCGTCGGTGTCGTGCTGGACCCCCATGCTCACGCCGTGCCCGAAGCCGCGGAGGTACATGTGGCCGAGGCGCCTGCCCCGGAGGTCCAGGCGGTTGAGGCACAGGTCGCCGGCGTCCCGGCCGCCGCGGGTGAGCTGGAGGACGTACAGGTGGTGGTGGACCTCGTCGAAGGCGAACGACTGGAGGACCGTGGGTTCGCGCAGCGTGTCCTTCTCCCGCAGCCAGCGGACGGCCGGTGCGGCGAGGTCGATGCGTTCCTCCACGGTCCCCCCTGGACGGCCCTGCGGGGCCCCGGCGGTTACAGGTTGCCCCGCTTGTCCTGCTCGCGTTCGATCGCCTCGAACAGTGCCTTGAAGTTGCCCTTGCCGAAGCCCATCGAACCGTGCCGCTCGATGAGTTCGAAGAAGACGGTCGGCCGGTCCTGGACGGGCTTGGTGAAGATCTGGAGCAGGTAGCCGTCCTCGTCGCGGTCGGCAAGGATCTTCAGCTCGCGCAGGGTGTCGACGGGCACGCGGGTGTCGCCGACCCACTCGCCGAGGGTGTCGTAGTAGGAGTCGGGGGTGTCGAGGAACTCGACGCCGGCCGCGCGCATGGTGCGGACCGTCTGCACGATGTCGTTGGTGTTGAGCGCGATGTGCTGGACGCCCGCGCCGCCGTAGAACTCCAGGTACTCGTCGATCTGCGACTTCTTCTTGGCGATCGCGGGCTCGTTGATCGGGAACTTCACCTTCAGGGTGCCGTCCGCGACGACCTTCGACATCAGCGCGCTGTACTCGGTGGCGATGTCGTCGCCCACGAACTCCTTCATGTTCGTGAAGCCCATGACCGTGTTGTAGAACCGGACCCACTCGTTCATCCGGCCGAGTTCGACGTTGCCGACGCAGTGGTCGACGGCCTGGAAGGTGCGCTGGGCGGGCGGCTCGACGAGCGGCGCGGCGGCGGTGTAGCCGGGCAGGTAGGGGCCGTCGTAGCCGGTGCGCTCGACCAGGGTGTGACGGGTCTCGCCGTAGGTGGCGATCGCGGCGAGGACGACCGTGCCGTGCTCGTCCTTCACCTCGTACGGCTCGGCGACCGAGCGGGCGCCGTGCTCGATGGCGTAGGCGTAGGCGCGGCGGGCGTCGGGGACCTCGATGGCCAGGTCGACGACGCCGTCACCGTGCTCGGCCACGTGCTGGGCGAGGAAGTGGCCCCAGGGGGTCGCCGGCTTGATCACCGAGGTGAGGACGAAGCGGGCGGAGCCGTTCTCCAGCACGTAGCTCGCGGTCTCGCGGCTGCCGTTCTCCGGCCCGGAGTAGGCGACCAGCCGCATGCCGAAGGCGGTGGAGTAGTAGTGCGCCGCCTGCTTGGCGTTGCCCACGGCGAAGACGACCGCGTCCATTCCCTTGACCGGGAAGGGGTCGGCCTGCCGGGCGGTCGTCTCGGGAGTGTGGTGTGTGGTCTGCGTCATAGCGGAAGAGTCCCGCTGCTCTGCAAGCTGCGCAATAGTTCGCGTCTTCGCTGGGCAATCTGAACAGTGAAACGCCCATTCCGGCGCACTTTCTGTACAGGCTGACCAACTCGGGGGGTCCCGTGGCGATCGATCATCTGGACGGCCGCATCATCGTGCTGCTGGCCGAGGAGCCCCGCATCGGGGTGCTGGAGATGTCCCGGCGGCTGGGCGTCGCCCGGGGCACGGTGCAGGCGCGCCTCGACCGGCTCCAGTCGAACGGAGTCATCCGCGGATTCGGCCCCCAGGTGGACCCGGCGGCCCTCGGCTACCCGGTCACCGCGTTCGCCACACTGGAGATCCGCCAGGGTCAGGGAGCCGACGTACGGGCCCACTTGGCGACCGTGCCCGAGGTGCTGGAGCTGCTGACCACCACCGGCAACGGGGACATGCTGTGCCGGCTGGTGGCCCGCTCGAACGCCGATCTCCAGCGGGTGATCGACCGGGTCGTCGGCTTCGACGGCATTGTGCGGGCGTCCACGACGATCGTCATGGAGAACCCGGTTCCGCTGCGGATCATCCCGCTGGTGGAGCAGGCGGCCCTCGGTGAGTGAGCCGGCGGGGCGTGCCCCGGGCGGAGGAGCCGTACAGCCGCGTCCGGCGCGGGGACGCGGCCGACCCGGCTCGGGACGCGGGACCCTTCCCCGGCCGCCGGCAAGATCCGAAAGAGAGGCCCTAGCAGCTCGGGACCGGACCCTTGCCCTTCTCCAGGGCCACCAGGGAGTCGACCGCGCCCTTCAGCGTGGTCACCGGGACCAGCCGCAGGCCCTTCGGCAGTTCCGACCCGGCATCGGCGCACTCCGCCTTCGGCACCAGGAAGACGGTGGCCCCGTCCCGGCGCGCGGCCTTGGTCTTCAGGGCCACCCCGCCGACCGCGCCGACCCTGCCGTCGGCGTCGATCGTGCCCGTACCGGCGATCGTGCGGCCCCCCGTGAGGTCGCCGCCGCCGCCGTCACCGTCCAGCTTGTCGACGATGCCCAGGGTGAACAGCAGTCCCGCGCTGGGCCCGCCCACGTCGGCGAGGTCGAGCGAGACCCTGACCTTGTCGGCGTTCAGGTGCAGGTACTTAAGGGCCGCCTGGCCCGCCGCGTGCTGGGACTGCCGCATCTGTGCCGCGTTGTGCTTCTCGATCTCCTCGACGGTGCCACCGCTCGGATAGACCGAGCCGCGCGGCATGACGGCCCGGTCGGTGCGGAACCAGTTGCCGAACACGTCGGCGAGGGACACGCGGGCGTCCGGGCCGGTCGCCTCGATCGTGGTCATGCGCAACTGCCCGCTGGTCCGCCGGGTCGCCGCACCGGAGACGGTGATCACCGGGGTGCCCTTGTTCTCGCCGAGCACGTTCGCCGTCATGCCGGGCTGCGCCACCGAGAACGGCAGCGGCGCGAACACGGCCGTGGCTATCAGGGCCACGACGGGCAGCGCGCAGACGGCCAGGGCCTGGGGGCGTGTGAGACGTGAGAGCACGGAGTCAATCTAACGTGCGTCCCCGCCCCGCCCGTGCGGCGTCCACCGCACACCGGACGGCGCACACCGTCCGGTGTCCGCGGGCACGGGGTCCCGCGGCGGGGGGGTACCCGCTCCACCGTGGTTCAGCGCAGGGCCTCCGCGACCTCCCGGGCCGCCTCCACCACCCGCGGGCCCACGCGCTCCGGCACGGAGTCCGTCAGCATCACGACGCCCACGCTGCCCTCGACCCCGGTGACCCCGACCAGCGGCGCCGCGGCCCCGCTCGCCCCCGCCTCCAGCTCACCGTGCGTGAGCGTGTACCCGGGATCGGCGGACGGCGACTGCCGCGCGGCGAGGATCGCCCGGCCGGCCGCGCCCCGGTCCAGGGGGTGGCGGAACCCGGCCCGGTAGGCCACGTGGTAGTCCGTCCACGTCGGCTCCACCACCGCGACGGCCAGCGCCTCGGAACCGTCCACCAGGGTCAGGTGCGCGGTCGCCCCTATGTCCTCGGCGAGCGACCGCAGCGCGGGCAGCGCGGCCTCCCGTACCAGCGGATGCACCTGCCGGCCGAGCCGCAGCACCCCGAGCCCGACCCGGGCCCGGCCGCCCAGGTCACGCCGTACGAGCGCGTGCTGTTCCAGTGTGGCGAGCAGCCGGTAGACCACGGTGCGGTTCACGCCCAGTTTGGTGGACAACTCGGTGACGGTCAGTCCGTGGTCGGTGTCGGCGAGCAGTTTGAGGACGCGCAGTCCCCGGTCGAGCGTCTGAGAGGTCTCCGCGGTCACGACGCCCACTCCTTTGGTGGTGAGGCCGGCAGCCCCTGAGCGGCGGATGCGTCGCCGAGTCCCGTCGGCGACGCGCTTCAGAGGCCGCCGATCGGCAGGACGGCCCGGCGGCTGGCGGGCCGAGTCGCTTCACGGCTGCGCTCCGCGGCGGCGCTGCCACGGGGCGTGTGCGTAGCGGGACAGTAGCGAAGCCGGTTCGCTGAGCGGAAGACTTCGTCCACAATCCGGGCACACCCGGATCCGACCTGCCTCCATTCGTCCGGATACGCGCGACCCCCGACGTGGGGGGACGTCACCGCATCCGGGTGGCCCACTCCTGCACCTTCGCGATGCGCTGCCGCAACTGCCCCGCGGTCGCCTCCGCGCTCGGCGGCCCCCCGCACACCCGCCGCAGCTCGGTGTGGATCACCCCGTGCGGCTTGCCGCTCTGGTGCACGTACGCGCCGACCATCGTGTTGAGCTGCTTGCGCAGCTCCATCAGCTCCTTGTGCGTGACCACCGGCCGCCGCTCGGCCGGTACCTCCAGCAGGTCGGCCTCGGTGTCCGGCTTCTTCCGGCTGTGCGCGATCTGCCGGGCCTGCCGCTTCTGCAGCAGCATCTGCACCTGGTCCGGCTCCAGCAGTCCGGGAATGCCGAGGTAGTCCCGCTCCTCCTCGCTGCCGGGGTGGGCCTGCATGCCGAACTCGGCGCCGTCGTACAGCACCCGGTCGAAGACGGCATCGGACTCCAGCGCCTCGAAGGGCAGCATGTCCTGCTCGCCGGTGTCCTCGTCCTCCTGCTTGTTCGCCTCCTCCATCTCCTTCTCGGATTCGGCGTACGGGTCCTCCTCGCCCTCCTTCTTCGGCTTGTCGAGGGCGTGGTCCCGTTCCTTCTCCATCTCGTTGGCGAAGGTCAGCAGGTCGGGCACGGTCGGCAGGAACACGGACGCCGTCTCGCCGCGCCGCCGGGACCGCACGAAACGCCCGACGGCCTGAGCGAAGAACAGCGGGGTGGAGATGGTGGTGGCGTACACCCCGACCGCGAGCCGCGGCACGTCGACGCCCTCGGACACCATGCGTACGGCGACCATCCACCGGTCGTCGCCGTCGCTGAACTCGTCGATCCGCTTCGAGGCGCCGACGTCGTCGGAGAGGACCAGCGTCGCCTTCGTACCGGTGATCTCCCGGATCAGCTTCGCGTAGGCGCGCGCGGAGTCCTGGTCGGAGGCGATGACGAGCGCGCCCGCGTCCGGGATCGCCTTGCGGACCTCGGTCAGCCGCTGGTCGGCGGCGCGCAGCACGCTCGGCATCCAGTCGCCGCGCGGGTCGAGGGCCGTACGCCAGGCCTGGCTGACCGCGTCCTTGGTCATCGGCTCGCCGAGCCGGGCGGCGACCTCGTCACCGGCCTTCGTACGCCAGCGCATGTTGCCGCTGTAGGAGAGGAAGATGACCGGCCGGACGACCCCGTCGGACAGGGCGGAGCCGTATCCGTACGTGTAGTCCGCGGCGGACCGCCGGATGCCGTCGAGGCCCTCCTCGTACGTCACGAAGGGGATGGGGTTGGTGTCGGACCGGAACGGCGTACCGGTCAGCGCCAGCCGGCGGGTGGCGGGCTCGAAGGCCTCCAGACAGGCCTCGCCCCACGACTTGCTGTCGCCGGCGTGGTGGATCTCGTCCAGGATGACGAGGGTCTTGCGCTGCTCGGCGCGGTTGCGGTGCAGCATCGGGCGGACACCGACACCGGCGTAGGTGACGGCGACCCCGTCGTACTCCCGGCCGAGGGGACCCGCGCTGTACTCGGGATCCAGCTTGATCCCTATCCGCGCCGCGGCCTCCGCCCACTGCTTCTTCAGATGCTCGGTGGGCGCGACCACGGTCACCTGCTGCACGACGTGGTGGTGCAACAGCCAGGAGGCGAGGGTCAGCGCGAAGGTGGTCTTGCCGGCGCCGGGCGTGGCGACGGCGAGGAAGTCACGCGGCTGCTCCTGGAGGTACTTCTCCATCGCCCCCTGCTGCCAGGCGCGCAGCTTGCCGGCGGTACCCCAGGGGGCCCGGCCCGGGAACGCGGGCGACAGGTGGTGGGAGTGGGCGGAGGAAGCGGCGGTGGTAGTCACGGTCTCCGTGCATGAGGTCGAATCGAGGGGGCCGCGCGCGGTTTGGGTGACGGGCGGGCGGCTCGGCTACGTAGGACAACCGGGCCACCCTACCGGCGCCGCCGGGCCGGCCACGCCCGGACGAGGCCGGGCCGGCCCCGGGTGGGACCCACGTCACAGCCTCAAGATCATCGTCGCTTTCCTCTTCCTGCCGGGCGGCACGCCGATGACCAGGCCGTACGCCGTGTCCCGGCCGCCGGCTGCCCCTACGGGCTCTCGCCCCGCCCCCTCACTGCTGCCGCACGCGGCGCGTCACCCACGCCCCCGCCAGCGCGACCACCGCCGTCGGCAGGAAGACGGCCGCGAAGGCGGCGGGATGACCGGCGCCGGCCGCCGTCGCCGTGGAGGTGGTGGCCGACGTGCTGCCGCCGCCGAGCGCGGCGAAGGCCGCGCCGGTCGCCGCCAGCAGGACGACGTTCGACAGCGCGTCGGAGATCTGGAGGGCGGCCGAGTTCGCGCCGGCCTCCTCCGGGGCGGACAGCT
The DNA here is from genome assembly GCF_043080665.1 of Streptomyces sp. NPDC014991. Classification (NCBI taxonomy): domain Bacteria; kingdom Bacillati; phylum Actinomycetota; class Actinomycetes; order Kitasatosporales; family Streptomycetaceae; genus Streptomyces; species Streptomyces sp. NPDC014991. The sequence goes on from NZ_JBIBVY010000009.1 coordinate 188,968, forward strand.
GGAGCAGCAGCACGCTCGTGGAAGAGATCACCAGCCCCATCCCGAAACAGCCCACCCCCCAGGCGACGGCGACCGTCCACACGGGCACCGAGTGCACCAGCACGCTCGGGGCGGTCACGATCGCCGCGGCGACCAGCACCATCCCCGCGGTCATGAGCCGCTCCCGGTACGGCGCCACGCGCGCCCGCGACTGAACGAACGACCCCAGCGCCCACGTCACGCCCCCCGCCGCCAGCGAGAACCCGGCGAGTGTCGGCGACAGCCCGCGCTGGGTGACGAGCATCAGCGGCACGAAGGACTCGGCGGCGATGAACGACCCGGCGGACAGCCCGCGCAGCAGCACCACGGAGGGCAGGCCGCGGGCCGCCCGGCAGGTACCGCGGGGAAGCAGTCCGCGGACGGCGGGCACCACCAGCGCGGCACCGGCCAGCCCCGGGAGCACCGACAGGGGACGCAGGTCCTGGGCGGCGTACTGGAGCAGCCCGGCACCCAGGGAGATGCCCAGGGCGAGCCGGATCCGCCGCCGGTCGAAGCCGCCGGCCCCGGTCTCCTCGTCCACCGGGCCGGACGCCCGCCGCCGTATCTGCGGCAGGGCGAGCGCGAGGGGGAACACGACGAGCGCCGGGATGCCGAGGAACACCCAGCGCCAGCCGAGGTGCTCGGTGACGGCGCCGGAGGCGAGGGGGCCGACGATGGACGGTACGACCCAGCCGGCCGCGAAGGCCGCCATGATCGCGGGCCGCAGCCGGTCGGGGTAGGCACGGCCGACGACGACGTACAGGGCCACGATGACCAGTCCGCCACCCAGCCCCTGCACGGCCCGCCCCAGGATGAACACCCACATCACCTGGGCCGTCCCGGCGACGACCAGGCCCGCCGCGAAGGCGCCGATGCCGGCGGTGAGCGGGCCCAGGGGGCCACGCCGGTCGGACCACTGTCCCGCGAGGACCATCCCGAACAGGCTGGTCGTGAAGTATCCGGAGAAGGCGAACGCGTACAACGCCACGCCGTCGAGTTCCCGCGCCGCGACGGGCATGGCCGTGGCCACGGCCGTCGCCTCGAACGCGATGAGCACGACGACGGACACGATCCCGACACTGAGCGCCCGGTAAGCCCGGCTCAGCACGCCGTCGTCCCGCTGGAGGGGTGGTTCGAGGACAGCGGGGTCACGGGATTCGAGGGCACTCATGAACGCCAGAGTAAGGCCCACAACAGACCTTCGCCCCTGTCAGGAGCCCGACCGTCCCTCCACCCTTGGTCCTACGCCCCGAGTCCCCTCATGAACGCCGTGTGGCAGTCCCGTTGCAGCCCCGCCACCCCCCTTGAGCCCCTCCCTCTACCCCCGTACGTTCGTCTCACGAACACGGCCGTGGCCACGGCCGGGAACGACAACTCAACACGGCCGTGTGCCCGAGTGGTTCAGGGACTCGCCTGCAAAGCGAGTTACGTGGGTTCGAATCCCGCCACGGCCTCCAGTGCCTGACCAGGCGCAGGAACGGGCGGCTTCCCTCCGGGGTGCCGCCCGTCTGCTCGTCCGTCTCAGATTCCGGTTCGGTCGGAGCGCAACGCCCTGCCGCGGGGCAGCAAGCCGGCTGTGGCGACCCGAAGGCAGTGGGCACTTGTCGTAGCTCTGGGCCCGGGCAGCTCCGGACATCTCGGCGGAGCACACCTACAGCACCGAGGACTTGGTGGGCTGGGCCACCACGGTTGACGAACACAATGTTCCGGCCTCGCACTCCCCGACTCCGGGCCTCACTCGGGCAGCCAAGCCTCACTGCCAGCTGATCCACAGCAACGCGCCCTATCTGCACGGGGGTTACACGCACATCCAGGCTGACGCTCAGATGCTGTGCAACCAGCGAGGTAAAGGCAACTTCGAAGCCTCGCTGCGCCAGTACCAGGGGCTCGGCATCTGGAAGACCAAGGACGTCCGGGGATACACGAACACGCAGGGCCAGAACTTCTCGCTCCTCCTGCACTACGACTGCTCACGACTCACCACCAGTGGGTGGGTCTACCGCGAGGACATCGGTAACGCGACCCTACGCAACGGCAACGGCTACTGGGGAGACCACAACGTCTGGTCCAAAACAGCCACGATCCACTGCGCATAGAACACCCTCCCCCAGCGGCTATCGTGGGTGCACGGGGATACAGGCCAGGCGCGCTCCGATGGATGAGGAAACGGGTGCAGAACGGACAACACCGCCCTGATTCAGCGGACCTCGTCGTGGCCGGATGCGGATGGCTGCTCATCGTGGCCGTGATCTCCCTGCCCGGCCTCCTGCTGAAAGACGGACCGCTGACCGCGTACATGGCCACTGTGGGCGGACTGATCGGCTTCCTCTGGGCGCGCCAGAGGATGCACCGCTGACGGACCTTGCTCCCTGACCAGAAGCACCCTGGGCAAGCCGGACCTTCCGGCTTGCCCAGAGCTGTAGTTACTCAGTCGCCAGGGTGCTATCCAGGACTCCGAATCCGTCTCGGTCTTCCGAAGTGGGCGGATGCGACCGACGCACCGGGCCCGCGGGTTCAGAACACCCCGCTCGTCTCGTCCTGGAAGAGGTCCGTCCAGTAGTGCCAGGTGGTGGACGGCAGAGTGCCTGTGGGGTCCAGGGTGTCGAGGGTCTCGATCATGGCCGCGGCCAGGTGGTCGTAGGCGCGGGTCGCCAGTTCGTGGCCGAGGTGGGCGTCGATGGTGCGCTCGTGGTGAACGAGCCACAGGGTGAAGGCCAGGGTGGACACGTCGGTGTTGAGGGGGTGGAGCGTCGCCTCCGGCTCGTCGAAGGTGAGGACCGCGCCCGTTCTGCCGTCGACCAGCAGGCTGGTCTCCTCCGGCAGGCAGCCGAGGCGGATCAGGTGGTCGCAGTGGGCCGGGAGCCGGTCCGCCGGGTAACCGGCGCGCTCCTGTACGACGTACTCCCGCAGCGTCGGCAGCGGCACGTCCGTGTCGGTGTGGAAGAAGACTGCCTCCTCCGGCAGCCCCGTGCCGCGCAGGAAGCGGCGCGTCGGTTCGTGCGTGAGCGTCGCCGGGAAGTCGACCTCCTCGAAGCGTGCCACCCTGCCGTGCCCGAACTGCTGGTCCAGGAGACGCGCGGGGAGGTCGAGGGTGAGACCCGACGCCGTGCCGGGGCCGGCGACGAGGGAGAGCGGGCGGATCAGTGCCGCCGCCTTCCAGTACGGCGGGACCTCGCCGCCCGTGCCCTCCTCGAAGAGGGCGAGGAGGCGCCGGGAGGCCTCGGTCACCGTCTCGGGGCCGTACCGTCCCGCCAGGGTGGCGAACCGGCCGCGCAGGCCCGCCAGTTCCTCGGTGACGGCGGCGAAGCGCAGCACCGTGTGCAGGGAGGGCGCGAAGGGGCGGGGCGCGGTCGGCGCGACGAGGTGGGCCGTCGTCAGCTCGCCCGTGGCGCCGTCGAGCAGGATCGACTCGCGCTCCATGCCGGCCGGGGTGAGCAGTTCGCCTATGACCAGGCGGCCGCGCAGCTCCTCCGCCAGGCCGAGGGGGCCGTCCGTGGCGTCGGCGAGTGTGCGCAGGCCGTACGTGCGCAGCGGGGAGAACGTCAGCGGGCCGGTGTCCGCGGGCAGTCCGGGGCCGGTGAGCAGGCCGCGCGTCGGTGCGTGGGTGACGTAGCGGTCCAGCTCCGCCTCGGTCAGCGTGATCGCCGGGATCCCGGCCTCGGTCGTGCTCATCGCTCCCCCGCGATCTCCCCTGTGCGTGACAGGCGTGCGTACCCCGTCGTACGCGGCCCCCGGTCAGGTGCCCCGACTGCTGCGCACACTACGCCGCCCCACTGACAACGGCCCTCACCAGGAAGGACGCGCAGCGGACTCCCGCCCGGGGGTGCTCACCGGTCGGTGACCACGGCCGCCTGGGGGCGGATCGGGAGGCGGTTGACCGGGCGGCCGGTGGCCGCGCGGACGGCGGAGGCGATCGCCGCCGGGGCCGTCACCACCGGGACCGCGCTGACCGACTTGGCGCCGAAGGGGGCGACGACGTCCCGTTCCTCGACGAGTCTGACGATGCGGACGTCCGGGGCGTCGAGGGCGGTCGGCAGGGCGTAACCGGTCAGGTCGGGGTGGCGGACCAGGCCGCGCGGGGTGCGGAGGTTCTCGGTGAGCGCGATGCCGACGCCCTGCGTCACGCCGGCCTCGATGCGGGCCGTCAGCTGGGCCGGGTTGAGGATCCTGCCGACGTCCTGGGCCACCGCCAGCTCCACCACCCGGACCGAGCCCAGCTCGATGTCGACGTCGACCACCGCGCGGATCGCGCAGAAGGCGAGCCCGACGAAGGCGTCGCCCTGGCCGGCGGCGTCCAGCGGCTCGGTGGGGTGCGGGCGGCACTGGGCCGTCGCCCACAGCTCCTTGCCGTCCAGCGCCTCGGTGACCGTCGTGGAGAGCACACCGTCGTACGACGTGATCTTGCCGTCGGTGATCTGGAGCAGCTCGGTGGACATGCCGAACTTGTGGGCGAGGGGCTGGAGCAGCTGGGTGCGGACCATCTTCGCCGCCCGTTCCACCGCGCCGCCCGACACCCAGGTGTGCCGGCTCCGGCAGCCCGCGCCGGCCGGTGGCTGGTCGGTGTCGACCGGGGCGACGTGGACCTCCTCGATGCCGAGGGTCTCCTGCACGATCTGCCGGGCGAGGGTGGTGAAGCCCTGGCCGGTCTCCACGGCCGCGCACAGCACGGTCGCGATGCCGTCGTGGACCTTGACCGTCGCCGTGGACACCTCGTCGGCGCCCTCCGCGCCCAGCATGTGCACCATGCCCAGGCCGTAGCCGACGCCCCGGCGCACCGCGCCGGGTTCGCCCGCGCCCTCGGGGCCGCCGGGCAGCAGCCAGTCCTCCTCGGGCATGTCCTTGGGCAGCGCGGGCAGCGGGGCGTCCCGGACGGCCTGGAGCAGTTCGGCGACCGGCGCGGGGCAGGTCACGGTCTGCCCGATCGGCAGGACGTCACCGGTGGCGAGGACGTTGCGCAGGCGGAGCTCGGCGGGGTCCAGGCCGAGTTTCTTCGCGAGCTTGTCCATCTGCGCCTCGTAGGCGGCGCACACCTGCAGGGCGCCCTCGCCGCGTACGTGGCCGGAGGGCGGGTTGTTGGTGCGGACGGCCCAGCCCTCGATGAAGGCGTTCGGGACGACGTACGGGCCGCACGCGAAGGAGACGGCGGCGGCGAGGGCCTCCGCGGAGGTGTCGGCGTACGGGCCCGCGTCGAGCAGGATCTGCGCCTCGACCTTGACCAGCCGGCCCTCGGCGTCGGCGTGGTGGCGGTAGCGCAGCAGGGTGGGGTGGCGGTGGGCGTGGCCGAGGAAGGACTCCTCGCGCGTGGCGGTGAGTTTCACCGGGCAGCCGGTCCTGAGCGCGAGCAGCCCGAGCGGGAGCTGGAAGCCCTGGTCCTCGCGGTCCGCCGTGGCGCCTGGCACCCCCGTGACGACGATCTTCACCCGGTCGGGGGGCAGGCCGTAGCAGGCGGCGGCCGTGTTGCGGTCGGTGTGCGGGTCGGTGGAGGCGAGGTACAGCTCCACGCCGCCGTCGGGGCGGGGCACGGCGAGGCCGGCCTCGGCGCCGATGGGGGCCGGGTCCTGGCGCCCGATGCGGTACAGGCCCTCGACCACGATCTCGCCGGCCGCCTCGGGGTCCCCGTGACGCAGCGGGATGTGCCGGATCAGGTTGCCGTCGGGGTGCAGCGGCTCGGCCTCGAAGGCCTGTTCCGGGTCGGTGACGGGGTCCAGCACCTCGTACTCGACGATGACGGCGGCGGCGGCCATCCGCGCGGTGTCCGGGTGGTCGGCGGCGACCGCGGCGATGGGCTCGCCGTGGTGGCGTACGACCTCCGAGGCGAACACCGGCCGGTCGGGCGCGCCCCGGCCGTGGCGGGGCGTGCCGGGCACGTCCTCGTGGGTGATGACGGCGCGGACGCCGGGCATCTCACGCGCGTGGGTGGTGTCGATGGACACGATGCGCGCGTGCGCGTGCGGGGAGCGCAGCACGGCCGCCCACAGCAGGCCCTCGGCCCACAGGTCGGCCGCGTACGGGAAGGTGCCCTCGGTCTTCGCGCGGGCGTCGGCGTGCGGCAGGGAGACGCCGATGCCGTGCGGCGACTCGGCTTCGGGAACGGGTTCCGTCGCGGTGGTCGCGATGCCGGCCTCGTTGCTCACCCCAGGCCTCCGTCCTGCCCGTAGTGCTGGTCTCGCGGTCCCGGCACGCCGTACGCGTCCGGGGTGTCGCCGTACGCGTCCTGCGGGTCGCCGTACGCGTCGGGGGCGTCGCCGTACGCGTCCTGCGGGTCGCCGTAGCCGTCGGGGGCGTCGCCGTAGCCGTCGGGAGTGGCCTCGAACACGGGCGGCGCGGGCGGCGCGGGCGGCGACCCGAACGCTCCGGGTGCCTCGAACGCCGACGGGTGGACGCCACCGGAGCCGGGGCCCGCCTGGTGCGGGATACGCGCCTCGTCCCCGTCCGTCCCGGGGCCGGCCGGGGACCCGTCGCGCTCGGCGACGACCTCCTTGACGGCCTCGAGCACGCCGCGGTAGCCGGAGCAGCGGCACAGGTTGCCGCACAGGGCCTGCCGGGTCTCCAGCTCGGTGGGCGCCGGGTTGCGCTCCAGCAGGTCGTGCACGGTCATCGCGATGCCGGGCACGCAGAAGCCGCACTGCACGGCACCGCAGCGGGCGAGCGCGCGCTGGACGTCGGAGGGCTGCCCGTCGGTGGCCAGGCCCTCGACCGTCCGCACCTCGCTGCCGGCCGCGGTGACCGCCGGGACCAGGCACGAGGCCACGAGCCGGCCGTCGACCTGCACGTTGCACGCCCCGCACTCGCCCTGCGAGCAGCCGTCCTTGGCACCCGCGAGACCGAGCCGTTCGCGCAGCACGTACAGCAGCGACTCGCCGATCCAGGCGTCGGTGACCGGGCGGTCGGCGCCGTTGACGCGCAGCACGTAGGAGGCGAGGGGGTGGTCGTCGTGCGGCGGGAGGGGTACGGCGGCCGGTTCCCCGGCGTCGTCGGGGGCGGCGTCCTGGGCGGCCCGGTCCTCCTGGGCGTCCGTGGCCTCCCGGGCGTCCTGGGCGGAGGCCTCGGGGCTTTCCGGGCCGGTCTCCTCGGCCGGGCTGCCCGAGGCCTGCGCGTCGGCGGCGGGCCGCGGCGTCGCGGGGTCCTCCGGGTCCGCGGGATACGACGCGGAGGCGTCCGCGTCCAGGGGGGCGGCCGTGGCCGCCGCTGTCGCGGGCTGCGGGGCGGTCGCCGGGTCCGCGGGCTCCTCCTGGCCGGCCGGAGCGTCACCGGGGCGCTCAGGGGCCTCCGCGAGGCCGTGCGCCTCCGTCTCCGGGACGGCAGCCGGCTCCGCGGGCGGGAGCGCCGCATCGGGCGCGGCCTGTGCCGCCGTACCGCCGTGCGGGTCGTCGTCCACGCCGGCATCCGCGCGACCGGCCTCGGCCGGACCGCCGTCCGGGTGACCGCCGTCTCCGGGGTCGCCGTCCACGTGACCGTCCTCGGCGTGACCGGCCTCCTCGGGAGCGAAGTCGCCGTGACCGGCCTCCCCCCGGCCGTCCTCCGCGTGACCGGCCGGGCCGTGCCCGTACCCGTCCTGCCGCAGGTGCCCCTCCTGCCGGACGTACCCGTTCTCCGGGACGTACCCGTCCTCCGGGACGTACACGTCGTCCGGAACGTACCCGTCCTCGGGAACGTACGCGTCGTCCGGGACGTACCCGTCCTCCCGCGCGAATCCGTCCTCCGGCACGTACGCGTCCGGCGCGGGCGCCGTGGCGGCGCCTGCCGGGGGGCCGTCCCACGGGTGGTCCGCGCCGTCCGTCGCCCAGGGCGCGGGCGCACCGCCTGGCAGGGTGGCCGGCGGGGTGCCGCCCCACTGCTCGACCAGCGACGACGTCGTGAACTCGCCGGACTCGTCCGGCAGGTCGCCGCCGGCGACGGGGATGGACCACTGCCCGGTGACGTCGTGCCCCGGGGCGGCCGGTGCCGCGGGCTCCTCGAAGGTCCAGTGCTGGGTGGCGCCGGGACGGTACGTGAAGCGGTCGTCCGTGGCCTGCGGCGGGGCCGGCGTGGCGTTCGGGTCGGGCCAGTGGGCGCCGCCCTCGGGCGCGGGCCATCCGTCCGGGGTGCCGTCGGCGTGCGTGGCCGTGATGCGCGGCGGCACATAGCCGTGTCCGGGCGCGGCCAGCGGGCTGTCGCCGGACAGCAGGGCGTCGATGCCGCCCTCGGGGAGCCTGACGAAGGCGGTGGCGCCGTCGTCGTAGTCGCCCTGGGGCAGCGGGTCCCAGCGGCCGCCGCTCCGGGGCGTGCCCTCTCCGTGCTGGTCGTCGGTCACGACAGCGCCCTCCCCAGTGCTCGTCGGGCCAGCGCGGCGACGGTGCGCCGCAGGTGCAGTACGGCGGGCGGAAGCGGGATCACCGAGCCGTCGGGCTCGGGCACCGGGTCGGGGATGCAGGCCGCTGCGACGTACTCGCCGAAGGCGCGCAGGGCCTCCGGGACGAGGGCGCGGTCGTTGTCCCAGTCGATGAGCTGCGCGACCCACTGCTCCGCCTCCAGGGGCCGCAGCGGCATCGGCGCTATGGCCCCTACGGCGCAGCGCACGCCGCGCCGGGCGGGGTCGAGGACGAGGGCGACGGAGGCCAGCGCGCGGCCCGGTCCGGTGCGTCCGGTGGCCTTCACGAAGACCTGCGGGGCGTGCAGCAGCGGCACGCGCACGTAGCCGATGAGTTCACCGCCGCGCAGCATCTCCATGCCGGCCAGCAGGTGCGACACCGGGATCTCCCGGCGGGCTCCGCCCGGGCCCGCGATGATCAGGGTCGCTTCCAGGGCGGCGAGCACCGGCAGGGCGTCCCCGGTGGGGGCGGCCGTGGCGATGTTGCCGCCCAGGGTGCCCGCGTTGCGGATGTGCGGCGGGCCGGCGGCGCGTGCCGCGGCGGCGAGCGCCGGGATCAGGGCCGCGAAGTCGGGGCGGCCCATGCGGGCGTGGGTGAGGCCCGCGCCGAGCAGTGCGTGGCCGTCCTGGTACTGCCAGCCGCGGATCTCGCTGATCCGGCCGAGGCCCACCAGGGCGGCGGGCCTGAGCTGGCCGGAGTTGACGGCGGCCATCAGGTCGGTGCCGCCCGCGACGGGGACGGCGGCGGGCAGGGCGGCGAGGGCCGCCACGGCCTCGTCCAGCGTCGTGGGCAGCGTGACGGCCTGCCCCGCCTGCGGTGCGTGCGTGGTCAAACCGGCTGCCCCTTCCCGCTGCCCCACCTGGTCCCGCCTGTGCTGCCGTACGGTACGTGCTGACAGGGCGGACGACGCAACTCTGGCACATCTTCGCAAGGCTCGAACGCGGGGGTCCGCTAGGAGGCATTCGCCCACCTCACCGGGGAGATGGTCCGGTTTCGCACGGCATCACCGGTGCGGGCGGATTGCCACTCTTCGGTGACGCTGCCGGGTTTTTCCGTTACCTGTTCGGGGGCGGTCCCTCGATCGGGCGGCCGGGCACGCCGGGGCGCCGCTGCCACGGCCGGGGCCCGGTGGGGGGCCGGTAGCCGACGCCGAGCGCGTCAAGTCGCCGGTAGTGGGCGGTCATCCGGCGTTCGAAGTCCGCGTAGTCCCGTTCCGCCGGGGCGGGCAGCCGGCTCCAGGCGACCTCGGCGAACGCCGCGAGCCGGGGGAACGCCTGGTAGTCCACGCGCGCGGAGTCCTCCAACACCTCGGTCCACAGGTTGGCCTGAGTGCCCAGCACGTGCCGGGCCTCCTGGCCGGTGAGCCCGGCCGGGACGGGTTCGAAGCGGTAGACGTCCTCCAGGGTGCGCACGAAGCCGATCGGCACCGGCTCGTCCGCGCCGGGGGCCTGGCGGTGGTCCAGGTACACGTACTGCTCCGGGCACATGACCACGTCGTGGCCGGCCCGGGCGGCGGCGGTCCCGCCCGCGTAGCCCCGCCAGGAGGAGACCGCCGCGCCCGGGGCGAGCCCGCCCTCCAGGATCTCGTCCCAGCCGATGAGGCGGCGTCCGCGCGCGGCGAGCCAGGCGTCGAAGTGCCCGATGAACCAGGACTGCAGGCCGGCCTCGCCGTCGAGGCCGAGGTCCGTGATGCGGGTCTTGGCGGTCACGGACTCGGCCCACTGCTCCTTGGGGCACTCGTCGCCGCCGATGTGGACGAACTCCGAGAAGCCGGCGGCGTCGGCGGGGAACAGCTCCAGGACCTCCTCGAGGACGCCTTCGTAGAAGCGCAGGGTGGTGTCGGTGGGGGCCAGCACGTTGGCGGAGATGCCCCAGGTGTCCCAGACGGTGAGGGCGGTGGTGTCGACGACGTCGGTGTTGCCGAGCTCGGGGTAGGCGGCGATGGCGGCCTGCGAGTGGCCCGGTACGTCGATCTCCGGGACGACGGCGATGTGCCGTTCGGCGGCGTAGGCGACGATCTCCCTGATGTCGTCCTGGGTGTAGTGACCCCCGTGCGGTTTCTCCTCCCAGAGCGGTGAGGCGCGGTGGCCGAACTTCGTCCGTGGCCGCCAGGAGGCTTTTTCGGTCAGTTTCGGATAGCGCTTGATCTCGATGCGCCAGCCCTGGTCGTCCGTCAGGTGGAGGTGCAGGACGTTGAGTTTGTGCGCGGCCATCAGGTCCAGGTAGCGCAGCACGCCGTCCTTGGGCATGAAGTGCCGGGCGACGTCGAGGAGGAGGCCGCGCCAGCGGAACCGGGGGGCGTCCTCGACGGTCCGGCAGGGCACGCGGAGGGCGGCGTCCGGCCGTACGGGGGCACGCCGGAAGGCGTCGGGGCCGAGCAGCTGACGCAGGGTCTGCGCGCCCCAGAACACCCCGGCGGGTCCGCCGCCGCGGATCTCGACGCCCTGGCCGGCGCCGGCGGCGAGCCGGTACGCCTCCGGCTCCAGCGTGCCGTCCACGAGCAGCCGTACGCCGTCGGGGGCGTCCCGGGGGCCGGGGCGCAGCGGCAGGCCCAGGGCCGCGCCGAGCGTCGCGCGCAGCCAGCGTTCGGTGCGTTCCGTGCCCGGGCCGGCCCACAGTGGGGTGCCGGGGCCGAGCGGCACGCCGCTGCCCGCCGCTTCCTCGACGGCGCGCGGCGCCGGAATCAGTTCCACGACCTCATCTCCTCATCCAGCGGCGCGTTGCGCTGTGCGCAACGACGGTTCCTCCCCGTACAACGCCTCGAAGGCTAGGGACCGGGACGGCACCCCACAAGAGGTCTGGACCACTCAGGTGCGCGGAAACGCGGAGATCCCCGGGACACGCCTCACGCGCGTCCCGGGGATCTCGACCGTTCGTTGCCGGCCGGGCCTACTTGTCCCCGCCCTTGCCGCCCTTGTCCTTGTCGCCGCCGCTGCCCATGGATTCGTAGATCTCCTTGCACATGGGACACACGGGGTACTTCTTCGGGTCGCGGCCCGGCACCCAGACCTTGCCGCACAGCGCCACGACGGGGGTGCCGTCGAGGGCGCTCGCCATGATCTTGTCCTTCTGGACGTAGTGGGCGAAGCGCTCGTGGTCACCGTCGCCGTGGGACACCTGTGGCGTCGGCTCTACGAGGGTCCCCGTACCAGTCCCGCGCTCGGGCTCGAGAGTGCTCATACCGCCCAGGGTACTGAAGCTCACAGGCATCAGTTGAGCGAAGGGTCGTCCGGATACGTGGCCACCATCGCCAGCTCGTTGCGCTGACGGCGCAGCACCTCCCGCCACAGCCGCTCCGGGGCCGGCGAGGACACGTCACCCGGCTCGGACTCGACGACGTACCAGGCGCCCTCCACCAGCTCGTCCTCCAGCTGGCCCGGGCCCCAGCCCGCGTAACCGGCGAAGATGCGCAGGGAGCCGACCGCGGAGGCCAGCAGTTCCGGCGGGGCCTCCAGGTCGACCAGCCCGATCGCGCCGTGCACCCGCCGCCAGCCGAGCGGGGCACCGTCGCCGTCCGCGTCGCCGGGGATCACCGCGATCCCGAGCGCCGAGTCCAGCGAGACGGGACCGCCCTGGAAGACGACGCCGGGCTCGCCGGCGAGGCCGGCCCAGCCCTCCAGGATGTCGCCCACGTCCACCGGCGTGGGGCGGTTGAGGACGACGCCGAGGGAGCCCTCCTCGTCGTGGTCGAGAAGGAGCACCACCGCACGGTCGAAGTTCGGGTCCGCCAGGGCGGGCGTGGCCACGAGCAGCCGCCCTGTGAGCGAGGACACCTCGGTCATGCCAGACATGATCCCGCATCTTTCCCTCGCGTGGGGAGCCAATCAGGTGGACGCAGCTCAGGGTGCGGGGAGTCGCCCCGGCGTGCGCGGCCACCCGGTGACCCGTCGTGCCCGGAAGGGAACGGTTCGTGTTGTGACACGACCATGACCCGGCTGGGCGGTCCTCGGGCTTACGGGCGAGGGGTGATCGGCGATTACCCTGTCTTCCCGGCCCCTGCGCACAGTGATCGGCCGGCCCCTGACCAACTCATCGGAACGCGAGATTCATGACCGTCAACGACGATGTCCTGCTTGTCCACGGCGGAACCCCGCTGGAGGGCGAGATCCGTGTCCGCGGTGCGAAGAACCTCGTGCCGAAGGCCATGGTCGCCGCCCTGCTGGGCAGTGAGCCGAGCCGACTGCGCAATGTTCCGGACATCCGTGACGTGCGGGTCGTCCGCGGCCTGCTCCAGCTGCACGGGGTGACGGTCCGCCCGGGTGAGGAGCCCGGTGAGCTGGTGCTCGACCCGACGCGCGTCGAGAGCGCCAACGTGGCCGACATCGATGCCCACGCGGGTTCCAGCCGTATCCCGATCCTCTTCTGCGGCCCGCTGCTGCACCGTCTCGGCCACGCGTTCATCCCGGGCCTGGGCGGCTGCGACATCGGCGGCCGGCCCATCGACTTCCACTTCGACGTGCTGCGGCAGTTCGGCGCGACCATCGAGAAGCGGGCGGACGGACAGTACCTGGAGGCGCCGCAGCGGCTGCGCGGTACCAAGATCCGGCTGCCGTACCCGTCGGTCGGCGCGACCGAGCAGGTGCTGCTGACGGCCGTACTCGCCGAGGGCGTCACGGAGCTGTCCAACGCGGCCGTCGAGCCGGAGATCGAGGACCTCATCTGCGTGCTGCAGAAGATGGGCGCGATCATCGCGATGGACACCGACCGGACGATCCGCATCACCGGTGTGGACAAGCTCGGCGGTTACGACCACCGTGCCCTCGCGGACCGGCTGGAGGCCGCGTCCTGGGCTTCTGCGGCGCTCGCGACCAACGGCAACATCTACGTCCGCGGCGCCCAGCAGCGCTCGATGATGACGTTCCTGAACACCTACCGCAAGGTGGGCGGCGCTTTCCGGATCGACGACGAGGGCATCCGGTTCTGGCACCCCGGCGGCCAGTTGAAGTCCATCGCCCTGGAGACGGACGTGCACCCCGGCTTCCAGACGGACTGGCAGCAGCCGCTGGTGGTGGCGCTCACCCAGGCCACGGGTCTGTCGATCATCCACGAGACGGTCTACGAGTCCCGCCTCGGCTTCACCTCCGCCCTGAACCAGATGGGCGCGCACATACAGCTCTACCGCGAGTGCCTGGGCGGTTCGAACTGCCGTTTCGGCCAGCGCAACTTCCTGCACTCCGCGGTCGTCTCCGGCCCCACCCGCCTCCAGGGTGCCGATCTGGTCATCCCCGACCTGCGCGGCGGTTTCTCGTACCTCATCGCGGCCCTGGCCGCCGAGGGCACCTCCCGCGTCCACGGCATCGACCTCATCAACCGGGGCTACGAGAACTTCATGGAGAAGCTCGTGGAACTCGGCGCGAAGGTGGAGCTGCCGGGCAAGGCCCTCGGCTAGCCCCCACGCACGACGAAAGGGCGGTCCCCCCGCTGGGAGGGGACCGCCCTTTTCGGCGTCTTCGGCTGAGGCGCCCCAGGGAGGCGCGGGGAACTGCGTGACCATGCACATCGGACCCGCAGTCGCCCACGGCGCTCACGTGGGACGGCGCTCAGAGCGGAGCGCTTACGCTTACTTGCCCTTGGCGGCTTCCTTGAGCTTGCTGCCCGCGGTCACCTTCACGCTGTAGCCGGCCGGGATGTTGATGGGCTCGCCGGTCTGCGGGTTCCGCGCGGTGCGAGCGGCACGGTGGGTGCGCTCGAAGGTCAGGAAGCCGGGGATGGTGACCTTCTCGTCGCCCTTGGCGACGATCTCGCCGACGGTCTCGGCGAACGCGGCCAGCACGGCGTCGGCGTCCTTGCGGGTCACCTCGGCGCGGTCGGCCAGCGCGGCCACCAGCTCACTGCGGTTCATGTTGTTACTCCCGTGTATTTCTTGCCGTTGGGGTGTGCCACGCGGCTCAGTCGCCCGAGGCACTGCGATGCCGATGCGGTCGCGCCCAGGGACGCATCCTGCCCCTACCTGCGGCGGGAAAGCCAATCCGGCACCCGTAGGAGTCGTGAGAACACCCTGGGGAGTCACACGAAAAGCGCCTGCTCGGCCGTCACCCTAGAGCGCACCCGGCATCCCTCGGTTCCACGACGCGCCGGTGCGGGGGGCCGCCGTGGTGATACTCACAGCCCCGCGCACCGAGCCGCACATCGCGTCCAGGCCCTCTCGTTCGGATCATGCCGGGCTCGCGGGTCCGGCCTGATCCGACCGAAAGACCCTAGGCCGTCGCGCCGGCCGCCTTGGCGGCCTCGCGGACCGCCCCGGCCACGGCGCCCGCGACCTTGTCGTTGAAGACGCTGGGGACGATGTAGTTGGGGTTCAGCTCGTCCTCGGTGACCACGTCGGCCAGCGCCTTCGCGGCGGCCAGCATCATCTCGGTGTTCACCGTGCGGGACTGGGCGTCCAGCAGGCCGCGGAAGACGCCCGGGAAGACGAGCACGTTGTTGATCTGGTTGGGGAAGTCGGAGCGGCCGGTGGCCACGACGGCGGCCGTCTGGCGGGCGATCGCGGGCTCCACCTCGGGGTCCGGGTTCGCGAGCGCGAACACGATGGCGCCGTCGGCCATGGCGGCCACGTCGTCGCCGTCCAGGACGTTCGGGGCGGAGACGCCGATGAAGACGTCGGCGCCGCGCACGGCCTCCTTCAGGGTGCCGGTCAGGCCCTCGGGGTTGGTGTTGTCGGCGATCCAGCGCAGCGGCGAGTCGGCCGGGGCGTCCACCAGGTCTCCGCGGCCCGCGTGGACGACACCGTGGATGTCGGCGACGACGGCGTTCTTCACGCCGGCGGCGATCAGCAGCTTGAGGATCGCCGTGCCGGCCGCACCGGCGCCGGACATGACCACCCGGATGTTCTCGATGGCCCTGTCCGTGACGCGCAGGGCGTTGGTCAGGGCGGCGAGGACGACGATGGCGGTGCCGTGCTGGTCGTCGTGGAAGACGGGGATGTCCAGGGCCTCGCGCAGCCGGGCCTCGATCTCGAAGCAGCGCGGGGCGGAGATGTCCTCGAGGTTGATGCCGGCGAAGCCGGGGGCGATCGCCTTGACGATCTCCACGATCGCGTCGGAGTCCTGGGTGTCCAGGCAGATCGGCCAGGCGTCGATGCCGGCGAAGCGCTTGAAGAGGGCCGCCTTGCCCTCCATGACGGGCAGCGCGGCCTTGGGGCCGATGTTGCCGAGGCCGAGCACGGCGGAGCCGTCCGTCACGACCGCAACGGAGTTGCGCTTGATGGTGAGGCGGCGGGCGTCCTCGGGATTCTCGGCGATGGCCATGCAGACGCGGGCCACACCCGGCGTGTAGACCATGGACAGGTCGTCACGGTTGCGGATGGGGTGCTTCGACGCCATCTCGATCTTGCCGCCGAGGTGCATGAGGAACGTACGGTCCGAGACCTTGCCCAGCGTGACGCCCTCGATGCCGCGCAGCCTCTCGACGATCTCCTCCGCGTGGGCCGTGGAGGTGGCCGCGATGGTGACGTCGATACGGAGCTTCTCGTGACCGGACGCGGTGACGTCGAGGCCGGTCACCGAGCCTCCGGAGGACTCCACGGCGGTGGTGAGCTGGGAGACGGCGGTTCCGCTCGCGGGCACCTCCAGCCGGATCGTCATCGAGTAGGAGACGCTGGGCGCCGTTGCCATGGCCGACTTCCTCTGCTTTCACCGTGTCGCTAGTTGTGCCGTCCGATCGTCGCACCTACCGATCAGTACGTGGTAGTCGCCCCGGATTGCGGACGTTGTGTTCACCGGACCGACCGACGGCCGCTCGTATTCGGAAAGTAACTTCCACCATACGAGAAGTTGCCGGGCAAAGAAAGAGGCCCACGTCACTTCCGTGACGTGGGCCTCCCACGTTCATGACACCGACCCGCCATGCTCGCCTCGCGGCAAGTGGTCGCTCGTAGCGACGAAGGTTGGGCCCGGGGGCTTGGATCGGGCCGGTGCCACGTCAAGGCTAACAAACAGTTGCCCGGGACCATTCCTGCTGCGCCGAGTTCACCGGAGAACCTCTTCCCGTCAGTCCCTCAGGAGGTCCGGAACCCCCGCCCCGTCCGGCTCGTCCCGCTCCCCCGACACCACTGTCAGCTGCTGGGTGGCCCGGGTCAGCGCCACGTACAGCACGCGCAGTCCCGCCGGTGACTCGTCGGCGATCTCCGCGGGCGAGACGACCACGGTCGCGTCGTACTCCAGTCCCTTGGCCTCGAGGCTGCCGAGCGCCACCACCCGGTCGCCGAGCCCGGCCAGCCAGCGACGGGCCTCCTCGCGCCGGTTCATCGCGACGACCACGCCGACCGTGCCGTCCACCAGCCCGAGCAGCCGCTCCGCCTCGGCCCGCACGGTCCGCTCCAGCGAGTCCCGTACGACGGTGAAGCGGGGCTCGACGCCGGTGGACCGTACGGCGGTCGGCGCCTCGGAGCCCGGCATGGCGAGGGCCAGCACCCTGGCGGCCAGCTCGGCGATCTCCGCCGGGTTGCGGTAGTTGACGGTGAGCTGGAAACGGCGCCGGGGCCGGGTGCCCAGGGCCTCGTCACGGGCCTGTGCCGCCTCGTCCGGGTCGGACCAGGACGACTGCGCCGGATCCCCGACCACCGTCCAGGTGGCGTGCCGGCCGCGGCGGCCGACCATGCGCCACTGCATCGGCGTGAGGTCCTGCGCCTCGTCCACGATGACGTGCGCGTACTCGGTGCGCTCCTGCGCGAGGCGCTCGGCCCGCTCCCACTGCGACTCCGCGCGCACCGGCATCAGTTCCTCCAGGCCGGTGAGCTGGTCCAGCGGGTCCAGCTCGCGCTTCCTGCGCGGCCGGGCCGGCGCGCCGAGGATCGCCTGGAGCTCGTCGAGCAGGGCGATGTCGTGCACCGAGCGGCCGTCCCGCCGCAGGGCCCGGGCGACCTTGCGGACCTCGCCGGGATTGAGGATCCGCCGGGCCCAGCGGCCGAGCCGCCGCTCGTCTGCCATGGCGGTGAGCACGGCCTCCGGGGTGAGTTCGGGCCACCAGGCGTCGAGGAAGCCGAGGAAGCTGTCCTCCGTGCTGACGTCCTCGTCGAACGAGGAGCGCAGTTCGGCGGCGAGTTCGGGGTCGGCGTGCCGGCCGGCGGCGCCGGATCTCGCCCACAGGGCGTCCAGGAGCAGCCTGCGGGCGCGCGGGCGGAGCAGGTTGACGGGCGCGGTGCCGCCGAGGACGGTACGGCGGATGCGGTCCAGCTCGCCGGCCCCCAGCTCGATCCGGCGCCCGAAGGCGACCACCCGGAGGCGGGCGGGCGGGCCGTCGGCCGGCGGGGTCCCGGCGTTCTCGGCGTTCCGGGCGCCGTCGGTGTCGTCATCCAGGGCGAGCTGCCCCGCCGGGGCGCCGGACCCCAGCTCCAGGGCACCCCGGGCCGCCTTCCGCAGCACCTTCAGCATCCGGTACGAGCCCTTGGCACGGGCCACGGCCGGCGAGTCGTACAGCGTGGCCTCCGCGCCGTCGACCAGCGAACCGATCGCACGGATGGCGACCTGACCCTCCTCGCCGAGCGAGGGCAGCACGCCCTCGGTGTAGGCGACGAGCAGCGGGGTCGGCGAGACGATCAGGATGCCGCCCGCGTAGCGGCGCCGGTCCTGGTAGAGCAGGTAGGCGGCCCGGTGCAGGGCGACGGCGGTCTTCCCGGTGCCCGGCCCGCCCTCGACGTAGGTGACGGAGGCGGCGGGAGCGCGGATGACCATGTCCTGCTCGGCCTGGATGGAGGAGACGATGTCCCGCATGGTGTGGCCGCGGGCCTGGCCGAGGGCGGCCATGAGGGCGCCGTCCCCGATGACGGGCAGCTGGTCACCGCCCAGGTAGGCCGTCAGCTCCGGGCGCATGAGGTCGTCCTCGACCCCCAGCACCCGGCGCCCCCTGGACCGGATGACCCGGCGCCGCACGACCCGTCCCGGCTCCACGGGGGTGGCCCGGTAGAAGGGCGCGGCGGCGGGCGCTCGCCAGTCGATGACCAGCGGGGAGTAGTCCGAGTCCAGCACACCGATGCGCCCGATGTGCAGGGTCTCGGCGATGTCGGCGGTGTTGTCGTCACGCACCGCGCCCTCGGCGGGCTCCACCGCGGTGTACGCGCCGTCGGGCCCCTTCCTGCCGTCCTTGCCGGGCAGCAGGTCGATGCGGCCGAAGAGGAAGTCCTCGAACTCGTTGTTGAGCCGGTTGAGGTGGACACCGGCCCGGAACACCTGCGCGTCGCGCTCGGCCAGCGCGCCGGGCGTGCCGACCTGGCCGCGCTGGGCCGCGTCGTGCATGAGGAACTCGGCCTCGTGGATCTTCTCCTCGAGCCGCCGGTACACCCGGTCCAGGTGTTCCTGTTCGACGCTGATCTCCCGGTCGCGGACGGAATCGCGTGCGTCCTGTACCGAGTCGACCGCGGACTGCTGAACCTGAGCGGCCACCGGGCCCCCTTCTGACGTGCTGGGCAGCCGTCAACCGTACGCGAAGGGAGCGGGCGTAGGCTACGGCACGTCGGTCCGGCGCCCCCGTGTCACCCGGGAACGCCGGAAGGAGGAGCCCGCCGTGGCCCTACGCGTCGACCTGGACGAGCTTCTTGCCCTCGAAGGTCACGATCTCGAAGTGGTCGATCTCGTTCGGCTGGAAGGCCGCGGCTCCGCCGATGTAGAGCGGCTTCCTGGACTCCTCGGTCTTCGCGCCCGGGATGCCGTACCCCCAGTTCGGGACCGACCACGACGACATGGTCACGCGCTGCCCGTTCTTGGCGACGAGCACCAGGGAGCACTTCAGCGGGCCCTTGACGTTCTTCAGCTCCAGGACCGCCTGGGTGCCCCAGTCCTTGCGGGCCATGCCGACGGTCGCGCTGACCGACGTCGACGGGTCGGTGCCCGACTTCTTGTCGGACATGGTCTCGAAGGTCGCCTGGGCGGGCGTCGCGGTGACCTGCCGGCCACCGTCCGAGCCGGTGTTCACGGCCATGACGGTCAGCGGTCCGGCAACGATCAGCGCGGCCGCCGCCGCGACCATGTAGAAGCTGCGCCGGCGCTTCTGGGCGCGCCGCTCGGCGACCTCGTCCACCAGCTTCTCCGCCAGCCGAGGGCTGGGCCGGGCGGACAGCGACTCACCGATCGCGGGTGTGCTGCCGGAGCCGGGCAGGTCCGCGAGCGCGGCCAGCATCGGTTCCATCCCGGCCAGCTCGTCGAGCTGCTGGGCGCACCACTCGCAGCCGGCGAGATGCGCTTCGAAAGCGGTTGCCTCGGCGTCGTCGAGAATCCCGAGGGCGTAGGCGCCGACGGTCTCGTGCTCGCTCGGCACCGAAGATCCCTGCCTGGGGTTCATGGGGCCAGACATACCCGGACCACCCGGTCCGAATCCTGGCATTCCCCCGTAGCCGTTGCTCATCACGCCGTCACCCCCCGCTCCTCCAGTGCCAGCTTCATCGACCGCAGGGCGTAGAACACCCGGGAGCGGACCGTGCCGCTCGGAATGCCCAGCGTCTCGGCCGCCTCGTTGACCGTACGCCCCTTGAAGTACGTCTCGACGAGCACCTCCCGGTGGGCCGGGGTCAGGTCGTCGAGCGCGTCCGACAACGTCATCAGCCACAGCGCCTTGTCGATCTCGTCCTCCGCGGGGATGACCTCCAGCGGCGACGGATCGACCTCCTGCGGCCGGGCCTGCCGGCTGCGATGGCCGTCGATGACGATGCGGCGCGCGACCGTCACCAGCCAGGGGCGTACCGAACCGGTCGCCCGATTGAGCTGACCGGCGTTCTTCCAGGCACGGATGAGCGTCTCCTGCACGACGTCCTCGGCACGCTGCCGATCGCCGGCGACCAGTCGCAGGACATACGCAAGGAGAGGTCCGGCGTGCTCCCGGTACAGGGCACGCATCAGCTCCTCGTCAGGTTCCGAGGGCTGTGAGGACATGCGATGTCGGGCCCTCGATCCACGTTCATTGGCCACGGCCGCATCCTTGCGCACGCCCACCTCCGGTGTCCGGGGGTTCCCCCAGTCGGTCGCTCGTCCACCCGTACGGACACGGGTGGCCCGGCGTTCAAACCGGAGTGACAGATTTCTCCGAAGTGACGTGACGAGCGGGACATGGGTGCACATTCCCACCGAACGATCTTTACATTTCCGACACACCGCCGAAGCGGCCCGGCAATGCCCGTGTACCGGCCAACCAAACCTGGTGTTACGAACATCACTCCAGGTCCGGGGCGCGTACGACCGCTCAGTCGCGCGCGGGCGCGGTCCGCCGCCGGTGCCGGGCCACCCGCTCCCGGTTCCCGCACACCTCGCTGGAGCACCAGCGGCGGCGGCGCCCGCGGGAGGTGTCGAGGTACACGAGGGGGCAGTTGTCCCCCTCGCACTCGCGCAGGGCGGCCCTCGCCACGGGGTCGGTGAGCAGCTCGACGGCGTCCCGGGCCACGACGGCGAGCAGCGCGGCACAGCCGGGCGGTGCCGCCAGCTCCCGTACGAGGCCGCCCTCCTTCCCCCGTACGGCGAGGACGACCGGGACCGCAGCCCCGGCGGCCTCGTTCACCCGCCGCAGCGCACGCCCGTACGACGGCGTGCTCCCGGCGTGCCGCTCGCGCACCAACGTCCCTACGCTCCCGCGCAGTTCCCGGAACCCGGCCGGCCAGGAGGCGTCGGCGTGGTCCAGCGCCGTACCGGCGGGCACGATCCCGACGCCGGTGATCCACGCGCACAACGACCCCGTCCCGTCCAGCCGTTCGACCGGATGCGCGGTGGCGAGGAGACCCAGACACACCCGCCCGGCGTCGAACCGCAGCTCGTACGGGGGCGTGACGCCACCGAGTGCCATGTGCCAGTCACCGCCTAGGCAGGAACCGCGTGGAGCCATGCGCGAGCATGCCGGGGACCGTGCCGTCCCCTCCTCACACAGTGCCCGCCCGCGGGGGGCGCCGGAACCCCCCGCGCCCGGTTCGCGTGACCGCCCACGCTCCTGCGGCCGCGTCCTGGCGCCGGCCGGGCGGGCCACGGGAGGATCGGGCCATGCCCACGCAACCGAACGGACCGTCCACGATCGAGCTGAGCGCACACGAGCTGCGGGAGATCACGGGCTACGCCGCGGACTGCGCGTACCGCGTCCTGGCGCTCTTCGAGGAGAGCGTCCCCGCCGACCCGCGTCCTCGCGAGGCCGTCGACGCGGCCCGCGCCTTCGCGGCGGGCGGCCGGCGCACGGCGGCGCTGCGGCAGAGCGCGTGGGCGGCGTACCGGGCGGCGCGGGAGGCCCCCTCACCCGCCGCGGCCGAGGCGGCACGGGCGGCGAGCCACGCGGCCGGCGCCGCCTACCTGCACCCCAGGGCAAGCGCACACCAGGTGCGGCACGTGCTCGGCGCGGCGGCGCACGCGGCCCACGCCGAGGAACTGGCGGCCACGGACGGCCGGGGCGCCCGCGCCGGTGTCCGGGACCCGGCGGGCCGGGGCGTGCCCGCCGCGGTCGTCGCGGTGCTCGGCCGGCTGCCCGCCGCACCGGCCGGCGGCGGACGCGTGGGCGAGATCATGCGCGACCTCGACGCCGCGCTCCGCGGCTGAGGGCGCCCGGGCCGGCCGCCTCACCGGCCACCGGGCGGCCGAGTGAGAGCAACGTTCCCTTCCGGTCACCCACAGCCACAGGCCGGAAACCCGGCCTCCCTACCTTCGGGCTCAGTCAGTGGTCGGCAGACCGAGCAGCCGGAGCACCGTGGAGGCGCGATGACAGCCCCAGCCCCAACCCGTCGCAGTGGACGCTGGATCGAGCGCTGGGATCCGGAGGACGAGGAGTTCTGGGCGGCGACCGGGGAGCGGATCGCCCGCCGCAACCTGTGGTTCTCCGTGCTCTGCGAGCACATCGGGTTCTCCGTCTGGGCCCTGTGGTCGGTGCTGGTGCTGTTCATGGGGCCCGAGTACGGGCTCAGTCCCGCCGACAAGTTCCTGCTGACCTCGGTGGTCACCCTGGTCGGCGCGGTCGCCCGCGTGCCGTACACCTTCGCCGTCGCCGTCTTCGGCGGCCGGAACTGGACGGTGATCGCGGCCGGTCTGCTGCTCGTCCCGACCGTCGCGGCGTTCTGGGTGATGGAACCGGGGACGTCCTTCTCCACCTTCCTCCTGGTGGGCCTGCTGACCGGTATCGGCGGCGGCAACTTCGCGTCCTCCATGACCAACATCAACGCCTTCTTCCCGCTCAGGAGGAAGGGCTGGGCGCTGGGTCTGAACGCCGGCGGCGGCAACATCGGCGTGCCCGTCATCCAGCTCGTCGCGCTCGCCGTCATCGGCGCGAGCGGCGGCCCGCGCGTGCTGCTCGGGATCTACATCCCGCTGATCGTCGTGGCCGCCGTGCTCGCCGCGCTGTTCATGGACAACCTGGCCTCGGTGCGCAACGACACCGGCGCGGCCAAGGACGCCGCGAAGGACGCCCACACCTGGATCATGGCGTTCCTGTACATCGGCACCTTCGGCTCGTTCATCGGCTACAGCTTCGCCTTCGGCCAGGTGCTGACGATCCAGTTCGGCCGGACCCCGCTCCAGGCGGCGTACCTCACCTTCGTCGGCCCGCTGCTCGGCTCCCTCGTCCGGCCCGTCGGCGGCCGACTCGCCGACCGGTACGGCGGCGCCCGCATCACCCTGTGGAACTACGTCGGCATGGCCGCCGCCACCGCCGTCCTCGTGGCCGCCAGCATGCGGCAGTCGCTGCCGCTGTTCGTGTCCGTCTTCGTCGTCCTGTTCGTCCTCAGCGGCCTCGGGAACGGGTCGACGTACAAGATGATCCCCGGCATCTTCCAGGCCAAGGCCCTGGCCGAGGGATTGGAGGGCGAGGCGGCCGTCGCCCAGGGCCGACGGCTGTCCGGCGCCTCCATGGGCCTGATCGGCGCGGTCGGCGCGCTCGGCGGAGTCGGTATCAACCTCGCCTTCCGGCAGTCCTTCCTCTCCTCCGGCACCGGCACCGGCGCCTTCGTCGCCTTCCTCGTCTTCTACGGCGCCTGCTTCTCGCTCACCTGGGCCGTATACCTTCGTCGCACGGCCGGGCAGGCTCCGGCGACGGCAGCGGCTTCACCGGAGAAGGCCCAGCTCGGCTACGCCGAGGTGTGACGTAACACCGGCGACACGGAGCCGAACCGAGCCTGTCACGCACCGTTGACAGGCTCGGTCGGCGTGCCGGTCAGCTAGGAGAGCCCCATGGACCACGAAGAGCAGCAATCCGAGCACGGCCCCCTCGCCGGGTTCACCGTGGGCGTCACCGCCGCGCGCCGCGCCGACGAGCTGGGCGCCCTGCTCCGGCGGCGCGGCGCCACCGTCGTGCACGCCCCCGCCCTGCGGATCGTGCCGCTCGCCGACGACGGCGAACTGCTCGCCGCCACGAAGGAGATCATCGGCCACGCGCCGGACGTGGTGGTGGCCACCACCGCGATCGGCTTCCGCGGCTGGGTCGAGGCCGCCGACGGCTGGGGCCTGGGCGAACAGCTCCTCGGCCGGCTGCGCGGGGTACGGCTGCTGGCCCGCGGCCCCAAGGTGAAGGGCGCCATCCGGGCCGCCGGCCTCACGGAGGAGTGGTCGCCCTCCTCGGAGTCCCTGGCCGAGGTGCTCGACCGCCTCCTGGAGGAGGGCGTCGACGGGCACCGCGTCGCCGTACAGCTGCACGGGGAGCCGCTGCCCGGCTTCGTGGAGTCGCTGCGCGCCGCGGGCGCGGACGTGGTCCCGGTCCCGGTGTACCGCTGGATGCCCCCCGAGGACATCAGCCCCCTGGACCGCCTCCTGGACGCGGCCGTCACCCGCGGTGTGGACGCGGTGACCTTCACCAGCGCCCCCGCCGCGGCCTCGCTCCTCTCCCGCGCGGAGGACCGCGGCCTGCTGGACGAGCTGCTGGCGGCCCTGGCCCATGACGTCCTGCCGGCCTGTGTCGGCCCGGTCACCGCGATCCCGCTCCAGGCCCACGGAGTGGACACGGTCCAGCCGGAGCGCTTCCGCCTCGGTCCCCTCGTCCAATTGCTGTGCCAGGAACTCCCCTCCCGTGCCCGGGCGTTGCCCGTCGCCGGCCATCGGGTGGAGATCCGCGGCCACGCGGTCCTGGTGGACGGCGACCTCCGGCCGGTACCCCCGGCCGGTATGTCCCTGCTGCGCGCCCTGGCCCGCCGTCCCGGCTGGGTCGTCTCGCGCGCCGACCTGCTGCGCGCCCTGCCCGGCACAGGCCGCGACGAGCACGCCGTGGAGACGGCGATGGCCCGCCTGCGCACGGCCCTCGGCGCGCCGAAGATCATCCAGACGGTGGTGAAACGGGGCTACCGCCTGGCGCTGGACCCGGCGGCGGACGCGAAGTACGCGGACGCGTAGGCGCGCCGCCCGTGGCCGGGCGGGCCGAGGCTCAAGGCTCTGGAGTTCCTCAAGTGGTTTGGGGTGTGCGGCCCGTTGCCCGCACCATGATCCTCGTGAAGGGATTCGCGGGACTCGACAGGAAGCAGGACTGCGTGCTGGTCATCCGGGACTCGGACATCATCACCGCGGGTCTGCGGGAGGTGCTGGCCGGGGCGCCGCCCGAGGAACGCCCGGGGCTGGAGCGCGCGCTCGCCGCCGTCGCCGCCACCGCCGGCGCCACCGAGGCGCAGCTGCGTGCCCGTTGGGTCCGCTCCCGGCTGGCCGAGGCCGGCTTCACCGGGAACATCACCTCGGTCGCCGCGCTGAGGGCGCTGCGCCGGGCCGAGCCGCAGCTGAGCCTGCTGGCGGCGGTCCAGCTCCAGAAGCAGGCGGTGGCGCACCCGGAGTAGGGCGGCCCGTGGGCCGTCCCGCCGGCCCCCGCACAGGGAGTACGGGGCGCGGGGCCGTCACGCGCGGGCGTTCATCACGTCCTCGTCGGCGGCGGGGATCCAGCCGTCACCGGGTCGCCGCAGCCATCCCTCGGCGCGGGCCATCTCGGCCCCCGCCCGGCGCAGCGCGGCCAGTGCGGGATGCGCCAGCCCCCGGCGCCAGACCAGGGAGACGGGTGACAGCGGGACGGGACCGACGAGGGGCCGGCGTACCGTGCCGGGCATGGGCGGGAAGTCCAGGACGGCCAGCACCGGGGTGCGGGTCTTGGCCATGATCCGCCCGAACTCCTCGTCTCCGACGGCCAGCGGAAAGGGCGGGGCGAGCCGGATCCCCCGGCCCTCGAAGAGCTGCCGGGCCAGGTCGGTCCACTCCCGGGTGCGCGGGTTCCCGGCACCGGCGTAGACCGTCTCCCCGGCCAGCGCGCCCACCGGCACCCGGGGCAGCGCGGCCAGCGGGTGATCGCCGGGCAGGACGACGGCCATCGGCTCGTAGCGCACCGGCTGCTGTTCCAGGCCGGACCGCAGCGCCGGGTCCAGCCCCGCGAACCGGCCGAAGGACACGTCCAGCCGGCCGGCCAGCAGATCGGCGGCGGCGCCCGTGAGGCCGCTCTCGTAGCGGGCCATCAGTTCGCAGTCGGGGGCGAGTTCCCGGGCCCGGTGCAGCACCCGGCGGCCGGTGACCAGGCCGGGACTGTTGAGGTCGACCAGCAGCGGGCGGGCCTGGCCGGGGGCGAACGCGGCCAGCAGATCGTCCTGGGCGGCGAGGACACGGCGCGCGAGCGGCAGCAGGCGTTCGCCGTCCGCGGTCAGCGTGACCTGCCGGGTGGTCCGCACGAACAGCTCGGCGCCCAGCTCCTTTTCCAGCCGTCGTACGTCCCGGCTGAGCGCCTGCTGGGCGACGTAGAGGCGGGCCGCGGCCCGGGTGAAGTGCAGTTCCTCGGCGACGGCGACGAAGGAACGCAGAAGGCGGGGGTCTGCGGGAGCGGGGGCGGGCATGGCCGGAACCTACAACGTCGGTGCGTGAATCGGCACGCGGAAGGTGTTGGACCGGTGATCCGCTCCGGGGCGACCGTGGGGGCATGCCGCAACAGACCGACACCGACGGCCGGATACGCCGGAAGGACGCGCCGCTCACCGGTTACCGTCGCATCTTCGCCCTTCCCGGTGCCCGCGCCTTCACCGCCGGGAACCTGCTCGCCCGCCTTCCCATGGGCATGTTCAGCGTGAGCGCGGTCGTGATGATCGCCGGTTCCCGGGACTCGTACGCCCTCGCCGGCGCCGTCACCGCGACCGGGCTCGCGGCGACCGGGCTGGCCGGGCCCTGGCTCGCCCGGCTGGTCGACCGGCACGGGCAGGCCCCTATCGCGCTGCCGGCCACACTCGTCTCCGTGCTCGGCAGCCTCGCGCTGCTGCTGTGCGTCCGCTACGACGCCCCCGACTGGACCCTGTTCGCCGCCTACGCCGGCACCGCGGCCACCCCGAACGTCGGCGGTCTGTCCCGCGCGCGCTGGGCCCACCTGCTGCGCGACGAACCGGGCGCGCTGCACACCGCGAACTCCTTCGAACAGGCCGCCGACGAGCTGTGCTTCATGCTCGGCCCGGTACTGGCCTCCTTCCTGACCGGCACGTTCTTCCCCGAGGCGGGCACACTGGCCGGGGCGGTGCTGCTCCTCGCCGGCATGCTGCTGTTCACGGCGCAGCGGGCGACCGAGCCGCCGCCGGTGGGCCGGTCCAGGGCACCGTCCCCGCTGCGCAGCCCGGGCATCGCGCCGCTGCTGGTCTGTTTCACGGCCACCGGCGCGGTGTTCGGTGCGATGGAGGTCGTCACGATCGCGTACGCCGACGCACAGGGGCATCGCGCGGCGGCCGGTGCCGTGCTCGCGCTCCAGGCGGCGGGCTCGTGCGGGGCGGGGCTGGTGTACGGCGCGCGGAGACCGGCCGTACCGCGGCTGACCCGGTGCCTGGCGGCGATGGCCGTGCTGATGCTCCTGCCGTGGTCGGCCGCCGCGTTCACCGGTTCGCTGCCGGTGCTGGCGGCGGCTCTGCTGCCGGCGGGCATGGCGACCGCGCCGACCATGGTGACGGCGATGACGCTGGTGCAGCGGCACACCCCGGCCGGTCGCCTCAACGAAGGCATGAGCCTGATGGTGACCGGGCTGCTCACCGGTGTCGCCTGCGGCTCGGCGGGGGGCGGCTGGGCGGCGGAGCACCTCTCCCCGGTCACCGCCTTCGCCGTGCCGGCCGCGGCGGCCGCGCTGGCGCTGCTCGTCGGCGCCGGCTCGGGCGCGGCGGGCCGGCTTCCGGGCCGCGACACGTGCTCCGACCGGCACACGCTCAGCTGAGCGTCCTTTCACGGACCGCGACGTGAAGTAAGCGGATCGTTATGAACGTGACCGATCCCACACGATCGGATTTCTTCTACGACCGGAAACACGGGCCACTCGGGGCCCGCGTCGCCACAGTCCCCACCGGTGCGGCCGCTCCGGCTCACCCGTAGCGGCCGTGAACTGCGATAACTGTCAACAACCGACCGGACCTACTGGTCAGTTGGCCGGCCGCCCCGCCATCCGGCGGGATGGTCAAACAAGCAACTGATCGTCAAGTAGACATTTACGAAGGGAGTTGGGGTTCGACGCGCCCACAACTGGGCCTGTATCGCGCGTGTGACCCGGTAGGCTCATCCCAACATCGTCTCTCGCGGCGCACCTCGCGATCGGCTCGCCCGATCGGGGCCGATCGCCCCGCGACCGAGAGGAGGTGTGCGCGTGGAGGACCCGCCCGACGGCGGCGGGCGTGACAACCGGAAGACCGCCCGGAGGATCTTCGGTTGGCTGGCGCTCCAGGCACTGGGTGCCTGGCTGCGACACCAGCTGGAAAACATCTTCTGACGGCGGAAGGCCCCCTGCGGTAACAGGGGACCTTCGGGGTCTCGCTCCCACACGCCGGCCCTGTGCCCCCGCCAACGGCGTCGACACCGTGGGGGCCAGGGCCACTTTCACAACCGAGCTACGTGGACCACAGTGACGAACCTGCGGCCGACGTCGTCCAACCTCGCGCATTTCGGCGGGCGCATCCACCGGTTCAGCCGCCTAAAAGCAAAGCGGGCCAGGTGAGTTGCGACCGCCGCCTGACGATGTGAAACGGTCGTGGCCTGGAAATGGTACCCCTAAAGTGGTCCTCCCGAGGAGGATGAGCACGCTCATGGCACGGGGCCTGGCCGATTTCAGCCCATCGGAGCTGCGCGCGCTCCGCATGAACATCTACGCGCGTCCCGGTGCGGTCGCCCTGACGGCGGAGGAGCTGGCGCGGGAGGTCGGCACCACGAAGGCGCAGATCCTCGCCTACGAGAACGGGCACCGAGTGCCAGATCCGCCCCGGGTGCGCGCCCTCGCCCGGGCGCTGGGCACCCACCCCTCCACGCTGATGAACCACCAGCGCCACGCGTCCTGGGACATCGCCGACGTGCGGCGCGCCTGCGGTCTGCGGGCACGCGACGTGGTGGACGCGCTCGGGGTGTCACCCAAGAACTACCGGCGGTTCGAGAACGAGGGCATCGTGCCCAGCCGGCGCCCCCGCTTCCTGGACCAGGTAGCGGCCCTCTTCGCCATCTCGCGGGCCACCCTGGAGCGCGCCGTCAACCGCACCCCGGCCGTCCGCCTGCGCCAGGAGCGGGCCGCCGAGCTGATCGAGGCCCTCGCCGAGCGGTACGTGCCCGCCCCGGGGCCGTGGAAGGGACCGGCGCCCGACGACCCGGACCTGATCGAGCTGGCCACCGCCTACGGCCGGCCCGTACAGCGCACCAGACGCGTCCTGACCTACGAACTGGGCGAGCTGCGGCAGACGCACGTACGGGCGGAGCGGGAGCGGGTCGTCGCCGACTTCGACACCGACCGGGACCGGCAGGCCAACGCCCAGCTGGCCCTCGCCCGCTGGAACCAGGTCTACGCCCGTGAGCTGGGCCGCATAGCCCCCCGGCTGGAACAGTTCCACCGCAACGCCCAGCCGTCCACGTACTGGCAGCTGCTCGTGGACCTGTTCAACGTGGAGGCGTACGCGTCCCGCACCGAGGGCGGCCTGTGGGCGGTGACCAGGCTGCTGGCCGCCGACGCCGCGCGCCTGCCGCCGCACCTGGTCGAGCAGCGCCAGATCGAGGGCGTCTGCGTCTGCCGGCTGACGGCGGCCGGGCTGGGACACCTCAACACCTTCGCCGGCCTGTACGCGGCCCTGTACCCGGGGGTCCGCCGGCCGCTGCGCCCCACCCACCGCTCCGGCGGGTCACGTGGCCGGCTGTCACCCGGGACCGAGACCTTCTCCGTCCCGCAGCACGGCGAGCGTCTGGTCGTGCCCCAGCCCGCGCTGGAGGCGTTCCGCGGCGTGGTGGCGCGCACCAAGTCGTTCGTGACCGTGGAACTCGGCCCCCGTCTGCGGCTCACCGTCGGACCGAACTTCGTGACCGCCGTCCCCGTCGAGGGGGAGCTGCCCGATCCGGGGCTCCCCGGCGAGGGCGCCGGCGGGGACGGCGGCTGGAGGGACACCCCGCCGGCCTGAGCGGGGCGCCCCTCCGCCCGGCACGGGGCGGGCATGACGAAGGCCCCGCCGCTGCGTGCGGCGGGGCCTTCGCCCACATGGGAGGTGGGAGGCCCGGGGGCCTCCCGATCGTGGTGGAGATGGCGGGAATCGAACCCGCGTCCAACGGTGCGGAATCAGGGCTTCTCCGTGTGCAGTCCGCTACGTTTTTCTCGGCCCCGGAGATCACGCGAACAAGTCTCCGACGGGCTCAGTCACTGTTAGGTTTCCCTCTTCACCCCGTGACCGGGATCAAGGTTTAGTTCCCTAGCTGATGCCAGGATCCGGGTCGGGAACAGCCCCGGGCTGACACTTCGCAAGTCGCTACTTAGGCAGCGAGGGCGAAGGAATCGCGCTTGGTGTTGGCGATTATTTTTTCGGCCTGTGGTTTACGAGATCATGGCCGCTTCCTCGACACGCTTCCCCTGCTTCGACAGCCGCTGTCGAAACCGATCATCCCCATGTGTATTTCTCAAGGTGCGCACCCGCTGTGAGGTGCAGGCCCCATCGTACGGGAACAACGCGGGCACGTGCCAGCGTATTCCCCCCGCCGGCTCCGCTAACCGCGCTGGCGCCGGCGTGCCGCGGAGATCACCCGCTCCGTCTCCCGCCGGTCCTGCTTCTCCCGCAGGGTCTGGCGCTTGTCGAACTCCTTCTTGCCCCGCGCCAGCGCGATCTCGACCTTGGCCCGGCCGTCCTTGAAGTACAGGGCGAGGGGCACGATCGTGTGCCCCGTCTCCTGGGACTTGGCCTCCAGCTTGTCGATCTCCGTGCGGTGCAGCAGCAGCTTCCGCTTGCGGCGGGCGCTGTGGTTGGTCCAGGTGCCCTGGACGTACTCGGGGACGTGCACGTTGTGCAGCCACGCCTCGTGCCCGTCCAGCTGTACGAAGCCGTCGGCCAGCGAGGCCCGCCCCTGGCGCAGTGACTTGACCTCGGTGCCCATGAGGACCAGACCGGCCTCGTAGGTGTCGAGGATGTGGTAGTCGTGCCGCGCCTTCTTGTTCTGCGCGATCAGCTTGCGCCCTTGTTCCTTAGCCATAGTGCCTGCCATTTTCGCACCAGGGAGGGGGTGCGCGTACAGCCGATTACGGCGGGCTAGGAGGGGTCGCCCAGGCCCGTGAGGACCGTCTCCGCCCGCCCGAGGGCCTCCGGGCCCGCCTCCAGGTCCGGTGTGATGCCCCGGCCGTCGACCGCGTGTCCCGAGGGGGTGCGGTAGTGGCCGACGGTCAGCTCGGCCACCGAGCCGTCGGGCAGCTCGGTAGGCATCTGGACGGAGCCCTTGCCGAAGGTGCGGGACCCGATCACGACCGCGCGGCCCCGGTCCTGGAGGGCGCCGGTGAGCAGCTCGGCCGCGCTCATGGTGCCGCCGTCGACGAGGACGACCAGGGGCCGGGCGGTGTCGCCGCCGCTGTGGGCGTGCAGGGCGCGCTGGACGCCGTCGACGTCGTAGGTGGCGACCAGGCCGCCGTCCAGGAACCCGGAGGCGGTGTCCACCGCCTCGGTGACCAGGCCCCCGGAGTTGCCCCGCAGGTCGAGGATGGTCCCGCCGTCGGCCGGGGCGGCGCGCAGGGCCTCGCGGACGGCGTCGGCGGAGCCCTTGGTGAACGCGGCGATCCTGACGACGGTGACCCCGCCGGGCAGCCGGCGCGAGGTCACGGAGTGGGTGGACAGCCGGGCCCGGCGCAGGGACTCGGTCCACGCGCGCGTGCCCCGCTGGAGGCCGAGCCTGACCGTCGTACCGGCCGGGGCGTCCGGGGCGTGCGCGGCCGGCGCGTCTCCGCGCAGCAGGGAGACCACCTCGGTGACCGGCCGGCCGTCGACCCTGCTGCCGTCGACGCTGCGCAGCCGGTCACCGGCGCGGATCCCGGCGTCGGAGGCGGGCGAGCCGGGCTGCACCCCCGTCACCTCGATCCGGCCGTCGGGCTCCCGTCGCGCCGACAGCCCGACGCCGGTGTAGCGGCCGTCGAGGGCCTCCTGGAACTCCTCGTACTCGCCCTCGGAGTAGACCGCGCCCCAGCGGTCCCCACTGCGGCTCACGGCCCGTTCGGCGGCCTCCATCGGGGACTTGCCGTCGGCCATCGCCTCGGCGGCGGCCCGCTCCACGGCCTCGTGCCGGGTGGCCGGGCCCGCCGGTCCGGCGGCGGGCCCGTGGGCGGGCCCGGGTCCCGGGAAGGAGCCGGTGGCGGCGCCGGCGGCCAGTACGCCGGCGAAGACCAATGCCAGGGCGGCCCCACGGCGCATGCGGCGGGGCTGACAGAGCGGGTCACGGCCTGACATGGCGGTGAGTCTAGGACAACGCGAAGGGCCGTACGGGCGGATGCCCGTACGGCCCTCTTGGCATGCGTCACACCTTCAGGTACTTGCGCAGGGCGAAGAACGCCGCAAGTGAGGGCATCAGCACGCTGGTGGCGAGGATGAGCGGCAGCTTGGCCAACACCGCGTCCCAGCCGACGAAGTTGATGAGCGTGAGCTTGTGGGAGAGGTCCATGCCGTGGTCGATGGTGAAGTACCGGCCGACCACGAGGCCCACACAGGCGAGACCGCCGCCGATGAGTCCGGCGACCGCGGCCTCGGCGATGAAGGGCGCCTGGATGTAGAAGCCCGAGGCGCCGACCAGACGCATGATGCCGGTCTCGCGCCGGCGGCTGAACGCGGAGACGCGCACGGTGTTGACGATCAGCAGCAGGGCGACGATCAGCATCATCGCCATCACCCCGAGCGCGCCGCGGTTCATCAGGTTGAGCAGCTGGAAGAGGTTGTCCAGGATGCCCTTCTGGTCCTGCACCGACTGCACGCCGTCCCGCCCGTTGAACGCGGTGGCGATCACCTGGTACTTCTGCGGGTCCTCGAGCTTGATCCGGTACGACTCCTGCATCTGGTCCGGCGTCAGCGAGCCGGCCAGCGGGGAGTTGCCGAACTGCTCCTTGTAGTGCTTGTACGCCTCGTCCTGCGACTCGTGGGTCACGTTCTCGACGACGGGCATCTTCCTCAGGTCCACGAGGATCTGCTTCTTCTGGTCCTCGGTGACGGCGCCCTTGGCGCAGTGCACGTCGTTCTCCGCGTCGTGCTTGTTGCACAGGAAGATCGAGACGTTGACCTTGTCGTACCAGTAGCCCTTCATGGTGCTGACCTGGTCGCTCATCAGCAGCGAGCCGCCGAAGAGGGCCAGGGAGAGGGCGACGGAGACGATGACGGCGAAGGTCATCGTCAGATTGCGGCGGAGACCGACACCGATCTCCGACAGGACGAACTGGGCGCGCATGGCGGGTTCTTCAGGCCTTTCGGGAACTGGGGGCGGTCAGTGCTGGTAGCCGTAGACGCCGCGGGCCTGGTCGCGGACGAGGCGGCCCTTCTCCAGCTCGATGACGCGCTTGCGCATCTGGTCCACGATGTTCTGGTCGTGTGTCGCCATGATGACGGTGGTGCCCGTCCGGTTGATGCGGTCGAGCAGCTTCATGATGCCGACGGAGGTCTGCGGGTCGAGGTTGCCGGTGGGTTCGTCGGCGATCAGCAGCTTCGGCCGGTTGACGAACGCGCGCGCGATGGCCACGCGCTGCTGCTCACCACCGGACAGCTCGCCCGGCCTGCGGTCCTCCTTGCCGCCGAGCCCGACGAGGTCGAGCACCTGCGGCACGGATTTGCGGATCTCGCCGCGTGACTTGCCGATGACCTCCTGCGCGAAGGCCACGTTCTCGGCGACCGTCTTGTTGGGCAGCAGCCGGAAGTCCTGGAAGACCGTGCCCAGCTGGCGGCGCATCTGCGGCACCTTCCAGTTGGAGAGACGCGCGAGGTCCTTGCCCAGCACGTGCACCTGGCCGTGGCTGCACCGCTCCTCGCGCAGGACGAGCCGCAGGAAGGTCGACTTCCCGGAGCCGGAGGACCCCACGAGGAAGACGAACTCGCCCTTCTCCACCTCCAGGGAGACATCCCTGAGTGCGGGGCGGGTCTGCTTGGGGTAGACCTTGGAGACGTTGTCGAATCGGATCACGGATGCACCACGGGTCGCCGGGGGTAGATGAGCGTGACCATACGCGAACCCGGTGTGCAAGTGCAGTCGCAGGCTGAGGTTGGGCAAGAGATGTACGTTTTTGTGCCTGCTGTCCGCCCGCGCCCCCTCCCGACGCCTGCTTCCCGGGGCCCCGCGCACGCCGCGCGGGAACCTGGCACAGTGGATGGGGAACGAAGGGGAACGTTCGCGTTCCCGTGAGCGTTGTACATGTGATGGCCGGTGCAAGGAGGGCGAGCGCATGACGTACGACCGGTTGGTGTGCGCGAACTGTGCTGCGCCCGTGAGCGAGGGCCGGTGCCCCGTGTGCCGTGCCAACCGCGAGCGACTGCAGCAGGAGGGCTTCCTCGCGGGGCTGAACCCGATGGCGCTGATCGCGCTGCTGGCGGTGCTGATCGCCGCGGTGGCGCTGCTGGCGCACCAGACCGCGTAGCAGCCCGCGGAAGCGCCCGGCGGGGGCGCGGGAGACGCGGAAGCGTCGTAAGGGCCCGGAGCGCCTGGCTCCGGGCCCTTACGTGTGTGCCGTGCGTGCGGTGGGTGATCGCGTGGCTACGGTCAGGCGGTGGCGCCGCCCCGGCCGTTCACCAGACGCGGCAGGATGCGGAAGCCGATACCACCGGCGATCATCGTCGCGGCGCCGACGAGCAGGAACGCGGTCTGACCGGCACCGGTCTCGGCGAGCTGCTTGTCACCGCCCTGGACCGTGGTGTCGGACCCGGTGTCGGTGAGCGTCGCGGAGCCCTCGTCCTGCGGGACGTTGTTGTTGCCGCCCTCGGGGACGGTGTGGTTGCCACCGGTGCCGTTGCCGCCGTCACCGGTGCCGCCGTCACCGGTGCTGCCGGTGCTGCCGGAATCGCCGGTGCCGCCGGTGCCGCTGTCGCCGCCGGAGGTGCCGGAGCCACCGCTGGTGCCGTTGCCGCCGTTGCCGTTGCCGCCGTCGGAGCCGTTGCCGCCGTTGCCGTTGCCGCCGTCGGAGCCGTTGCCGCCGTTGCCGTTGCCGCCGTCGGTGGTTCCGCCGGTGGTGACGGTGCCGCCGTCGGTCGTACCGCCGTCGGTGGTTCCGCCGGTGGTGACGGTGCCGCCGTCGGTCGTACCGCCGTCGGTCGTACCGCCGTCGGCCGTACCACCGTCGGTCGAACCGCCGGTGGTGACGGTGCCGCCGTCCGTGGTCCCGCCCGTGGTGACGGTTCCGCCGGTGGTGACGGTGCCGCCGTCGGTCGAACCGCCGTCGGCCGTACCACCGTCGGTCGAACCGCCGGTGGTGACGGTGCCGCCGTCGGTGCAGATGCCGATCGGGCAGCCGCCGTCGGTACCGCCGTCGGTCGAGCCGCCGTCGGTGTTGCCGACGCCGCTCACGCCCAGGCTGATCGGGCCCGCCTGGACATCGAGGTCCAGGGCGGACGCCGCGCCGGCGGCGGTCAGCGACGCACCGGCCGCGATCACGGCGCCGGCGGCTATCCGCGCGACCCGGATCCGCGTCTTCTTCGTCATGTGGTTGCTACCCCCAGTAGCTGATCGTCAGAGAGGCGGCGTGTGGGGCAGGCCGTGATCGACGGAGGCAGCCGGTGACGAAGATCGCGTCAACTCATTCCCCCGGTTCACATGCGCCCCAGACTGTACGCATGCCGCGGCTCACCCTTCCGATTTTTCAAAGCAACGTCAAGGCCGTTGCGCGCACAATGTCCAATGGGGCGGCGTTTGGGGCGAGATGGCGCCTGTGAGTGTGATGTAAAACCCAGACAAAAGCCAACTGCCGCCCTGCGGGCGGCAGTTGTCATGTCGACAAACTTACTTCTCCTGCTGCTTGCGCCAGCGAATGCCGGCCTCCAGGAACCCGTCGATCTCACCGTTGAACACGGCCTCCGGGTTGCCCACCTCATGCTCGGTGCGCAGGTCCTTGACCATCTGGTACGGGTGCAGCACGTACGAACGCATCTGGTTGCCCCAGGAGTTGCCGCCGTCGCCCTTGAGGGCGTTCATCTTCGCCTGCTCCTCCTGGCGGCGCCGCTCCAGCAGCTTGGCCTGGAGGACGTTCATCGCGGTCGCCTTGTTCTGGATCTGCGACCGCTCGTTCTGGCAGGAGACCACGATGCCGGTGGGCAGGTGGGTGAGCCGCACCGCGGAGTCGGTGGTGTTCACGCCCTGGCCGCCGGGGCCGGAGGAGCGGTAGACGTCCACCCGCAGTTCGGACTCGTCGATCTCGATGTGGTCGGTCTGCTCGACCACCGGAAGGATCTCGAC
Organism: Streptomyces sp. NPDC014991; assembly: GCF_043080665.1. Lineage (NCBI taxonomy): Bacteria > Bacillati > Actinomycetota > Actinomycetes > Kitasatosporales > Streptomycetaceae > Streptomyces > Streptomyces sp. NPDC014991. The sequence continues at coordinate 224,888 of NZ_JBIBVY010000009.1, forward strand.
GCCCGCGAAGGATGTCTGGCGGCGGCCCTGGTTGTCGTACGGCGAGATGCGCACGAGGCGGTGCGTGCCCTGCTCGACGGAGAGCGTGCCGTAGGCGTACGGAGCCTGCACGGCGAAGGTGGTCGACTTGATGCCGGCCTCCTCCGCGTACGACGTCTCGTAGATCTCGGTCTTGTAGCCGCGCTGCTCGGCCCAGCGCAGGTACATGCGCTGGAGCTTCTCGGCGAAGTCGGCGGCGTCGACGCCACCGGCCTCGGCACGGATGTTGACGAGTGCCTCGCGGGCGTCGTACTCGCCGGACAGGAGGGTGCGGACCTCCATCTCGTCCAGCGCCTTGCGCACCGAGGTCAGCTCGGACTCGGCCTCGGCGCGGGTGTCCGGGTCGTCCTCCTCCTCGGCCATCTCGAAGAGGACCGCGAGGTCGTCGATCCGGCCACGCAGCGTCTCCGCCTTCCTGACCTCGGCCTGGAGGTGGGAGAGCTTGCTGGTGACCTTCTGCGCCTCGTCCGGGTTGTCCCACAGGGACGGGGCCGCCGCCTGCTCCTCGAGCACGGCGATTTGTGCCCTCAGCGTATCGAGGTCCAGGACGGCCTCGATCGACTCCATGGTCGAGGAGAGGGACTTCAGCTCTTCGGATACATCGACGACTGCCACGCCTCCAGCGTAACGGCTGCGGCAAGCGGTCCCGCCCGCCTCCCGGCCGACCGGGGCGGGCGGGCACGACGGAGGGCGCGACGGAGGGCGCGACGGACGGGCGGGAGCACGGGTCCGGCCGCGGAGCCCCCGTCGGGTCAGGGGGCCGACGAGCTGTGGGAGGGCGGGGGCGGCGGGTCGTCCCCGTCCGCCGAGGCCAGCCACACGCCGACACCCACGACCGCCGCCAGGGCCGCTCCGGCCACGCCCAGCGTGATCCGGCGTCGGCGCACGGCGGCGCGGTGCCGAGCCGACCCCGGCCGGGGCGCGCCGGCGGCCCTGGGGACGCGCGCGGTCCCGTGGGCCCCGCCGGCCAGCTCGTCCGGCGCGGGGACCCGCATCGAGGTGTGCGTGTCGCGGTTGGAGTCCGGCCTGGCGCCGGGAACCAGGGGCACGGCACCCTTGCGCCGTACCGGCTCGGGCCCGCCCGGGGCCGCCGGCACCGGGTCCGCCGTCTCCTCCTCGGCCGGATCCGGCTCGTCCACGTCCAGCGGCGGTATCCCGGCCAGCGTCGGCAGCTGCTCGCGCAGCCGGGCCGCCAGCTCCGAGGCGCGCAGCCGGGAGGCGGGCGCCTTGGCCAGGCACTGCACCAGCAGCTGCCACAGCTCCTCGGGGATGCCGGGCAGGGGTACGACGGTCTCGGTGACGTGCCGCCGCAGCACGGCGCCCGGGTGTCCGCCGCCGAAGGGCGTGAAGCCGGCCAGCAGCTCGTACAGGACGGTCGCCAGCGCGTAGATGTCCACGGCGGCCCGGGGCGGCAGGCCCTCGACGATCTCGGGGGCGAGGTAGTCCGGCGTACCGATGATCTTCGTGGCGCGGGTCCGCTTCGGCGAGTCGATCAGCTTGGCGACGCCGAAGTCGGTGAGCAGGGCGGGGTGGGCGCCGCCCGGCCCGAGCGGGCCCTGCATGTCGAGGAGGACGTTCTCCGGCTTCACGTCCCGGTGGACGATCCCGGCCGCGTGGGCCGCCGCCAGGGCGTCGGCGACGTCCGCGACGATCGCCACGGCCGCCGCCGGGGAGAGCCGCCGCTCCCGCTCCAGGCGGGTGCGCAGGTCGGTGCCCCGCACGAGGTCCATGACCAGGGCCAGGTCGTTGCCGTCGACCACGAGGTCCCGCACGGTGACGATGTGCGGGTGTTCCAGGCCGAGCAGCGCGGTCCGCTCCTGTACGAAGCGTCCGACCAGCTCCTGGTCGGAGGCGAGGTCCTCACGCAGCAGCTTGACGGCGACGGGACCTTCCGGTCCCTCGCCCAGCCACACCGTGCCGGCGCTGCCCCGCCCCAGGATCTGGTGGGCGGTGTACCGGCTGCCGATCTTCCGTGCCAAGGCTGCTCCTACAGACGCGTGTTGTCGTTAAAACTACGCGTCCGGCGAGCCAACCTTCACCGCGGAGACGGAAATCACCCGGCAGATGTCGACAAATCTCCAGACCGGCGATCAGTTTCCGTTGCCGGACGAACCGCTCAGGTCCTTCACCCAGCCGCTCACCTTGCCGACCCAGTCGCTCACCTGGTCCCAGTACCCCTTGCCCTGGCCGATCCAGGTGTGCAGCGGGGTCAGCTCCCAGACCAGCCAGCTCGCCACGACCAGGATGACGATCGTGAACAGGCAGCCCTTCAGGCAGCCGAGACCGGGGATCTTCATCGGGTTGGCGCTGCGCTGCCGCGGCGCCCGGGGCTCGCGCCCGGGCCGCTGCGGCTCGGGCCGGGCCGGCGGCGCGTACTGCTGGGGCTGCGGCGTGGCGTACCGCTGGGGCTGCTGCTGCGGATAGCCGTAACCGGCGCCCTGCCCGTCCCCTCCGCCCTGCCCGCGCTGCCGGCCGCGCGGCTGCGGCTGCTGCGGGCGGGCCTGCGGGGCCGGGCGCGGCTGCTGCTGGGGCCGGGCCACCTGCCGCTGGGGGCGGCGGCGCAGCGGGTCCTCGTCCGGGCCGAGGTACTGGACCTGTGTCTGGTCGTTGCGGTCGCGGGCGGCCCGCAGCTGCGTCTGCCAGGGATGCGGCTGCTCGGGCTGCCCCTGCGGGCCGTACGGGGCCTGGCGGCCGTACTGGCCCTGCTGGTCCGGCGGGACGGGCGGCAGGACGGCCGTCGGGTCCGCGGCACCGGTGCTCGGCAGGACGGCGGTGGGGTCGGCGGCGCCCGCAGGGCCGCCGGTGTGCGGCAGCACGCTGGTCGCGCCGTTCGGGTCGTACGCCGCCTGCGGCCCGTTCGCCGGCAGCACCTGGGTGGCGTCGGCGGCGCCGGGCACGCCCGGGACGGCGGCGGGCGCCGGGTCCGGGGCCAGCAGCGCGCCGACGCCCTCGGCGGCGGCGATCTGCGCGGCGGTCGCGTGCACGCCGACGCCCTCGGAGACGACACGCAGCCCGCGCGCCAGGTTCTCCGCACTGGGCCGCTCGTCGGGGTTCTTGCGCAGGCAGCGCTCGATGACCGTCCACAGCGGGTCGGGGACGGTCGACGGGCGGCGCGGCTCGGCGCTCAGATGCTGGTGCAGGACCTCCAGCGCGGTGCCGCCGGCGAACGGCGGACGGCCGGTGACCAGTTCGTACAGCAGGATGCCGGCGCCGTAGACGTCGACGGCCGAGGTCTGCGGACGGCCCTCGGCGGACTCCGGCGCCACGTACGCGGGCGTGCCGACGAACTCGTGGGTACGGGTCAGGCCCGGGGAGTCGGCGAGACGGGCGATGCCGAAGTCGGTCAGCATCGGGTGCATCAGCCCGTCGTACTGCTTGAGCAGGACGTTCGCGGGTTTCAGGTCGCGGTGGACGACCCCGTCGGCGTGGCTCGCGGCGAGCGCGTCGGCGATCTGGGCCGTCAGCAGCGCGGCGGCGACCGGCGTGAAGGGGCCGTTCTCGCGCAGGTAGCGGTGCAGGTCGGGGCCGTCGACGAGATCCATGACGAGCGCCAGCAGGTCGCCCTCGACGACCAGGTCGCGGACCCGGACGATGTTCGGGTGGGTGAGCCGGAGCAGGACGGAGCGCTCACGCAGGAAACGCATCACGATGTCGGGGTCGCTCGCCAGCTCCTCCTTGAGGACCTTGATCGCGACGGTCTCCCCGGGCTGGCCCGGCACGGCCGCCTCGGCGCCCGCGGTCTCGCGCTGGCGGGCACGCCAGACGGTGCCTGTGGCGCCGCGTCCGAGCGGCTCCTCAAGCAGGTACTTGCTGCCGACTGGCCGCACGTCACGCGCTCCCTGCTGATTGCTGTGGCTCGCTGTCGCTCGCCTGCGTTCCGGTGTCCCGGACCACTGTAGTGCGGCCCCTCAAGGCACTACGTACGCGTTCCCGGGCATGTTCGAAGGAAAGACGCCGGGTCCGGTCCGGTGGTTGCCGGAGGCGGACGTGACCGATCTCAACTGATCACCGGCGAGACACTGGTCAGGCACTTTTGGGGGCAGAGCCGACCAATCAAGATCACTTGTCACCGGGTCCGGGGCGCGCTGTCGGTGGCAGGTGCAAGGATGCCTCCAGCAGTTACTGGCCGACGTGCTCGTGCGGGGTGGGGGGAAGTCCGCGCCCGCGCAGACCCGCGCAGAAGGGACCGCTGACGCCGATGCAGATCCGGCTGACCGTCGTAGATCCGCTGGGCCCTTCCCCGCAGCGGGGCCGCGCCGCGTGCCGTGACGTGCTGGTCACGGCACCCGTGGGCACGGAGCTGGCCGCGGTCGCCTCGGCGCTGGGCGCGGCGGTCACCGGGGAGAACGGCCCCGGCGCCGGGCGCGACGGCGGCAGTACGGCCGTCGTCCTCTACGCGGGCACCGAGCGGCTCGACCCGCGCCGCGCCACCCTCGGCGAGCCCCCGCTGGTCGACGGCGCCGTGCTGTCCCTCGGCGCGCCGGCCGTCCCCGAGCCGCATCCCGAGCCGGCCGACGCCCCCACCCAGCTGCACGTGGTCGCCGGACCCGACGCGGGCGGGGTCCATCTGCTGCACGGCGGCCGCATCACCGTCGGCCGCTCCGCCGAGGCGGACGTTCCGTTGGACGACCCCGACGTCTCCCGCCTGCACTGCGCGGTCACCGTCGGCGCGGACGGCCGCGTCTCGGTCGCCGACCTCGGCTCCACGAACGGTACGGCGCTCGACGGGGTGCGGGTGGGGCAACAGCCGGTGCGGGTCCCTGCCGGGGGGTTGCTGCGGATCGGGGAGTCGGCGTTGCGGGTCGCTGCGTCGGGGGGAGCGGGGGGGCCGGTTCCCACGGTGCCTGACGGGGAGGGATGCGTGCGGGTCGCCGTGGGGGACGGGGCGTCCGCGAGTGGTGTCGAGGGAGGTGTCCCGCCGTCGGCGGCCGCGGGTCCGGACGCGCGGGCCGGGGGGCCGGGCGCGGACGACTCGCCCTCGTTCGGCGCGGGCGCCGGTGCCGGGGGGACCGGCGCCGGGGTCTCGCCTTCGGCCGGCGGAGGTACCGGCGGGGTCGGTACGGGCGCCCCGCCTTCGGCCGGCGGCGTCGGTGCGGGTGCGCCGGCGTTCTCCGGCGCCGGTGGGCCCGGTGGAGGCGGGTCGCCCGCGGCGGGTGCGGACCGTGCCGGGGGCTCGGCCTCGGTCGGTGGGGCCGGTGTCACGGCGTCGGTGGATCCGGGCGGTGCGGGGGGTTCTTCCTCGGTCGGTGCGACGTATCACGGCTACGGGGCCGCTGGGGGCGGCGCCGGGGCTCGCGAGTACCCGGGTGGCGAGCCGGCTGAGGCCGGCCCTCGCGGTGGTCGTCCGGGCGCGGACGGCGCGACCTCCGGTGGTGACACCCACGCCGGGCGTTTCGGCGTCGGCGGGCCCGGAGGCCTGGCCGCGGCCCCGTACGGCGGTGCGGCCGCGCCGGCCGCCCGGCGGCGTGGCCTCGGCGCCTGGGCGCGACGCCTGGCCGGTGGGCGCGCGGAGCAGCCGGACGGCCGGGAGACGTACGCCGGTACGGCCGCCGGCAAGGGGCAGGCCACGCCGGCCGGTGCCCCGCAGCAGCCGGAGACGTGGCCGGACCCGGCCGCCCTGCTGCTGACCGCGCTCGGTCCGGGCCCCCGGCTGTGGGAGCGCGGGCCGGGCCACCCCGAGGCGCTGACCGTGCGGCTCGGCACGGCCGACCGCAGCGCGCCCGACGGTTCGGGCCTGCTGCCCGCGGTGCCGGTGACCGCCGCGCTGCGTGAGGCGGGGGCGCTCGGGCTGGCCGGTCCCCGCCCCCGGCTGTCCGGCCTGGCGCGCGCGGTGCTGGCCCAGCTCGCCGCCCTGCACTCCCCCGACCTGCTGGAGATCGTGCTGATCAGTGCCGACCGGTCCCGTCCGGTGGCGGACCGTACGGCCGAGTGGGCCTGGCTGGGCTGGCTCCCGCATGTCCGGCCGGGCCACGGGCAGGACTGCCGCCTGCTGCTGGCCTACGACCGCGAGCAGGCGGCGGCCCGCGCGGAGGAGCTGCTGCGCCGGGTGGAGGACCACGCGGCGTCGGGCCGGACCACCGCCCACCCGGGCCCGGTGCGCCCCACGGAACCCACGGCGGCGCCCTCCGCCCCGGGACGGACCACGCCGTACGGCACACCCGGTGACCCGCACGGCATGTCCATACCGCCCACGGGGACCGCGCCGGCCGCTTCTCCCGGCACCGCTTCCCAGGGCGCCGGCGCCCGCCGCCCGTCCTGGGCCCAGGACGGGGCCGGGCCGGCCGGCGCCGGTGGGTTCCCGGGGCCGTACACCGTCGTCGTCGTGGACGGCGATCCCGGCGGTTCGGCGCTGCGGGACGCCCTCGCGCGGCTGGCCGTGGCCGGACCGCGGGCCGGGATACACGTGGTGTGTCTCGCCGAGACCGACCCCGCCTCGCCCGTCTCCCCGGTGGCCCGGATGTACGAGGACGCCTGCACGGTGACGCCGACGTTCCGGCACTGCGGTGCCGTGGCCCTGCTCGGCGGGGACGTCGCCGCCGCGCTGCATCTGCTGCGGGTCGCGCCGAGCGGTCCCGTCGGCCCGGGCACGCTCGCCGGGGTCGACGCCGTCTCCGCCGCCTGGGCGGAGCGGTTCGCGCGGGCGCTGGCGCCGCTGCGGCCGGACGGCCCGGCCGGTGAGGGGCACGCGCGCGTGGCCGTACCGCTGCCGCAGTCGGCCCGGCTGCTGGACGAGCTGGGGCTGGCACGGGCCACCCCGGCGTCCCTGATGGCGCGCTGGGCGGACGCGGCCGACGACACCGGTTCGCCGGGCGGGCGGGCGCGGGCGGTGCTGGGTGCCGGCCCGCACGGGCCGGTCGGCGTGGACCTGGTGGCCGACGGGCCGCATCTGCTGATCGAGGGGCCGGGCGGCAGCGGCCGTACCGAGCTGCTGCGGGCCGTGGTGGCCTCGCTGGCCGCCGCCGAGCGGCCGGACCGGCTGGCGGTGGTCCTGCTCGACGGCCGGGACGGGGTCGGCACCGGCGCCGGGCGCGGTGAGGGCCTGCGGGTCTGCACCGACATACCGCACGTCACCACGCACCTCATCGCCAACGACCCCGTGCGCATGCGGGAGTTCGCGCAGGCCCTGGCCGCCGAGCTGAAGCGGCGGGCGGAGCTGCTGGGCCGCACGGACTTCGCGCAGTGGCACACGGGCCGGGAGGTGTCGGGCCGGCTGGTCGCCCAGCGGGCGCCGGTCCGCGCGGACGCCGCCGCACCGCGCGCGTCGGCCCACCAGGACGCCGCCGCGCACCGCGCGTCCGCCGCCGCGCAGCGCGGTCCGGTCACCGGTGACCTCGCCGCCCACCGTCCCGCGTCCGCCGAGCGCCTCACCGCACACCGTGCCCCGGCCCCCGGTGACGCCTCCGCCTCCGGAGACATCGAGAGCCCGTCCAGCTCCACGCTGCGGCTGCGGCCCGGTGCGGCGGCGCGGCGGCGGGCCGGGATGGTGGCGCTGCCCCGGCTGGTGGTGGTCGTGGACGACCTGGACGCGCTGGTCGCTCCCCCGCTCGGCTCGCCCGGCCGGCCCGCCGCCGGGTCGGTGATGCGGGCGCTGGAGGCGGTGGCCCGGGAGGGTGAGCGGCTCGGTGTGCACCTGGTGGCGGCGGCCGGGACCGGTGGCCGTACCGCGGAGTCGGAACCGGCGCGCCGGGCGGCGCTGCGGGTCACGCTGGACGCGCCGGTGGCGGGGCCGGAGCAGCCGGCGCCGGGGCGCGGCACGACGGTGAACGCGGACGGGAGGGCCGTCGGCTTCCAGGGCGGCCGGGTGACGGGCCGTATCCCGCGGACGGCGACCCAGCGGCCGACGGTGGTCCCGCTGGACTGGCAGCGCATGGGCGATCCGCCGGCCCGCCGGCCGGTGCGGGAGCTGGGCAACGGCCCGACGGACCTGGCCCTGCTGGCGAGCGCGGTGGAGCGGGCGGCCCGGGAGGTCGGGGCGGCGGAGGTCCCCTCGCTGCTGTAGCCGAAAGCGTGGCGCATACGTCCCTGGTCACGAGCCGGTCACGATGAGCGGGTCGACACGGCAGGCGCTCTTGCCCGTCCGGAGCGGCCCGGCGTACACCGGAGCGCACGGGACAGTCTTATGACGTTCAAGAGCCGTTCCTGGACACCGACGTTCAACGGAGAACGACGAACGGGGCATCGATGCGCAGCAAGAGCAGCACCGTCCGGACCCACAGCACCGCCACCGCACTCGCCGCGCTGCTCGCGGGAGCCCTCGCGCTCACCGCCTGTTCCAGCGGCGGCAACGACAAGAAGGGCAGCGGGGAGAAGACCGGCACGGCCACCGGTTCCACCGTCACCCTGCCGAAGCTGAACGGCGCGAATCTGGAGATCGCCGCCGTCTGGACCGGCCAGGAGCAGAAGAACTTCAAACTGGTTCTGGCCGAGTTCGAGAAGCGGACGGGCGCGAAGGTGACCTTCGTACCCGCGCAGGACCCGATCATCAACTTCCTCGGTTCCAAGATCGCGGGTGGTCAGCCGCCGGACGTCGCGCTGCTGCCGCAGCCCGGTGCGATCAGGCAGGCCGTGCAGAAGGGCTGGGCCGAACCGCTGGGAGCGCAGGCCCTGCGGGAGCTGCGGAAGAACTACTCACAGGGCTGGCAGGACATCGGCGCGGTCGACGGCAAGCCGTACGGCGTCTACTACAAGGCCGCCAACAAGTCGCTGATCTGGTACAACGCCACCGCCTTCGGCAACGCGGGCGCCAAGGAGCCCAAGACCTGGCAGGACCTGCTGACCGCCTCGCGGGCGGTGTACGACTCGGGGGTCACGCCCTTCTCGGTGGCGGGCGCGGACGGCTGGCCGCTGACCGACTGGTTCGAGAACGTCTATCTGTCCCAGGCGGGACCGGAGAAGTACGACCAGCTCGCCCAGCACAAGATCAAGTGGACGGATCCGTCCGTGAAGCGGGCGCTGACCACCCTCGCCCAGATCTGGGGCAAGAAGGACTACCTGGCGGGTGGCCGGAGCGGCGCGCTCCAGACGGAGTTCCCCCAGTCGGTCACCCAGACCTTCACCGGCGGCGACCAGCCGAAGTCGGCGATGGTCTACGAGGGCGACTTCGTGCAGGTCAACATCGGTGAGACCAAGGCGAAGGTGGGCACGGACGCCAAGGTGTTCCCGTTCCCGTCCGTCGGCTCCACGGCGCCCGTGGTCTCCGGCGGCGACGCGGCGGTGATCCTGAAGGACTCCAAGGCGGCCCAGGCCCTGGCCACCTTCCTCGCCTCCCCGGACGCGGCCACCATCCAGGCGAAGCTCGGCGGTTACCTCTCCCCGAACAAGAACGTGCCGGTGTCGGCGTACCCGAACGCGGTGCAGCAGAAGATCGCCAAGGCGCTGATCGCGTCCGGTGACGACTTCCGCTTCGACATGTCCGACCAGGCCCCGCAGGCCTTCGGCGGCACCCCCGGCAAGGGCGAGTGGAAGGACCTCCAGGACTTCCTGAAGAACCCGGCCGACGTCGCGGGCGCCCAGGCGCGGCTGGAGAAGGACGCCGCGGCGGCGTACGGAAGCGGGAGCTGATCCGGCGATGGCGTCGGCAGCGGCGGCCGGGGCCCCACCGGGCCCCGCCGCGCCTCGCAGTCGCAGAAGCGTGACCGGCACCCGGAGGGCCGTGGCAGCGCTGTTCCTGCTGCCCGCCCTCGTCCTGCTGGGCGCGCTCGTGGTCTACCCGATCGGGTACTCGGTCGTCCGCAGTCTCTTCGACTCCTCCGGTGACCGCTTCACGGGTGTCGACAACTACCGGACCCTGTTCACCGACGACGGCATCCGTACGGCGCTGAAGAACAACGTGATCTGGGTGGTGTTCGCGCCGACGGTCTCCACCGCGCTGGGGCTGATCTTCGCGGTGCTCACCGAGCGGATCCGCTGGGGCACGGCGTTCAAGCTGGTCGTCTTCATGCCGATGGCGATCTCGATGCTGGCCGCCGGGATCATCTTCCGGCTGGTGTACGACCAGGACCCGGACAAGGGCGTCGCGAACGCCGTGTGGGTGGGGGTGCACGACACGTTCGCGCAGTCGTCGGCGTTCCCCAGGGCCCATCCGGGGCGTGAGTCGCCGCTGGTCGCCGAGGGCGGCGGGTTCGTCACGAAGGACGCCGTGCACGCCGGCCGGCCGGTCGTCCTGCCGCTCGTCGGTGTGGCGCCGGACCAGATGCCGGACGGCGCGGGGAAGGCCGCCGCCGCCAGGCCGGAGCCGGGCAGGATCACCGGCACCACCTGGCAGGACTTCACCCGTGGCAAGGGCGTCGGACGGCTGGGTGTGCCCGACCCGGCCGAGCTGGGGTACGCCGGGATGCGCGTCGAGGCGGTGAAGGACGGCAAGGTGGTCGCCACCGCGCGGGCGTCCGGTGACGGCACCTTCACCCTGCCCGCGTCGGCCGACGGGGCCCGGCTGCGGCTGCCCGCGGACAACTTCCGGGAGCCGTACGACGGGGTCGGGTGGCTCGGCCCGGCACTGGTGACCCCGGCGATCATCGGATCGTACGTGTGGATGTGGGCGGGCTTCGCGATGGTGCTGATCGCGGCCGGGCTCGCGGGCGTGCCCCGGGAGTTGCTGGAGGCGGCGCGGGTCGACGGCGCCAACGAGTGGCAGGTTTTCCGCAGGGTCACCGTGCCGCTGCTGGCCCCGGTCCTGGCGGTGGTCACCGTCACGCTGATGATCAACGTGCTGAAGGTGTTCGACCTGGTGTTCATCATCGCGCCGGGCTCCTCCCAGGACGACGCGAACGTGCTGGCGCTGGAGCTGTACCGCAAGGGCTTCGCGGAGGGCCGGCCGGGCGTGGCGAGCGCCATCGCGGTGTTCCTGCTGCTGCTGGTGATCCCGGTGATGCTGTTCAACATGCGCAGGCTGAGGCGGGAGGTACGGCGATGACGGCGACCGCCGACAGCATCGGGAAGACGGCTCCCGCGGGGGCGCCGGTGACGGCCCGCCGGTCGCTCGGCGGGAGGATCGCGGGGAGGCTGAGCGGCGGGCTCGTCCAGGCGTTCCTGGTCGTGGTGGGCCTGTTCTGGCTGGTGCCGACCATCGGCCTGCTCATCTCCTCGCTGCGCACACCGGAGGACATGAGCGCGAGCGGCTGGTGGACGGTGCTCAGCAAGCCGTCCCGGCTGACCGTGGACAGCTACCAGAAGCTGCTGGAGAACGGTGACATCACCCACTCGCTGGTGAACACCGTGCTGATCACGGTCCCGGCGACCGTCCTGGTCGTCGTGGTCGGCGCGCTGGCCGGGTACGCCTTCGCGTGGATGGAGTTCCCGGGCCGCGACTGGTGGTTCCTGGGCGTGGTGAGCCTGCTGGTGGTGCCCGTGCAGGTGGCGCTGATCCCGATCGCCGAACTGTTCGGGAGGATCGGGCTGTTCGGGACGATCTTCGGGGTGATCCTGTTCCACACCGGTTTCGGTCTGCCGTTCGCGGTGTTCCTGCTGCGGAACTTCTTCGCGGAGATCCCGCGGGAGCTGCTGGAGGCGGCGCGGCTGGACGGCGCGGGTGAACTGCGCCTGTTCGCACGGGTGGTGCTGCCGCTGGGCGGTCCGGCCATCGCATCGCTGGGCATCTTCCAGTTCCTGTGGGTGTGGAACGACATGCTGGTCGCGCTCGTGTTCACCAAGTCGGGGACCCAGCCGGTCACGGTCGCCCTCCAGACGCAGGTACGGCAGTTCGGCAACAACATCGACGTGCTGGCGCCCGGCGCGTTCCTGTCGATGGTGATCCCGCTGGCGGTGTTCTTCGCGTTCCAGCGGCAGTTCGTGTCCGGGGTGATGGCCGGGGCGGTCAAGTAGCCGTCGCACGGAGCGCCGTGGCGGGGGCGGGCCGGCAACGGCCCGCCCCCTCACGCGTTTTCGGGGCCGGCACACCGGGGCGGCACCGCGCCGTGGGTAGCCCGAATGCCGTACGGGCCGTAACCAAGTCACTCCGTCGGCCGTTGCCGGGCAGAACGCCCGCGCCGTCCGACCCATGGATGTCCCTTGCCCAGGTTCAGTGTCATCGTCCCCGCGTACAAGGTCCAGGCGTACCTCTCCGAGTGCCTGGACTCGGTGCTCTCGCAGTCGTGTCCCGATCTGGAACTGATCGCCGTGGACGACTGCTCACCCGACGCCTGCGGCGTGATCATCGACGAGTACGCGGCCCGGGACGCGCGCGTGAAGCCCGTGCACCTGGCCGCGAACCAGGGCCTGGGGCGGGCGCGCAACGCGGGCATGGCGGAGGCGACCGGCGACTACCTGGTGTTCCTGGACAGCGACGACACGCTCACCCCGGACGCGCTGCGGGCGGTCGCCGACCGGCTCAAGGAGACCGGTGACCCGGACGTCCTGGTCTTCGACTACGCACGCACGTACTGGGACGGCCGGACGGTGCGCAACCAGCTCGCCGGCCGGCTCACCGAGCAGGGTCCGGCGCCGTTCCGCCTGGCGGACCGGCCGGGGCTGCTCGGAGTGCTGATGGTGGCGTGGAACAAGGCCTACCGGCGGGAGTTCGTCGCGGGGCACGGCTTCCGGTTCCCGCCGGGCTTCTACGAGGACACCCCCTGGACCTTCCCGGTGCTGATGACCGCGGGGTCGCTCGCCACCCTGGACCGGGTGTGCGTGCACTACCGCCAGCGCCGGCAGGGCAGCATCCTCGGCACCACGAGCCGGAGGCACTTCGACCTGTTCGAGCAGTACGACCGGGTGTTCGGTTACGTCGACGAGCGACCGGAACTGGCCCGGTGGAAACCGGAGTTGTACCGCCGGATGCTCGACCACCATGCCGTGGTGTTCACCCGGCGGGGCCGGCTGCCGCGCGGCAGCCACGGCGAGTACCTGCGCCGGGCCCGCGCCCAGTGCCGCCGCCACCGGGTGCCGGGGGTGCGGCTGGAGCCGCGGCACGCCCTGGTCCGCTTCGGGCTGCACCGCACGTTCCGGGCGCTCCGGCTGGCCGCGGCCGTGCGCCGGCGCGCGGCACGGGCCGGGGTGGGCTGGGCCCGCGGGCTGCGCACCACCGCACTCCGGCTGCACTACCGCCTCCAGCTGTGCCTGCCGCTGCGCGCCGACCGGGCGGTGTTCACCGCGCACGAGGGACACGGCGGTGACCCGGCCGCGCTGGAGGAGACGTTCCGCGCGCTCGCCCCGCAGGTGCGGACCGCGTGGCTCGTCCGTCCCGGGCAGGAGCGGGCGGCCCCGCCGGGCGCGCGCCCGCTGACGCCCGGCACGGCCGCCTGCTGGACGGCGCTGGCCCGCTCGCGGTACCTGGTCAGCGACGCCGGCTTCGACGCGCGGATGCGGAAGCGGCCCGGACAGGTCTTCGTGCAGACCCGGCAGGGCACCCCGCTGGGCCACACGGGCCTCGACCTGCTGGAACGCCCGGCGGCGGCGCGGGGCACGGACTTCGCGGAGCTGCTGCGAGGCGTCGACCAGTGGGACCACGTCCTGTCCGGCAACCGGCACACGACCCTGACCTGGGAGCGGACGCATCCGGGCCGCTACACCACGCTGGAGTACGGGCTGCCCCGCAACGACGTCCTCCAGCGGGCGACGGCCGCGGACGTGGCCCGGCTGCGGGCGTCGCTGGGCGTCCCGGAGGGCGCGGTCGCGATCCTGTACGCGCCCGCCCACCGCGCGCACCTGCGCACCCAGCGGCCGCCGCTCGACCTGGAGCGGGTGCTGCGCCGGCTGGGCCCGCCCTTCGTGGTCCTGGCCCGCACCCACCTTCCCGTCCGGGGCAGCGGGATCATCGACGTCTCCGGCCACCCGGACCCGGCCGGCCTGTGCCTGGCCTCGGACGCACTGCTCACCGACCACGCGCCGGTCATGTTCGACTACGCCAACCTCGACCGGCCGATCGTGCTGCACACCCCGGACCGGGAGGCGTACGAGGCGGTCCACGGCACCTACCTCGACCTGCGGGCCTTCCCGCCGGGTCCGGTGACGCGGAGCGACGACGAGCTGATCGACGTCTTCGCCACCGGGCTGTGGTGCGGCACACGATCCGCAGGGCTGCGGGCGGCGTTCCGGGAGCGGTTCTGCCCGTGGGACGACGGGCGCGCCGCCGAGCGGGTCGTACGGCGGGTGGTGCTGGGCGAGACGGACCTGGCGCCGGCGGTGCCGCCCGGGGAGCGCGCTCCGGTGCCGGCGGCCGGTGCGCACGTCCCGCCGGCCGGCGCGCCGCAACCTTCCGGCCCCCTTCCCGTCACCGAGAGCCACTGAACACCGTTGGCCTTCCGGGAGTTCCCATGCCCCTCGGCTCGACGCGGCCCACCCCGAGCCGGCCGTCCACCTGGCGTCCGGCGAGCCGGCCCGGCCGCGTCCGCACGACGACAGAAAGAACAGAATGCCCCGCTTCAGCATCATCGTCCCCTCCCACGGGGTCGCCGGCCGGCTGTCCCAGGCGCTGGACTCGGTCCTCGGCCAGTCCTTCGGCGACCTCCAGCTGATCCCCGTCTGCGACGGCCCCGGAGCCCCCGCCGCCACGGTGGCCGCCGGGTACGCCGGGCGGGACTCCCGGGTCACCCCGGTCGACTCGCCGCCGTCCGAGGGCCTGGGCGGAGCGCGCAACGCCGGGATGCGGGCGGCGACCGGCGCGTACCTGCTGTTCCTGGACGGCGACGACCTGCTGCTGCCGGGCGCGCTCGCGGCGCTGGACGCCCGGCTGACCGAGACCGCCGGCGTGGACGTGCTCTACGCCGGGTACGAGCGCGCCCCCTGGTGGGAGGGCGAGCCCACGACCCCGGCCGCCCCCCTGCTGGCGAAGGCTCCCGACGGCGCCTTCGCCCCCGCCGCCGTGCCGGAGCTGACCGGCGTGCAGCTGCCGGCGTGGAGTGCCGTCTACCGCCGCGCCTTCCTCACCGAGCGGGACCTCACGTTTCCCGACAGCCACTTCACCGACCTCGGCTGGGGCGGGCTGGTCACCATCGCCGCCGAGCGGATCGCGGTGCTGCGCCAGTCCGTCGTACGGCACCGGCTGCGCCGCCAGGGCAGCCGGCTCAACCTGCCCGGCCCGCACCAGCACGCCCTGCTGGACCAGGTGGAGCGGGTCCTGACGGTGGCGGCCGAGCGCGGCCTGCCCGCCGAACGCACCGGCCCGCTGTTCGACCAGCTGTTCGCGGTGGTGCTGAAGACGGCGTCCCGGCCGGAGCGGCTGCCCTGCGGGCACCGGGCGTTCTTCCGCCGCGCGGCCCGCCTGCACCGGCGGCACCGGCCGGCCGGCCACCGGGCACCGGGCGGCAGCCTGGGCGTGCAGCACCGGCTGCTGGCGGCGGGGGCGTACAGCGCGTTCCGGGCCCTGCGCGGCGCCAACCAGGTGGCCGCCCGCTCGGCCGAGGCCCTGCCCCGCCCGCACATGCTGCGCACCCGGCTGCGCTACGCCCGCGACCTGCGCCGCCCGCTCGACCCGGACCTGGCCGTGTACTGCGCCTACTGGGGCCGCGGCTACGCCTGCAACCCGGCCGCGATCCACGCCAAGGCCCGCGAGCTCGCCCCGCACCTGCGCTCGGTGTTCCTGGTCGAGGCCGGTCAGGAGCACACGCTGCCCCAGGACGTGGAGTACGCGGTGATCGGCTCCCGACGCTACTGGGAGGTGCTGGCCCGCGCGACGTACCTGGTGAACAACGCCAACTTCGCCGAGGGCGTCGTCAAACGGCCGGGCAGCGTGCACCTCCAGACCCAGCACGGCACCCCGCTGAAGACGATGGGCGTGGACCAGTCGGCGTATCCGGTGGTGGCCGCGCAGTCCGGCAGCTTCGCCAGGCTGCTGGGCCGGGTCGACCGCTGGGACTTCAACCTGTCGTCCAACCGCCACTCCACCCGCATGTGGGAGCGCGCCTTCCCCGGCTCCTACGAGCACCTGGAGTACGGCTATCCGCGCAACGACGTCTACTGCACGGCGACCGCCGGGGACGTGGCGCGGATCCGGCGGGAACTGGGCGTCCCGGAGGGCCGCACGGCCGTGCTGTACGCGCCGACCCACCGCGACCACCACAGCGGCTTCGCGCCCGGCCTGGACCTGGAGGCGTTCTGCGAGGCGGCCGGCGAGGACGTCGTCGTCCTGCTGCGCGCGCACTACTTCTACGACCGGGGCCGCTCGCTGGGCTCGGACCGGATCATCGACGTGACCGCGCACCGCTCCTCCGAGGACGTCTGCCTGGCCGCGGACGCGCTGGTCACGGACTACTCGTCGATCATGTTCGACTACGCCAACCTCGACCGGCCGATCGTCGTGTACGCCGACGACTGGGACGTCTACCGGGAGACCCGGGGCGTCTACTTCGACCTGATGGCCGAGCCGCCCGGAGCGGTCGCCCGGACCCCCGGGGAGCTGGCCGCCGTCTTCCGCGACGGCTCGTACGCGGGTCCGGAGGCCGGGGCGCTGCGGGCCGCGTTCCGGGAGCGGTTCTGCGAGTTCGACGACGGGCGGGCCGCCGAGCGGGTCGTCCGGCGGGTGCTGCTCGGTGAGCCGCCCGAGGCGGTGCCGCCCGTGATCCCGCTCGCGGAACGCGTCCCCGCCCCCGCCGCCGCGACCCTCGTCAGGAGCTGACCCGCCGTGCCCCGCTTCAGTGTGATCGTGCCCTGTTACAAGGTGCAGGCCTTCCTGCCCGAGTGCCTGGACTCGGTGCTCGGGCAGTCCTTCGGCGACTTCGAGCTGATCGCCGTGGACGACTGCTCCCCGGACGGCTGCGGCGCCATCCTGGACGAGTACGCCGCGCGCGACCCGCGGGTGACGGTGCTGCACCTGCCGGAGAACGCCGGCCTCGGCCGCGCCCGCAACGCGGGCATCCCGCACGCCACCGGCGACTACCTGTTCTTCCTGGACAGCGACGACACCCTGACCCCGGGCGCGCTGCGGGCCATCGCCGACCGGCTCGCGGAGTCCGCCGACCCGGACGTGCTCGTCTTCGACTACGCGCGCACGTACTGGTGGGGCGGCACCCGCCGCAACGTCCTCGCGCACATCCTGGCCGAGGCCGGCGCGGAGACCTTCACGGCGGCCGGGCGCCCGGAGATCCTGGATCTGCTGATGGTGGTGTGGAACAAGGTCTACCGGCGGGAGTTCGTCGCGGAGAACGGCTTCGCGTTCCCGCCCGGCTACTACGAGGACACCCCCTGGACGTTCCCGGTCCTGCTCAGCGCCCGCCGGATCGCCGCGCTGGACCGGATCTGCCTGAACTACCGGCAGCGCCGGCAGGGCAACATCCTGTCCACCACCAGCCGCAAGCACTTCGACATCCACGACCAGTACGAGCGGGTCTTCGCCTTCGTCGGACAGCGCCCGGAGCTGGCCGGCTGGCGGCCGTACCTGCACCGCAAGATGGGCGAGCACTGCCTGGACATCCTCGCCAAGCCCGACCGGCTGCCGCCCGCCGACAAGGCCGAGTTCTTCCGGCGCACGGCGGAGCTGTTCCGCCGGCACAGGCCGGAGGGCGCCCGGGTGGACGGCGAGGTCGCCGTGCTGGAGGGCTCCTGGACCGGGTACCGGCTGCGACGGCAGACGGCGCGGGCCGGCCGGGAGGCGGCGCGGCGGGCGGTCCAGGCGCGCCGGGCGGCCGGCGTCCGGGCCCGCGCCGGCTGGACGTCCCTGCACGCCCGCCGGCCGCTCGACCCGCACCTCGTTGTCTACTCGGCGTCCTCGCACCAGGGCCTGCTCGGCGACCCGGCGGCCGTCTACGCCGCCGCCCGCGAGATCGCCCCGCGGCTGCGCGGGGTGTGGGTGGTGCGGGACGCGGAGACGGCGGCGCGGCTGCCGGCCGATGTGGAGCACGTGATCGTCGGCTCCCGGCGCTATCTGGAGGTCACCGCGCGCGCCACGTTCTTCGTGAACGACGTGAACTGGCCCGGCACCCTGGCCAAGCGGCCCGGCAGTGTGCACATCCACACCCACCAGAGCACCCCGCTGAAGTACCTGGGCGCCGACCTGCTGGACAAGCCGGGTGCCCGGCTCGGGTTCGACGTGCCGCAGATGCTGCGCCGGGCCGACCGCTGGGACTACGGCCTGGTCGCCAACCGGCACTCCGAACTGGTCTGGGAACGGGCCTTTCCCTGCCACTTCACCTCGGTGCGCACCGGCAGCCCGCGCAACGACGTCCTGGTGAACGGCGGCACCGGCGACTTCCGGGAGCGGCGCGGCATCCCGGCGGACCACACGGTCGTGCTGTACGCGCCGACCCGCCGGGACTACCGCCGGAGCGGCCACGTGGACCGGATCGACCTGGCCCGGTTCGCGGCCGACCTCGGGGAGGGGCACACGCTCGTCGTCCGGCTGCATCCGTCCCTGGCGAACGGCCCGGCCCGGGGCCTGGGCCTCACGGAGCTGGACCGGCGCGGCATCGTGGTCGACGCGACCGGTGAACCCCACGTGGCGGAGGTGCTGCTCGCCGCGGACGTGCTGGTCACCGACTACTCGGGCGTGATGTGCGACTACGCCAACCTCGACCGGCCGATCGTGGTGCACGCCGACGACTGGCCCGCGTACACCGCGAGCCGGGGCACCTATGTCGACATCACCGCCGAGCCGCCGGGTCACGTCTCGTACTCCTACCCGGAACTGGCCCGGTTGTTCGACTCGGGCGCGTGGCGGGACGAGGAGTCGGCGCGGCTGCGGGCGGAGTTCCGGGCCCGGTTCTGCGAGTTCGACGACGGGCGGGCCGCCGAACGGGTCGTACGGACCCTGCTGCTGGGTGAGCCGATGCCGGACGCGGAGTCCACGCGGATCCCGGGGCAGGCGGCGGCCCCGGACTCGCTGGCGTCGGCGTGAGGGGCGCGCGGCCGGCCCGACCGGAGCGCTGAGGGGGCCGGCCCCGGCAGGGACCGGCCCCCTCGCGGGGCGGCGTGACTACTCGATGACGAGGTCGACGTCGATGTTGCCGCGGGTGGCGTTGGAGTACGGGCAGACCTGGTGGGCGGTCTCGACCAGCTTGCGGCCGGTCGCCTCGTCCACGGTGCCGGGCAGCTCGATGCGCAGGGTGACCTTCAGGCCGAAGCCCTCGCCCTGCTTGCCTATGC
This sequence comes from Streptomyces sp. NPDC014991, assembly GCF_043080665.1. Classification (NCBI taxonomy): domain Bacteria; kingdom Bacillati; phylum Actinomycetota; class Actinomycetes; order Kitasatosporales; family Streptomycetaceae; genus Streptomyces; species Streptomyces sp. NPDC014991. The sequence goes on from NZ_JBIBVY010000009.1 coordinate 243,938, forward strand.
CGACCTCGGCGGTCACCGCGGCGTCGCTGACGTCGACCTTGGCCTGGCGTCCGACGAGACCGAGGGCGCTGCCGAAGCAGGCGGCGTAACCGGCGGCGAAGAGCTGCTCCGGGTTGGTGCCCTGGCCGTTGCCGCCCAGCTCCGCCGGCATGGCGAGCGCGAGGTCGATCCTGCCGTCGGAGGAGACGGCACGGCCCTCGCGGCCGTGCGTTGCGGTGGCGACAGCGGTGTAGAGCGCGTCCATGGAAGACCATCCCTCTCGATGTGGGGTGCGTTGCCGGATCCACCGGGGATCCGCGACGACCACAAGTAGAGCACACAATTAAATTGTGCACAATCAGATGGCACGCAAGAGCTATCCTGGACTCATGACCACCACGCCCGACGCCCCCGGAGCCGGAGCCCCCGACACCGACTGGCTCCGCCTCGACCGCCAGATCTGCTTCTCCCTGCACGCCGCGTCCCGCGCCTTCAACGGCGTCTACCGCGTGATCCTCAAGGACCTGGGGCTCACCTACCCGCAGTACCTGGTGCTCCTCGTGCTGTGGGAGCGGGGCGACCTGCCCGTCAAGGCACTCGGCGAGCAGCTGCGGCTCGACTCGGGCACGCTGTCCCCGCTGGTCAAGCGACTGGAGGGGGCGGGACTGGTGCGGCGCGAGCGCAGCACCGAGGACGAGCGGTCGGTGCGGGTCCGGCTCACCGACGAGGGTGCGGCCCTGCGCGAGCGGGCCCTTGAGGTGCCGCGCCGGATCATGACGGCGACCGGCTTCGACCTCGCGGAGATCGCCGGACTGCGCGCCCGGCTGGACGAGCTCACCACCGCACTGGACGCGGCGGCCCAGGCGGAGTCCCGGGGCGCGCGCTGACCGGAGTCCCGGGGCGCGCGCCGGCCGGGCGGACGTAGAGCCGCACGGTCAGCAGACCCCGTACGGACTCCCGCCCCGCGGCGAACTCCTGCCAGAGCACGGACAGTTTGGCCCGCTCGGTGGGGTCGCGCGGAACCCAGCGGCCGGCGAGCAGCCTCCGGTCCGCCACCACCCACACCCGCTCCAGCCGCGCCAGCCTGCGGCGCAGTTCACCGGGGCCGGCCTCCCGCCCGTACAGGGTGCCCGACCCAGCCGCCCCCGCCACCAGCGCCAGGTCACGCGTCCCCCGGAACGCCCGCGGATACGTGAGCGCCGCGTTCCGCGTCTGCGCCGGCAGGAACAGCACCGGCTCGCCGGCTCCCACCTCCCGCGCGGCCACCCGGGAGACCGCGGCCAGGTCGTCGGGCCGCCGGGCCGGATCGCGGTCCTGCTGGAGGAGGGGGAACTGGTGGAGCAGGGAGAGGGCGACGGCCAGGACACCGGCGAGGGTGAGCACCCGGGGCCGTACGGCCAGGGCCCCGGGCAGGCCGGGCCGGCGCCGGCCCGGCCACGGGCGCTCCAGCACTCCCGCCAGCCGGTCGGCCCCCACGGCCACCACCAGCGGCGCCCCCGACAGCGCGTACAGCACATACCGGTCGACGTACAGCGGTGAGACCTGCGAGGCCAGCATCAGCAGGACCGGCGGCACCACCGCCACGGGCAACCCCACTCCCGCGCACGTCAGTCCGCCGCGCCGCCCCGCCACCCCGGCCAGCCCGAGCAGGGCCAGCCCGAGACACACCCAGTACACCTCGTCGGCCGGCCCGAGGAATCCGCGCAGCAGCCCTCCCGCCGTCTCCGCCGTGGGCGGCCGCAGCCACGCCACCTGCGCGGCCTGCCCCCGCGACACCAGCACCATCGGCAGCAGCGCGAGGCCCACCGCACCCGCCGCGGCACCGAACCGCCGCCACGTCCGCGCTCCGGTCCGCGCGAGCGCCAGCGACACCGCGTGCGCGAGCGCAAGAAGGACCGCGAACTCGTGCAGCCAGCAGGTGAGTCCGAGGACGGCGCCGTACGGCCACCACGAGCCGCCCTGCACGGCACGGACGAACAGCAGCGTCGCGCAGGTGGCGCCGGCCGCGACGAGCGCGTAGGAGCGGCCCTCCTGGGCGTAGTGGCCGGCCATCGGGGTGACGGCGTAGAGCAGGCCCGCCCACAGGCCCACCCGCGGCCGGGCCAGCCGGCAGCCGAGCGCGGCCACCAGGCCCGCCGTGACGGCCGCCGCGCACACCGACGGCAGCCGGAGGACGACCTCGCCGGGGTGCACGGCGAGCACCGCGTGCACGAACAGGTAGTACAGGCCGTGCACCGCGTCCACGCCGTGCAGCAGCCGCCAGATCTGCGGCACCGTACGGCGCCCGACCTGGAAGCTGACGGCCTCGTCGCGCCACATGCCGCCCCGGTCGAGTCCCCACAGCCCGAGCGCCGCCGTCACCAGCGCGGGCACGCCCACGGCGGCGACGCCGACCAGCCGCTCCCGGGAACGCCCGGGCGTCCGGCGGGGCGCGTGGCCCGTCACACCCGCCGGCGCGCCGGTGGTCGCTCCAGCCGCCCGACGTGACTGCGGTTGCACAGGAAGCCCGACGTTCACCATGGCCCGATCTTTTGCGATTAGCCAACCTTTGTGCGTCATTGACGGCGTATCGACATGGATACCCCATCCGCTCGGCTTAGGCTCCCATGTGATGAACCGTCTCCGTGTCACCCCCGGCCCGGTCCTCGCCCTCACCGCCCTCTGGCTGGCCACCCGTGCCCTCATGCTGTGGCTGCTCACGCACGGCACCGCCCCGCTGCTGGGCGGGGGCTCGGTGGCCCGGGAGGTGTGGCGGCTGTACTTCCACTGGTACGGCGTCCTCGCACACGGCTCCTTCCCCGTGCACGACACGCTGTGGCAGTACCCGCCGGGTGCGGGCGCGGTGCTGCTGGCGCCGGGCCTGCTGCCGTGGCTGACGTACTTCCAGGCGTTCGTGCTGCTGACGCTGGCCGTGGACGCGGTGACCGCGGCGGCGCTGGTCCGCGCGGGGACCCGGCCCGGACGCAGCCTGCTCGGCGCTGCCGTGTGGACCGGCGGGCTGCCGCTGCTGCTGCACCTGCCGCTCGCCCGGTACGACGCCGAGGTCACCGCCCTGGCCGTGCTGTCCCTGCTGGCGTCGGCACGTTCCCCGCGCGCGGGAGGGGTGTTCGGGGCCCTGGGCGCGCTGGTGAAGGTGTGGCCGGCGCTGGTGCTGCTGGGCACGCCCCGGGGGCGGCCCACCCGTACCGCGTGGACGTGGGCGGCGGTGACCGGGACCGTGAGCTTCGGCCTGCTCGCCGCCTTCCTCGCCCACCCGATGTCCTTCCTGCGGGAACAGAGCGGCCGGGGCGTGCAGATCGAGTCGCTCGGCGGCACGGCGCTGAACCTGGCCCGGCACGCCGGCTGGCCGGGCCGGACCCGTTACCAGTACGGCGCGATCGAACTCACGGGCCCGCACGTGCACGCCGTGGCCACGGCCTCGCTCGCGCTCACCGCGCTCGCGTTCGCGCTGCTGCTGCTGTGGCGGCTGCGGGCGCGGCGCTGGAGCGAGGCCACGCCGTACGACGCGGCGCTGAGCGCGGTGCTGCTGTTCACGGTCACCAGCCGGGTCATCAGCCCCCAGTACATGATCTGGCTGATCGGGCTCGCCGCCGTCTGCCTGACCTCACGCCGCACCAGTCAGCGCCCGGTGGCGGTGCTGATCCTGGCGGCGTCCGCGCTGAGCACCGTCGTGTTCCCCATGTACTACCGGGAGGTGATCGACGGCACGTGGGCCGGCTGTCTGCTGATGCTGGCCCGCAACGGGCTGCTGGCCGTCGCCGCCGTGCTGTCCTTCGTCCGGCTGTGGCGGGACGCGCGGCCACCGGCCGCGGAGACCGTACCGCCGATGAAACCCCGGCCCGCTTCCGACCGCCTTCCCGCCCGGGCACTCAGTACCCGGTAACGGGATAATGAGGTACATCCCGCACGCCCGGCCGTGGACCCCATGCCCCCAGAACCGCGAGAACCGCACCCGGCACCCCAGGCCGCCGTCGTCGTCATCGGCTACGACGACCGCGCCCATGTGGCCGACGCCGTGCGCTCGGCCCTGGCCCAGGGGCCGGCCGTCGCCGAGGTCATCGCCGTGGACGACGGCTCCACCGACGGCAGCGCCGGGCTGCTCACCCGGCTGGCCGACCGGGAGCCGCGGCTGCGGGTGCTGCGCCGGGAGGTGAACAGCGGCGGCTGCGGCAGCCCGCGCAACGCCGGGATCGACGCGGCGACGGCGCCGTACGTGATGTTCCTGGACAGCGACGACGTGCTGCCGCCCGGTGCCGTGGACGCGCTGCTCACCGCGGCCGTCGGGGCGCACGCCGAGGTCGCGAGCGGGCTGTGCGTGCGCCGGGAACAGCCGTCGGGGCGCGAACAGCCGTGGCAGGCGTTCCTGTACCCGGCACACCGCGTCCTCGCCCGCCCCGCCCAGCTCCCCCGGCTCGTCCACGACACGCTGTGCGTCAACAAGCTCTACCGCACCGGCTTCCTGCGCGACCACGGCATCCGCTTCCCCGAGGGCCGGTTCCGCTACGAGGACTTCGTCTTCACCGCGCGCGTGCTGGCCGCGAGCCCGCGCGTCGTGCTCGTACCGGACCGGGTGTACGTGTGGCAGGTGCGCCGGTCGGCCGAGCGGCTGTCGCTCTCGCTGGACCGGGAGCGCGTCGAGAACTGGGCGGCGCGCGTCGAGGCGTGCGCGCTGGCGTACGACATCCTGCTGGGCGCCGGGCAGAAGGAGCTGGCCCGGGCGGCGCGCGCCAAGTTCCTCGACCACGAGCTGCGCATGTACGTGCGTGAGCTGGGCCTGCGGGACGCGGACCACCAGCGCGCGTGGTGGACGCTCACCCGGCAGTACCTCGCGCGCTACGACGCCGCCGACTGGGAGCCGGACCCCGCCGCCCCCGGCCGGCTGCTCGGGCGGGTCCTGCTGGCGTCCCCCGAGCCCCGCGACCTGCCCCGCCTTCGGGAACTCGCCGCCCGCCCGGCGCGCCTGCTCCCGCCCTACGCCCGCACCCCCGACGGCGTCCCGGTCTGGTCCCCCGACCTCCCCCAGGTGTCCCTGGCCCCGTTCCTGGCCCGCCCCGTCGCCTCGCTCCCCCTCGCCGTGGACGCGGAGCTCCGCCCGCGCGCGCGTGCCTCGGTCCTGCGTCTGCGGCTGCACGAGCTGTACGGCAGGGTGGCCGGGGCGGGCCCGGCCGAGGTGGACGTGGCGTGGCACGGGCGCGAGGACGGCCGCACGCGCGGGCGCGCGACGGCCCCGCTCACGCCCTCCGGGCCCGACACCTGGTCGGCAGAGGTGCCCGTCGACCTGGCCGCGCTCGGCTCCGGCGTCTGGGACCTGCGCCTGACCCTGCGTTTCGCGGGTGGCGGGCGGCGGAAGGTCACGGCGCACGCCCGGACGGGCGCACGCCGGCTGCGCCGTCACGCCGTACCGAGCGCCGCGCACGGCGTACTCCTGGCCCATCCGTACGCCACGCACTCCGGCGCACTGGCACTGCGCGTGGCGAGTGGTGTACGCGGCGCACTCGCCGTGGCCCGCGGCCGGCTCCACCGTCGCCTGCTTCACTGGGGCCCGGGCCAACCGACGAGCTGACGAGGGGACGGCCGCACATGACCTGGCTGATCACCGGCGGTGCCGGATACATCGGGGCGCACGTCGTCCGGGCGATGACCGAGGCGGGCGAGCGCGCGGTCGTCTACGACGACCTGTCCACGGGGCTCGCCGCGCGCGTACCCGGCGAGGTGCCGCTGGTGCGCGGCTCCACCCTGGACGGGGAGCTGCTGGCGCGCACGCTCGCCGGGCACGGGATCACGGGGGTCGTCCATCTGGCGGCGAAGAAGCAGGTGGGCGAGTCGGTGGACCGGCCGCTGCACTACTACCGGGAGAACGTCGAGGGCCTGCGCGTACTCCTGGAGGCGGTGACGGCGGCGGACATCCCCTCCTTCCTCTTCTCCTCCTCGGCGGCCGTCTACGGCATGCCCGACGTCGACCTGGTCACGGAGGAGACCCCCTGCCGCCCCCTCTCCCCCTACGGCGAGACGAAACTGGCCGGCGAGTGGCTCGTGCGCGCCACGGGCCGGGCGACCGGCCTCGCCACCGCCTCGCTGCGCTACTTCAACGTGGCGGGCGCCGCCACACCCGAACTGGCCGACACGAGCGTGTCCAACCTGGTCCCGATGGTCTTCGAGCGGCTCACCGAGGGCGCCCGGCCCCGCGTCTTCGGCGACGACTACCCCACCCCCGACGGCACCTGCGTCCGCGACTACATCCACGTGGCCGACCTGGCCGAGGCGCATGTGGCCGTCGCCCGCGCCCTCGCCTCCGCCCCGGGCACCGGCCTGACGCTCAACATCGGCCGCGGCGAGGGGGTCTCCGTCCGGGAGATGATCGACCAGGTCAACGCGGTCACCGGTTACGACCGCCCCCCGACCGTCACCGCCCGCCGCCCCGGCGACCCCGCCCGCGTGGTCGCCTCCGCCGCCCGCATCGCCACGGAACTGGGCTGGCAGGCCAAGTACGACGTCCAGGACATGATCACCTCGGCGTGGGAGGGCTGGGTCCGCAGCCATCCGCAGGCGGCACGCTCGTAGAGGGGACACGGCCCCGCCGAGCGCGCCGGCCGGGGCGCTCGCGGGTCATCCGGACGACAGGCCCCGGGTCACAGCGCCCTGAGCGCCGCCGCCGTGGCCCGCGCCAGCTTCTCGAGGTAGCCCTTGGGGGGCTTCGGGGAGCGGATGACGACCGATCGCCAGTACAGGGGGCCGGAGATCAGGTCGAGGGCGAGGTCGGGGTCGACGCCGGCGCGGAGTTCGCCGCGTTGCGCCGCCGCCGCCACGATCCCGCTGGCGACGCCCTCCTGGCCGTCCCGCAGCGCCTTCTGGAAGGCCTCGGCGAGGTCGGGGTTGCGGGCGGCCTCGGCCTGGAGGTCGGGGATGACCTGCGAGGCGACCGGGTGCCGCAGGGCCCGGGAGGTGACCTCGTAGAGCAGGCGCAGGTCGCCCTCCAGGGAGCCGGTGTCGGGGACCGGGAAGCCCGTCACCGCCAGGGCCGAGACGACGTCCAGGACCAGGTGGAGCTTCGAACGCCAGCGCCGGTACACCGCCGTCTTGCCCACGCCGGCCCGCCGCGCGATGCCCTCGATGGACATCCGCGCGTACCCGGCCGCCGCCAGTTCCTCGAAGACGGCCGCCCGGATGGCCTCGGTCACGTCCTCGCGGAGGACGGCGGCCCCGGCGGGGGCCCGGCGGCGCGGACGCGCCGGCTCGTGGGCGGGCTCGGCGGCGTTCGTCGTCATGCCGCACAGCATAGGCCGTAGCGACGAAACGGTTGCGTTCCGACGTGCATTGGGCCTACGCTCACGTTGCGACGATACGGTCCCGTCCCGACGTAAGAGAACGTGCAGAGAAACGCGGGGAAACGCCGGGCGACGGGACACGGACGCGGCGACCCCGGCGGCAGCCGGACGCAGCAGCCCCCTCCCCCCGAGCGAAAGCAGCGGATGTGAGCCAGGTCCTCCACACACCGCCCCCCACCCGGGCCCGGACCGACGACGACCTGGCGGCCCTGGCCGCCCGGCACGGCCTGTCGGTCAGCGGTGCCCGCCCCTCCCTGCCGGAGTACGTCCGGCAGCTGTGGGCGCGGCGCCACTTCATCGGCGCGTTCGCCACCGCCAAGCTCACCGCCCAGTACAGCCAGGCGAAGCTCGGCCAGCTGTGGCAGGTCATGAACCCGCTGCTGAACGCGGCGGTCTACTACTTCATCTTCGGTGTGCTGCTCGGCACCAAGCAGCACGTGCCCGACTACGTGCCCTTCCTGGTCACCGGCGTGTTCATCTGGACCTTCACGCAGAGTTCGATCATGGCGGGCACCCGGGCGATCTCCGGCAACCTGGGCCTGGTCCGGGCCCTGCACTTCCCGCGCGCCGCGCTGCCGATCTCCTTCGCGCTCCAGCAGCTCCAGCAGCTGCTGTTCTCGATGGCCGCACTGGTCGTCATCCTGCTCTGCTTCGGCGTACCGGTCGCGGCCTCCTGGCTGCTGGCGGTCCCGGCGCTCGTCCTCCAGTTCACGTTCAACGCCGGCGTGTCGATGATCGTGGCCCGGATGGGCGCCAAGACGCCGGACATCGCCCAGCTGATGCCCTTCCTGCTGCGTACGTGGATGTACGTGTCCGGCGTGATGTGGAGCATCGACAAGATCACCAAGCACGACCACCTGCCGCACCTCGTGACCGTCCTGCTCCAGATCAACCCGGCCGCCGTCTACATCGACCTGATGCGGTTCGCGCTGATCGACAGCTTCCACGCCAGGTCCCTGCCGCCGCACGTGTGGGCGGCGGCCACCGGCTGGGCCCTGCTCGCCGGCATCGGCGGCTTCATCTACTTCTGGAAGGCTGAGGAGACGTACGGCCGTGGCTGAGCAGACCCCCGGGACCACCGGGACCATCGAGACCGCCGGGAAGACCGGGACCAGTGGGACGACCGGGAAGGTCCCGACCGTCGTCGCCGACCGCGTCGACATCGTCTACCGGGTCAACGGCACCGGGGCGGGACGCGGCTCCGCCACCGCCGCCCTCAACCGCATCCTGCGCCGCAGGCAGACCGAGCAGGCGGCCGGTGTGCGCCGGGTGCACGCGGTGCGGAAGGTGTCGTTCGTCGCCTACAAGGGCGAGGCGATCGGGCTCATCGGCACCAACGGTTCCGGTAAGTCCACCCTGCTCAAGGCGGTCGCCGGGCTGCTGCCGGTGGAGAGCGGGCAGATCTTCACCGACGGCCAGCCCTCCTTGCTCGGCGTCAACGCGGCCCTGATGAACGACCTCACCGGCGAACGCAACGTCCACCTCGGCGGCCTCGCCATGGGCATGTCCCGGGAGCAGGTCAAGGAGCGCTACCAGGACATCGTCGACTTCTCCGGGATCAACGACAAGGGCGACTTCATCACCCTGCCGATGCGCACGTACTCCTCCGGCATGGCCGCCCGGCTGCGGTTCTCCATCGCCGCCGCCAAGGACCACGACGTCCTGCTGATCGACGAGGCGCTGGCCACCGGCGACCGCTCCTTCCAGAAGCGTTCCGAGCAGCGGATCCGCGAGCTGCGGCAGCACGCCGGCACGGTGTTCCTGGTCAGCCACAACAACAAGTCGATCCGTGACACCTGCGAACGGGTCCTGTGGCTGGAGCGCGGCGAGCTGCGCATGGACGGGCCGACGGAGGAGGTCATGAAGGAGTACGAGGCCTTCACCGGCGAGAAGAAGCCGGCCGCCAAACCGGCCGCCAAGCCGGTCGCCAGGACCTGAAGGACCCCGAACGGACTCCTACGCCGGGCACACTTATCCCTTTCATCCGTTTAATGACAATATGTTATGAAAGGTGTGCACGGAGACATCGAGCCGAAGGAGCCCCCCGCGATGCCCCAGCTGAGCGTGATCGTCTACGGGCCGAACACCCAGGGGCATCTCACCGAACTCCTCGACTCCCTGGACGCCCACCCGCTCACCGACGCCGAGGTGATCGTCGTCGCGGTCGGCGAGTGGGCGCGGGAGACGGCCGAGCGCCACGCCCCGGACACGGTCACCGTCACTCTGCCGGAGGGCACCGGTGACGCGGCGGCCCGGGCGGCCGGCGCCGCCCGGGCGTCCGGCCGCTGGCTGCACTTCGTGCACGCCAAGGACGGTCTGCCCGCCGGCGCGCCCCGCCTGATCGCCGAACGGACCGCCGAACTGGACGCCACCGGCACCGGCGACGCCCCCGGTGCCACGGGCGGCACCGGCACTCCCGGCGACCCGGACACCCCCATCGACGTGCTGCTCTTCGACCACGTCACCACCACCTGGCAGACCGCCGCCACCCCCTCCCGCGACGGCCGCCACCTCGCCGCCGTCGGCCGGGCCCCGCTGTCCCTGGCCGGGGCCGCCCACCTGCTGCGCCTCGCCCCACTGCTCGGCAATCGCGCGCTGCGCGCCGCGTTCTGGCGGGCGCACGAGGAACAGCTCACCACCGACGACGAGCCGCGCGCCGCCCACGCGGCCCTGCTGTACGCCGGCCGCGTCGCCTGCCTGAACCAGGCGGCGTACGAGAACCGCGTGCTGCGCCCCCAGAGCCTGCCGCCGCGCGCCCCCGAGGACCGGCTCGCCCTCGTCGACCGCTACGAGTCACTGCTCCCGCTCACCGGGGAGCGCCGCGCCGTACGCACGGTGCTGTACAACCTGATGGTGCGTGACCTGCTGCGCACCTTCGCCCGCGAGGACCTGCCCGACCCCGTGGCCCGCGAGTTCTTCCGGCGCGCCTCGCTGGCGGCGCTCCGCTGGCGCCCCGAGGGCCATCAGCGGCCGGCGGGGCTGGAGGGCGTACGGCACGCGCTGCTGGAGGAGGGCGCGTACCACCGCTACCGCGCGTTCCAGGCCGCCAACCGCAGCCGCCGCGCGGCCCGCAAGGCCGTACGGGCGCACAAGCGGCGGCTGGGCGCGAAGGTGCGCGACCACCAGTACCGCCGCGCCCTGAACCGCCCGCTGCGCCCCGACCTCGCCGTCTTCGCCGCGTACTGGGACCGCGGGGTCGCCTGCAACCCGGCCGCGATCGCCGCGAAACTCGCCGAACTCGCCCCGCACATCCACCCGGTGTGGGTGGTGACCGGGCAGAACGCGGCCCTGCTGCCGCCCGGCACCGACCACGTCGTCCCCGGCACCCGCCGCTACTGGGAGACCCTGGCCACCGCCACGTACCTGACGAACAACGTGAACTTCCCCAACGCGGTGGTCAAACGCCCCGGCCAGATCCACCTCCAGACCCACCACGGCACCCCGCTCAAACGCATGGGGCTGGACCAGATGGACCACCCGGCCGCCGCCAAGGGCCTGAACTTCGCCGCCCTGCTGGCCCGGATCGACAGGTGGGACTACAGCGTCAGCGCCAACAGCCACTCCACCCGCATGTGGGAGCGCGCCTACCCGGCCCGCTACACGTCCCTGGACCACGGCTACCCGCGCAACGACGTCCACTACGCGGCCACCGCGGCCGACGTCCGCGCGGCCCGCGCCCGCCTCGGCATCGCCCCCGGCACCACGGCCGTCCTTTACGCCCCCACCCACCGCGACTACGAGGCCGGCTTCACCCCCCGCCTCGACCTCGCCGCCCTCGCCGACCGCCTCGGCGACGGCACGGTCCTCCTCGTCCGCGCCCACTACTTCTACGGCGGCGCGGCCTCCCCGCTGACCGGCCTGCGCCGCTCCGGCCGGATCATCGACGTCTCCTCCTACGACCCCGTCGAGGAACTGTGCCTGGCCGCCGACGCGCTGGTCACGGACTACTCCTCGATCATGTTCGACTACGCCAACCTGGACCGTCCCATCGTGATCCACGCCGACGACTGGGAGACGTACCGCACCACCCGGGGCGTCTACTTCGACCTGATGGCCGAACATCCCGGCCAGGTCGCCCGCACCCAGGAGGAACTGGTCGAGATCTTCGCCTCCGGTGCCTGGCGCGACGAGAGCGCGGCCAAGGCGCGGGCCGCGTTCCGGCGCCGGTTCTGCGAGTACGACGACGGACGCGCCGCCGAGCGGGTCGTACGGCGGGTGTTCCTGGGCGAACCGGAGGAGTCGCTGCCGCCGGTGCTCCCACTCGAGGACCGCACCCCCGCCCCGACCCCCGAGGAGGCCACGGCATGACCCGCCCCGACGTCACGGTCACGGTCATCGTCTACAACGACGCCGCCCGCCTTCCCCGCGCGGTCGCGTCGGTGCGTGCGCAGACCCACCCCGACATCGAGATCGTCATCAGCGACGACCACTCCGAGGACGACACACCGGCCGTGGCCCGGGAGCTGGCGGCCCGCGACCACCGCATCCGCTACCTCCGCCTGCCCCGCAACAGCGGCGGGTGCAGTGCCCCCCGCAACCGGGCCGTGGAGATCGCCCGGGCGCCGTACCTGATGTTCCTGGACAGCGACGACGAACTCCCGCCGCGGTCGGTCGAGTCGCTGCTCGCGGCCCACCGCGAACGCGAGGTGGACTTCACCATGGGCGCGGTCCGCCGGGTCCGGGTGGACACCGGCCGCCGCTCGACCTGGATGCCGCACCTGGTCGCCGAGCGCCGCACGGTGGAGGGCATCGGGGCGGACCCGCGGCTGTTCTTCGAGCACCTGTCGACCAGCAAGATGTACGCCCGCTCCTTCCTGGACCGCCACCGGCTCCGCTTCCCCGAGGGCATCCACTACGAGGACCAGCTGTTCTCGGCGCAGGCGTACTGCCTGGCGAAGGCGTTCACGATCATCCCCGACCCGGTGTACGTCTGGTACATCGAGCCGTTCGCCGACGCGGCCTCCGCCTCCATCTCCAACCAGCGGCACATGATCTCCAACGTCCGCGACCGCGTCCATGTCCAGCACCTCATCGACGACTTCCTGGTGAGCAGCGGGCGCGCCGGGCTGCGGGCGGACAAGGACTACAAGTTCCTCAAGCACGACTTCCGGATGTACGCGGGCGACCTGCCCTACCGCGACGAGGAGTGGCTGACGTCCTTCGCCGGCCTCGTGAACCCCTACCTGGACACGCTGGCCCCCGAGGCGTACGCCCGGCTGCCCCGCGCCGAGCGGGTGGTGCTGGAGCTGCTGCGGGACGGCCGGCTGTCCGAGGCCCGGCTGGCGGCACGCGGGCTGGGGCACGGGGTGGCGCCGAGGCGGGTCACGGCCGACGCGGCGGGCGGCCCGTACTGGGGCGACACCGTCCCCGCCACGGACCGCGCCCGCCGTGAACTGGACCTCTCCGAGCTGGAACTGGACACCCGGCCCTTTCCCACGGCCCAGTTCCGCCACGAGATCACGGCACTGACCCCCGGCCCCGGGGCGTCCCTGGCCCTCGCCCTGCGCACCTACGACCCCGGACTGCGCCTCCCGGTCGGCCCGCAGCGTGCCTGCCTGCTGCTCTCCCCCGGCGGGCGCCGCATGAGGGTCCCCTTCCGGCTGGACCCGGTCCGGCCCGGCGTGTTCGAAGGCACCGTCCGCCTCGACCTGGCCACCGCGCAGCTTCCCCTCCAGGGCTTCCAGGGCGTACGGCACCCGCTGGTCCGCCTGGACCAGCAGGGCCTGTCCCACACCGGCCTCCTGCTGGCTCCGCTGGACTTCCCCACGCGCCGGATCCGCGTGCCCTACCGCTCCGGCACCACCCCGCACGAGATCGTCCTCGAACCGGAGGGCCGCAACCCCGGCCGCCTCCAGCTGCGCTGGCGCCCGGTGGGGGTGACGGCATGGGTCATCGGACCGGTGGTACGGCACGTGGCCCGGCCTCGGGTCCGCAGCGCCGCCCGGCTGGTGGCGAGCCTGCTGAGGTGAGGCGGGCGCAGGGCACCGTTCCGCCGAGCCGTACCCGCACCGCACCCCCGTGGAGTCGCCGTGGCCCAGCTGGTCCCTCCGTCGGCCGTCACCTCCGGCCGGCCGCCCGGCGGCACGCCCGACAACCTGCGGGCCCGGCTGCGCGAGGCGGTGCGCCGGCAGCCCGTGCACGTCACGTTCGTCCCGCGCGAGACATACCGTGCCGTCGCCGTCCAGCTGACGCTGTCCCTCCTCGGATACACCGTCCTGCTGCTGCTGAACCGGCATCTCGGCCACGGGGTGACGAGTGTGCTCGGCCGCTGGGACGCGGCCAACTACCTGTCCGTGGCCGCGCACGGCTACCCCGGCCGGCTCACCTTCCGGCCCGACGGAGTGCCCGACTACAACACGCTCGCCTTCTTCCCCCTGGTCCCCGGGCTGATCCTCGCCGTGCACGCGGCGACCGGACTGACTCTCGCCCATGCCGGCGTGCTGGTCTCCTGGGTGGCCGGGGCGGTGGCGGCGAGCGGGGTGCACACTCTGGCGCGGGCCGTCGTCGGCCACCGCGCCGCCCTCGTCTGCGTGGGGCTGTGGGCGTGTTCCCCGTACGCGTTCGTGCTCTGGATCCCGTACTCCGAGGCCGTGTTCACCGCCGTGCTGATGTGGGCGCTCGTGGCCCTGGTGGCCCGCAGGTGGGTGACGGCGGGGCTCCTGTGCACGCTGGCCGGGACGGTCCGTCCCACCGCGTCGGTGCTGGTCGCGGTCACGGCCCTGACGGGGCTGGTGGCGGTGGCCGGCCGCCGGGACGGCCTGCGGCCCCTGGCCGCGACGGTGCTGGCTCCGCTGGGTCTGGTCGGCAGCTGGCTGTACCTCGGCAGCAGGATCGGCTCGGTCACGGGCTGGTTCGTGGCGCAGCGGGCCTGGGGCCAGTCCTTCGACCTCGGTCGGGGCACCCTCCAGTTCCTGCGCCACGCGGCCGGGGAGCACTCGCCCGACATGCGGTACGTGGCCGTGCTCACGGCGATCGCCGCCGTCGCCGTGGGGACCGTCGCCCTGGCGGTGGACCGGCGGGTGCCCTGGCCCCTGGTGCTGCTCGTGGCGGGCGCCTGGCTGCTGATGGTCGGTGTGTCCGGCGCGCCGTTCTCCAAGCCCCGTTTCATGCTGCCGTTCCTGCCCGTCCTGCTGCTGCCGCCGGCGCCCGCACTGGCCAGGGCCCGGCGGGAGGTGCGCTGGATGGTGTACGGGAGCGGGGCGGTGTTCGCCGGCTGGTACGGGGCCGGACTGCTCGCGCTGTTCCGGCCGGCGCCCTGACGTCCGGTACGCCGGAAAGACCCTGCTATAGGCTGAATCGTCACGCTCGGCCCTGCCGGCCCCTGTTCCCGCACCGACCGGACTGGAGAGACCCTTGGACGGCGCAGCGGCTCACCTCGCCCGCCTGCGGGCGCTACCCCTGCTCGCCGCCGTGGCCTTCCTCGTCCTGCACGTCTTCGCCTATCCGGCGACCCGCTTCTCCAACGACTCCTACCGCTACGCCCGCGAGGCCTACGAGTTCCTCGGTGACTCCCCCCGGCAGGCACGGCAGCAGGCCGTCGCCGCCTACTGCGCCGACACCGCCCGGCTCGTGCACCGCAACCGCCTGCTGGACCAGAGGAGGTTCCGGGAGCCGGGACGGGAGGCTGCGTACCGGCACACCTGCGAGGCGCGGTACCGCCACGGGCTCGCCCCGACCAGCGCGAAGTACGAGCGCATCTTCCGCACCCGGCCCGGATACCCGCTGATGGCCGCGCCGTTCGTGGCGCTGCTCGGCGCCAAGGCGGGCCTGACCGCGGTGGCGCTGGCCTTCACGACGGCCGCCGGATGGCTCGTGTACCTGCTGCTGCGCGCGCTGCGCTCCCCGCCGCCGGCCGCCCTGCTCGGCCAGGTCCTGTACTACGTCACGCCGCTCGCGCAGTGGGGCGGGCGCCCCCTGTCCGAAGGGCCGGTGGCTGCCCTGATGACGGTCCTGCTGCTCGCCTCGGTCTGGCTGCTGCACGGCAGGGTCGCGCGGGGCGCGCCGCTCTTCGCCGGCGCCTTCGCCCTCGGCTCGGCCGTCAAGTACTCCAGCTTCCTCATCGTCGGGTCGTTCGTCGCGGCGGCCGCGTACGCGGCTCTGGTCCTGGTCCGGCGCGCACGGCACCGCGGCACCTGGGTGCTGGCCGGGCTCGCGACGGCCGGCACGGTGGCCGTGCTCGCCGTCAGCAGGGCGTTCGGGCTGCCGGGCATGACCGACTCGTTGCAGGACATGTTCACGCTGCACTGGACCTACCCCGAGGTCGCCGGCCCCTGGCGGTCGCTGCTCCGGCTGGACTTCTCCTACTGGTGGCAGTGGCTCCAGCGGGAGGCCCTCGCCCCGCTGCTGCTCACACTCCTCGCGGCCGGCGGGTGGGGGCTGTGGAAACGCTCGGTGCCGGTGGCCCTGTGCGTGCTCGCGACGGGCCTGACCGGATTCGCGACCATGGCCGCGCACCCGCTGGCCGTGGAGCAGGACCGGCTCTACGTCCAGGTCTGGCTCATCCCCGTGATCGGCCTGCCCCTCGCCCTGGAACGGCTGTGGCGGCGAGGAGGTTCGGCACCCGCTCCCGGCGGCGACCGGACCGCCGGGGAACCGGCCGGCTGCGCCACCTGACCTCTCCCGTTCCGGGGCCCGGCGGAAAAAGGGAGGCGCCCCGGACCGTCACCGGTCCGGGGCGCCCTCACCGCCTTACGGCTACGAGTGCGTCCGCAGCAGCGTCCGCATCGTGCGCATCGCCACCGACAGGTTGGCGAGGTCGAAGGAGTCCGAGCCGCGGATCTCCTCCAGGGTGGTGCGGGCACGGCCCAGGATCGCGGTGTTCCTCTGCTCCCACGCCGTGAACCGCTGCTCCGGCGTCGAGGTGCCGTTGCCCGCCGCGAGGACGTCCGCGGTGAGCGCCGCGTGGGCCGCGTACAGGTCCTCGCGGATGGAGGCGCGGGCCATGGACTGCCAGCGGTCGGCGCGGGGCAGCTCGATGATGCGGTCCATCAGCTGCGTGATGCCGAGCCGGTCGGCGAGGTCGTAGTAGATCTCGGCGACGTCCAGCGGCTCCTTGCCCATGCGGTCGGCCACCGAGACGATGTCCAGCGCCGGGAAGGCGGAGGAGAAGCCGGCCACCCGGGTGGCGAGTTCGTCCGGGACACCGGCCTCGGACAGCTCGTCGTACACGTGCTGGTACCACTCCAGGTCCGCGCCGCGCAGCAGCTTCGGCAGCTCCTGCCAGACCCGCTCGACCCGCTCGGCGAAGAACTCCACCGTCTCGGCGAGCTGGAGCGGCTGCGGCCGGTTGTTGAGCAGCCAGCGGGTGCCGCGCTCGATCAGGCGCCGCGAGTGCAGCCGGATGCGGGTCTGCACGTCGGCCTCGACCCGGTTGTCCAGGGCCTCCACCTCGTCCCACACCGGCGCCGAGCTGAAGATCCTGCGGGCCGCGGTCTGGGCGCGCACGATCTCCTCGAGCGAGGCTCCGGTCTCCTCGCGCAGACGGTGCAGATACGTCGTACCGCCCGTGTTGACCGTGTCGTTGACCAGCACGGTGGTGGTGATCTCGCGGCGCAGCGGGTGGTTGTCGATCGCGTCGGCGAAGCGCTCGCGCAGGGCCGTCGGGAAGTACGCGTGCAGCAGGCCGCGCAGGTACGGGTCGTCCGGCAGCGAGGTGTGCAGCAGTTCCTCGGCGACCGTGATCTTCGTGTACGCCAGCACCACGGCCGTCTCGGGGCCGGTCAGGCCCTGCCCCTGGCCGAGGCGCTCGCGGATCTGGCGGTCGGTGGGCAGGAACTCCAGCGCCCGGTCCAGGTGTCCCTCGCGCACCAGGTGGCGGACGAACCGCTGCTGGGCGTGGAGCATGTCCTTGGCCTGGGACAGGGCGTTGGCGAGGGCGGTGTTCTGCGCGTAGTTGTTGCGCAGCACCAGGGCGCCGACCTCGTCGGTCATCTCGGCGAGCAGCTTGTTGCGCTGCTTGACGGTCATGTCGCCGTCCGTGACCAGGCTGTTCAGCAGGATCTTGATGTTCACCTCGTGGTCGGAGGTGTCCACACCGGCGCTGTTGTCGATCGCGTCGGTGTTGATCCGGCCGCCGTGCAGGGCGAACTCGATGCGGCCGAGCTGGGTCAGGCCCAGGTTGCCGCCCTCACCGACGACCTTGACGCGCAGGTCGGCGCCGTCGACGCGGATGGCGTCGTTGGCCTTGTCGCCGACGTCGGCGTTGGACTCCGCCGACGACTTCACGTAGGTGCCGATGCCGCCGTTCCACAGCAGGTCCACCGGCGCCCGGAGGATCGTCTTCATCAGGTCGGCCGGGGTCATCTTGGAGATCTTCTCCTCGATGCCCAGGGCCTGCCGGATGTGGCTGTTGAGCGTGATCGACTTGGCGCTGCGCGGGAAGATCCCGCCGCCTGCCGACAGCAGCTTGGTGTCGTAGTCGGCCCAGCTGGAGCGGGGCAGCTCGAACAGCCGGCGGCGCTCGGCGTAGGAGACGGCCGCGTCCGGGGTCGGGTCGATGAAGATGTGCCGGTGGTCGAAGGCGGCCACCAGGCGGATGTGCTCGCTCAGCAGCATGCCGTTGCCGAAGACGTCACCGGACATGTCACCGATGCCGACGACCGTGAAGTCCTCGGACTGCGTGTCCACGCCCAGCTCGCGGAAGTGCCGCTTCACGGACTCCCAGGCGCCGCGCGCGGTGATGCCCATGCCCTTGTGGTCGTACCCGGCCGAGCCGCCTGAGGCGAAGGCGTCGCCGAGCCAGAAGTTGTACGTCTCGGCGACCTGGTTGGCGATGTCCGAGAACGTCGCGGTGCCCTTGTCGGCCGCGACCACCAGATAGGTGTCGTCCCCGTCGTGCCGGACCACGTCCTGCGGCGGCACGACCTCACCGGCGACCATGTTGTCGGTGATGTCGAGCAGCGCCGAGATGAACGTCTTGTAGCTGGCGATGCCCTCGGCCAGCCACGCGTCCCGGTCCTCGGCCGGGTCGGGCAGCTGCTTGGCGACGAAGCCGCCCTTGGCGCCGACCGGCACGATGACGGTGTTCTTCACCATCTGCGCCTTGACCAGGCCGAGGATCTCCGTACGGAAGTCCTCGCGCCGGTCGGACCAGCGCAGACCACCGCGCGCGACCTTGCCGAACCGCAGGTGCACGCCCTCCACGCGCGGCGAGTACACCCAGATCTCGTACGCCGGGCGGGGCGCGGGCAGGTCCGGGATGGCCTGCGGGTCGAACTTCATGGACACGTACTCGTGCGGCCTGCCGCCGAGCGCCTCCTGGAAGAAGTTCGTGCGCAGGGTCGCCTTGATGACGGTCAGGAACGACCTCAGGATGCGGTCCTCGTCCAGGCTGGCCACCTGCTCCAGGGCCGCGTCCAGCTCCTCCAGCAGCGCGTCGGTGATCTCGAGTCCGGCCTGCTGCCGCTCCGGCGACATCCGCGCCTCGAACAGGGAGACGAGGAGCCGGGTGGTGTGGACGTTGTTGCGGAGGGTGTCCTCCATGTAGTCCTGCGAGAAGGTCGAACCGGCCTGCCGCAGGTACTTGGCGTAGGCGCGCAGCACCATCGCCTGGCGCCAGGTCAGCCCGGCGCTCAGCACGAGGGCGTTGAAGCCGTCGTTCTCGGCCTTGCCGGTCCACGTCGCGGCGAACGCGTCCTGGAACCGTTCCCGGGCGTCGCCGCCCAGGTAGTCACCGGCGGAGCCGCCGAGCGACTTCGGCAGGCGCAGACCGAAGTCGTAGATCCAGGCGGTGGTGCGGTCGGCGCAGCGCAGCTCGTACGGCCGCTCGTCCGTGACCTCGACGCCCAGGCGGCTGAGCACGGGCAGCACCTGGGACAGGGAGACCGAACCGCCCTTCTGGTAGATCTTGAAACGGCGCTCCTCGGGCGCGGCGCCCACCGGTTCGTACAGGCTCAGCGAGAAGTTCTTGTCCTCGCCCAGCTGCTCCAGGTGCACCAGGTCGGCGACCGCCGCACGCGGCGGGTGGTCGGCCTTGTACCCCTCGGGGAAGGCGTTGTTGTAGCGGCGCAGCACCTCGGCCGCGGACTCCTCGCCGCACTCGGCGGTCAGCGCCTCCGCGAACGCGTCGGTCCAGGAACGGGCCGCCGCGACCAGGCGGGCCTCGATGCGCTCCTTGTCGGCGTCGGACAGCTCGGACAGCTCGGTGCCCTGCGGGACCCGGACCACGAAGTGCAGCCGGGACAGGATCGACTCGGTGTTCCAGGCGGTGAAGTCGACGCTGATACCGCCCAGCTCCTCCTTCAGGATGTCGATGATCCTCAGGCGGACGCCGGTGGTGTAACGGTCGCGCGGGAGGTAGACGAGGGCCGAGTAGTAGCGGCCGTACTCGTCCTGGCGCAGGTACAGCCGCAGCCGGCGGCGCTCCTGGAGGTAGAGCACGCTGGTCACTATGGCCTGGAGTTCGGTGACCGGCGTCTGGAACAGTTCGTCGCGCGGGTAGGTCTCCAGGATCTGGAGCAGGTCGCGGCCGTCGTGGCTGTGCGGCGAGAACCCGGCGCGCGCCAGCACGTCCTCGACCTTGCGGCGGATCACCGGGACGCGGCGCACGGACTCGGTGTAGGCGGCGGAGGAGAACAGGCCGAGGAAGCGGCGCTCGCCGACGACGTTGCCGTCCGCGTCGAACTTCTTGACGCCGATGTAGTCCAGGTACGACGGCCGGTGCACCGTGGCCCGGCTGTTGGCCTTGGTCAGCACCAGCAGCTTGTGCTCGCGGGCCTTGGCCCGGGCGTCGGCCGGGAGCCGCTCGAAGGAGGGGCTGACCGGGTGCCGGTCCTCCTCGGCGTGGTGCGGGTCCGAACGCAGTATGCCCAGACCGGTGCCGGGCACGGCGGCGAGCGTGTCGTCGTCGCGCAGCTGGTACTCGCGGTAGCCGAGGAAGGTGAAGTGGTCGTCGGCCAGCCAGCGCAGCAGCTCGCGGGCTTCCTCGATCTCGGGCTTCGCCAGGTCGGCGGGGGCGGGCTCGCCCGCCAGGCCGTCGGCGAGGCGGATCGAGGTGTCCCGCATCTTCTCCCAGTCCTCGACGGCCTCACGGACGTCGGACAGGACGCGCAGCAGATCGGCGGAGATCTGCTTCAGGTCGGCGCGGTCGGTCTCCCGGTCGATCTCGACGTGGATCCAGGACTCGACGTGCGCATCGTGCGGGAGGTCGCCGGTGGGCGGGGTCGCCAGCACCTCGATCAGCTTGCCGGTCAGATCCCGCCGGACCACGACCTGCGGGTGGATGACGACGTGGATGCCGCGTCCCTGCCGGGTCAGCTCGTTGGTGACCGAGTCGACGAGGAAGGGCATGTCGTCGGTGACGACCTCCACGACGGTGTGGCTGCAGGTCCACCCGTTCTCCTCCACGGAGGGGGTGTGCACCCGGACGTTCGCGGTGCCCTGCGGGCGGGTCTCGGCGAGACGGTGGTGCGAGACCGCGGCGCCGAAGACGTCGACCGGGTCGCGGTCGGTGAGGTCTTCCGGTGCGGTGTGCAGGTAGTAGCGCTGGAGGAACGTGAGCAGGGAGTCGCCGTCCGGGGTGCCGGAGCCGCCCTCGCTCGTCGTCCCGGTCGGTAGGTGCCCCCCGACCGGGCCGTTCTCAGCTACCCGGGCGGCCCGTTCGAGCAGCTCGGCCTTGGCTTCGTCCAGCTTGGTCTGCATTGTCCTCTGACTCCTGTCGCGCGCCGTTGCGTGACGTAGAAGGAAGTACGGTCTCTTTCCCTCCGGCTCGACGCCACGGCCCGGGGTGTCCGGTCCGGTCCGACGCTATGCCGCGAGGTGAGATTCGTGGGGGGTATTCGGCCAATTCCGGCACACCCGTCGACTGTGACGCTGCTCTCGGCACCGCCGTGTCCCGGAGCGTCCTCGGCGTCCAGGGGGCACCGGTGCCCCCGTCCCGCCCGCGAAGATCGGCGATCGCCGCCCGGTCACGGAGGTGTTCCGTGCAATCCGGGCGCAGGGCGGGAGCGGCATCGCCCCCGCGGGATATCGCGCTGATCACGCCACAAGGCTATCGCCACCCACCCGGGGCCCGTCATGAGCCGTATGTGTACAAAACCGAGGGGTGAAGTTTGACGTTATGCACAGCGGCGGTACACGGTCGGGTGGCGTACCGGCGATCCGGTCGCGCCCCCGCGCCCGCGGACGCACCCTGAGAAGCGCCGGGCCCCCTTGGCAAGCGCCTCCGGCGGGGGCACGGTGAGCAGTGTGCCCGGAGTCTGCCCGGAGGAGCCGACCATGCCCACCCAGATCCTGATCGTCACCGGCGACGCGGCGGAGTCCCTGGAGGTCCTCTACCCCTACCAGCGGCTGCGCGAGGAAGGCTACGACGTCCACATCGCGGCCCCCACCCGCAAGACCCTCCGCTTCGTCGTCCACGACTTCGAACCCGGCTACGACACCTACACCGAGAAGCCCGGGTACACCTGGCCCGCCGACCTTGCCTTCGCCGAGGTCGACCCGGGCCGGTACGCGGCCCTGGTCATCCCCGGTGGCCGGGCCCCCGAGTACCTGCGCAACGACCCCGAACTCCGCAAGATCCTCAAGGCCTTCTTCGACGCGGACAAGCCGGTCGCCCAGATCTGTCACGGCCCGCTGCTCACCGCCGCGATCGACTCCCTCCAGGGCCGCCGGGTCACGGCGTACCCCGCGCTGGAGCCCGACATGCAGGCCGCCGGCGCGGGTTTCCAGGACACCGAGGCGGTCGTGGACGGCACGCTGGTGTCCGCCCGCGCCTGGCCGGACCATCCGGCCTGGATGCGGGAGTTCCTGAAGATCCTGCGCACGCAGGCACCGGTCACGCCGGCGTGAGGGACGGTCGGGCCGGTACCACCCACGGGTACGCCGGCACAGCCCCGGGGCCACGCCGGCACCACGACCGGCTACGCCGGCACCGCCCCCGGGCCGGGCCGCTGCCGCCGCCGGCTACGCCGCCATCCTCCGCGCCTCCGCCACGGCCTCGGCCAGCGTGTCCACCACCGGCACCCCGACGGCCTCCAGACTGGCCCGGCCGTGCGAGCCCCCGGTGTACAGCACCGCCCGCGCGCCCACATGTCGCGCGGCGATCGCGTCGTCCGCCGCGTCCCCGATCACCACGGTCCGCTCCGGCGCCGCCCACCCCGTCAGCGCCTCCAGGTGCCGCACCATGTGCTCGGCCTTGCTGCCACCGGACGGCCCCGTACGCCCGTCGACCCGGAGGAAGTGCGCCTCGATCCCGAAGCCCCGCACCAGCGGCACCAGGTCCTCGTGCCCGTACATGCTCAGCAGCGACTGGCTGTGTCCCGCCGACCGCCACCCGGCGAGCAGCTCCGCCGCGCCCTCGGTGAGCGCGCACCGCACCCGGTGCTCGGCATAGTGCCGGTGGAAGACCCCGTCCATCAGCTCCCACTCGGCGTCCGTCGGCAGCCGGCCGAGCAGCCGCTCGTAGAACTTCGGCACCGGCACGCAGTACAGCGACCGGTACTGCTCCAGCGTGATCGGCGCGAGGCCCAGCTCGGCGAAGGCCGCGTTCGTCGCCCCGATGATCGCGTCATTGTCGTGGAACAGCGTTCCGTTCCAGTCCCAGACGATATGCGCGCTTCCCTGCGTCCCCATGTCGAAAACCGTACCCGCCGCCACTGACAGTCACGACTCCCGCCCGGGTCAGGCCCGTCCGACCAGGTTGGGGATCTCCTGCGTGGCGTACCACAGCAGCTCGTGGTCGTCCGCGCCGTCCACCACGAACCGCGCGTCGTCGTCCCCGCCGTCCGCCGCCTGAAGCGCGTCCGCCGCCGCGCGCACGTCCCGCTCCGCGTCGTCCGCGTCGACGTGCACGGCGGCGGCCTTCGCGAGCGGCACCGCCACCTTCACCGTCACCTCACCCAGGGCGGCCGGGTCAAGCCCCCGGTCCGGGTCGGCGCTCGCGGCGCCGTCGGGCACGTCCACGGCGACGACGACCCGGCGCCGTACCGCACCCGGATCCGCCGCCAGCAGCCGCAGCGAGGCGGCGGCGGCCCGGCCCAGCGCCGCGTACTCCAGCTCCTCGATGTCGTCGGAGAGGTACCACTCGCGCAGCGCGGGGGTGACGGCGTACGCCACGAAGGGCCCGCTGCCCAGCTCACCCGTCCTGTGCGCCTCGGCGAGAGCGGTGAGGGTCAGGGGGACGTAGACGCGCATGCTGGCCGCTCTTTCCTGGTCAAAGGCTCCGCTGGGCCCCGGGAGGAAGCGGCTGGCGCGTCTCCCGGCGGGCCTTCAGGATACGTGCGCCCGTCCCCTTTCGGGCCCCTGCCCGACGCCGCCGGGGCGTCCACCCCGGTCCGTCGGTTCACCCTCCCCCGCCGCCCGCTGACGCGGTTCGCGGCACCTCGCCTCCCGCGGATAGGTGAACCTCGCGGCCCCCGCCCCGCCCACCGCCACTTCCTTGCCCGTGCCCGCCGCGGCCCGTACAAGATCCCCACCAGTTAGTTACCGACCGGTATCACCCGGCCCGCAGAAACGGGGACCCCCATGAACAAGGTCATGAGCCGCGCCGCCGCCCAGCCACGGCCGCGTCACCGCCCGCCGACCCGCCGTGACTCCCGCCGCCCCGGGAGTGCGCCGCCCCGCACCCCCAGCCGGCCGGCAGCCGCCCTCACAGGCCCGCAGAAGCCTCCTGCCGGGCCCGCCCCGACCGTGCTGCCCCCTCGCCCGACCGACCTCTTCGCCGACCGTCTGCTGGCCGTCCTGAGCGGCCAGCGGCCCGTCCACTGGATGCTCCGGCACACGGCGGGCCGCGCCTACGACGACCTGGCCCGCCTCGCCGAACACGGCCCCCTGCGCACGCTCGGCCCCCGTCCGGTCGTCCACGACATCGGCTACTACGTCCCCAGCGAAGGCGCGCTGGAGGTCTTCGCCCGCGTCGCCGCCGGGGACCGCCTGCGGGCCCTGGCCTTCCGCCTGGAGCGTGGCAGGGACCTCCGCTGGCGCTGCACAGCCGTGGAAACGGGCCCGCACTAGTCAGCGGACGACGCGGCGGGGGGAGAGGGCCGGTCTTCTTCGATGCGGGTGCGTCGCAGTTCTCCGCGCCCCCGCGGCCGGCCCCAGCCATATGGGCACCGCTCGCCACGGGCACCGCTCGCCACGGGCACCGCGCGGTGCGGGTGGATGCGCTCACGCCGGTGCGCAGGGGCTCGTAGCGTGCCTGGGGTGCCGCCGCCGCGAGGGTGCCGGCGCCGCCGGCGGGGCAGTGCTGCCGGCGGTGCCCATGGGGCGTCGCGGGCCGCGGTTCCCCGGGGCGCGGGGACTCGCGCGATCAGCCCACACACACCCGCACATCCGCCCGCCACCGCCCCCACCCGGACGGCCGCGCGAAAGGGCCGGGCCCCCGGAGGGACCCGGCCCTGTCCGGCGTCGGCGTCACTTCTTGCGGCGGCGTCCGCCCTTGGCCTGCCGGCGGCGCTCGGCACGCGTGAGCCCGTCCGACTCGGACCGCACCGGCTCCTCGTCCTCCAGGTCACGCTCGACGATGCCACCCTCGCCGTCCACCGTCGGCGCGGAGAAGTGCAGATCCCGGCGCTGCGGAACGTCCAGCCCCTTCGCGCGGATCTCGGGACGCGCGCCCGCCTGCGCCGGCACCGTGTCGTGCACGCCCTCGCCCACCGGCAGGGCCTCCTCGACCGGGACCTCCTCGACCTGCTGCTCCACCTGGACCTCCAGGTTGAACAGGTAGCCGACGGACTCCTCCTTGATGCCCTCCATCATGGCGGTGAACATGTCGAAGCCCTCGCGCTGGTACTCGACCAGCGGGTCCTTCTGCGCCATCGCGCGCAGGCCGATGCCCTCCTGGAGGTAGTCCATCTCGTAGAGGTGCTCGCGCCACTTGCGGTCCAGGACCGACAGCACGACCCGGCGCTCCAGCTCCCGCATGATCTCGGAGCCGAGCTGCGCCTCGCGGGCGGCGTACTGACCGTGGATGTCCTCCTTGATGGACTCCGAGAGGAACTCGGCGGTCAGACCCGCGCGGTCACCGGCCGCCTCCTCCAGCTCCTCGATGGTGATCTTCACCGGGTACAGCTGCCGGAAGGCGCCCCACAGCCGGTCCAGGTCCCAGTCCTCGGGGAAGCCCTCGGCGGTCTCCGCAGCGACGTACGCGTCGATCGTGTCATCCATGAAGTGCTGGATCTGCTCCTGGAGGTCCTCGCCCTCCAGCACGCGCCGGCGCTCGCCGTAGATGACCTCGCGCTGCCGGTTGAGCACCTCGTCGTACTTCAGGACGTTCTTACGCGTCTCGAAGTTCTGCGTCTCCACCTGCGCCTGCGCGGACGCGATCGCGCGCGTGACCATCTTGTTCTCGATCGGCACGTCGTCCGGCACGTTGGCCATCGACATCACGC
This sequence comes from Streptomyces sp. NPDC014991, assembly GCF_043080665.1. Classification (NCBI taxonomy): domain Bacteria; kingdom Bacillati; phylum Actinomycetota; class Actinomycetes; order Kitasatosporales; family Streptomycetaceae; genus Streptomyces; species Streptomyces sp. NPDC014991. The sequence goes on from NZ_JBIBVY010000009.1 coordinate 269,568, forward strand.
GCTCGACCATCTGCGCCTTGAACAGCCGCATGAGGTCGTCACCGAGGGAGAGGTAGAAGCGGGACTCGCCGGGGTCACCCTGACGGCCGGAACGGCCGCGCAGCTGGTTGTCGATGCGCCGCGACTCGTGCCGCTCGGTGCCCAGGACGTACAGCCCGCCGAGGGACTCGACCTCGTCCTTCTCGGCCTTGACCGCCGCCTCGGCCCGCTCCAGGGCGGCCGGCAGGGCCGCGGCCCACTCCTCGATGTGCTCCTCGGGGTCGAGGCCGCGCTGGCGCAGCTCCGCCTCGGCGAGGTCCTCGGGGTTGCCGCCGAGCTTGATGTCCGTACCACGGCCGGCCATGTTGGTGGCCACGGTCACGGCGCCCTTGCGGCCGGCCTGGGCGACGATCTGCGCCTCGCGGTCGTGCTGCTTGGCGTTGAGCACCTCGTGCTGGATGCCGCGCTTGCTGAGCTGCTGCGACAGGTACTCCGACTTCTCGACGGAGGTGGTGCCGACGAGGATCGGCTGGCCCTTCTCGTGCTTCTCGGCGATGTCGTCGACGACCGCTTCGAACTTGGCGACCTCGGTGCGGTAGATGAGGTCCGACTGGTCGGCGCGGACCATCGGCTTGTTGGTCGGGATGGGGACCACGCCGAGCTTGTAGATCTGGTGGAACTCGGCGGCCTCGGTCATCGCCGTACCGGTCATGCCGGACAGCTTCTTGTACAGGCGGAAGAAGTTCTGGAGGGTGATCGTGGCGAGCGTCTGGTTCTCGTCCTTGATGTCCACCCCTTCCTTCGCCTCGATCGCCTGGTGCATGCCCTCGTTGTAGCGGCGGCCGGCGAGGATACGGCCGGTGTGCTCGTCGACGATCATGACCTCGCCGTCGATGACGACGTAGTCCTTGTCCTTCTTGAACAGTTCCTTGGCCTTGATGGCGTTGTTCAGGTAACCCACGAGCGGGGTGTTCACCGACTCGTAGAGGTTGTCGATGCCCAGCCAGTCCTCGACCTTGCTGACCCCGGACTCGTGAATGGCGACCGTGCGCTTCTTCTCGTCGACGTCGTAGTCGCCGGTCTCCTCCAGGCCCTTGAGCGGGTTGCCCGCCTCGCCGCGCTTGAGGCGCGTGACCAGCTTGGCGAAGTCGCCGTACCACTTGGTGGCCTGGTCGGCGGGGCCGGAGATGATCAGCGGCGTACGGGCCTCGTCGATGAGGATGGAGTCGACCTCGTCCACGATGGCGAAGTTGTGGCCGCGCTGGACCAGCTCGTCCTGCGACCAGGCCATGTTGTCGCGCAGGTAGTCGAAGCCGAACTCGTTGTTCGTGCCGTAGGTGATGTCGCACGCGTACTGCTCACGGCGCTGAGCCGGCGTCATGTTGGCGAGGATGCACCCGACCTCCAGGCCCAGGAACTTGTGGACGCGGCCCATCATCTCGGAGTCACGCTCGGCCAGGTAGTCGTTCACCGTGATGAGGTGGACGCCCTCCCCCGACAGCGCGTTCAGGTACGCGGGCAGCGTACCGACGAGGGTCTTGCCCTCACCGGTCTTCATCTCGGCCACATAGCCGAGGTGCAGCGCGGCGCCACCCATCATCTGGACGTCGTAGTGACGCTGGCCGAGGACACGCTTGGCGGCCTCGCGCACGGTGGCGAACGCCTCGGGGAGCAGGTCGTCCAGGCTCTCGCCGTCGGCGTACCGCTGCTTGTACTCATCGGTGAGGGCGCGCAGCTCGGCGTCGGAGAGGTCGACGAAGTCCTCTTCGATGGAGTTGACCTGGTCCGCGATGCGGTGCAGCCTGCGCAGGATCTTGCCTTCGCCTGCACGCATGATCTTCGAGAGGACGGACACGGGGGCTGGTCTCCTTGCCGGTCGGGCCTGGGACGGTCGGGTTTCCTTGTGACGTACTGAGCAACGGCCATCGTATGCGAGGACCCGGCTGCGCCGGGAGGCCTGGCGGCGCGACGGCTGCTCCACCCGGGACAACGGACGGGGCGGCCGGATGGTGCCGCGCCTGGCCGGATTTTGCGCGAAACGTGAGCGCTCGATCACACGGCGCGAGACCGGATGGCCACCCGGGGGCGAGCCGAGCAGAATCGGGCGATGCGACCCGTCACGCTCACCACGGACCGTCTCGTGCTCCGCGCCGTCGGCCCCGCCGACACCGACGCGGTGTACGCGGCCGTACAGGACCCCGACATCCGGCGCTGGACGACGATCCCCTCGCCCTATCTGCCCGAACACGCGCTCACCTTCACCGAGCAGATCGTCCCCGACGGCTGGGCGCAGGCGTCCATGTTCGCGTTCGGCGTGTTCCTCACCGGCGGCGGACTGGCCGGCGTGCTCGGCCTGACGATGCGTTCACTGGGCACGGCCGAGATCGGCTTCTGGACGGCCCGGGAGCACCGCGGCAACGGCTACATGACCGAGGCCACCCTCACCGCCTGCCGGTGGATCTTCACCGAGGTCGGCGTCGACCGGGTCGAATGGCGCGCCGAGGTGGGCAACCACGCGTCCCGCGCGGTGGCCGAACACGCGGGGTTCACCATCGAGGGCACCCTGCGTTCCGCCCTCAACAACAAGGGAGTACGCCGGGACTGCTGGGTCGGCTCCCTCCTCCCCTCGGACCTCGGCCTGCCCTCCACCGCCCCGTACCTGCCCGCCCGTTCGTGACGAACGCACAGCCCGGCGGGGGCCTGTCAGTGGCACCCTCTATCGTCCGACCCATGACGACCCTCCCGCGCCCCACCATCACCCTCACCGCGGACGACGCCCGCCGGATCGTGCTGCGGGCCCAGGGCCTTCTCGGCGCGCCCGACCGGCGCGCCGGTGTCCGCGGGGTGCTGCGCCATCTCGGCGCGGTACAGCTCGACACGATCTCGGTCCTCGCCCGCTCCCACGAGCTCGTGCCGTACGCCCGCCTGGGCGCGGTCGGCCGCAAGGCCGTGGAGAGCGCGTACTGGTCGGACGCCCACGCCTTCGAGTACTGGTCGCACGCGGCCTGCATCCTCCCCGTCGAGGAGTGGCCGCACTTCGCCTTCCGCCGCCGCGCCTACCGCAACCGCCCGCACTGGAACCACGACCTCCCCGCCGGCGTCTACGACCAGGTCGTCAAGCAGTTGCGCACGGAGGGCCCACTGACCGCCACGGAACTGGGCGGCGCGAAGCGGACGAGTGAATGGTGGGACTGGTCGGGCACCAAGGTCGCCGTCGAGCGCGCGCTGATGTACGGCGAGGTGGTGTGCGTGGAACGGCGCGGCTGGAAGCGGGTGTACGACCTCGCCGAGCGCGCGATCCCCGAGGAGCTGCTGCACGACGAGCTGGACGACACCGAGTGCCTGCGCCGCCTGGTCCGGCTGGCCGGCGAGTCCCTCGGTGTCGGCACCCGCGCGGACATCGCCGACTACCACCGGCTCAAGGGCGAGCAGGTCGACGCGGTGATCGCCGACTCGGGCCTGGTGCCGGTGGAGGTCGAGGGCTGGGGCAGGCCGGCCTGGGCCGACCCCGCGGCCCTGGCGACGCCGCCGCGCGGCCGGCACCGCACCACGCTGCTGTCGCCGTTCGACTCCCTGGTCTGGGAGCGGGCACGCACGGAGCGGATCTTCGGCTTCACCCACCGCCTGGAGGCGTACGTGCCCAGGCCCAAGCGGGTCTACGGCTACTTCGCGATGCCGGTGCTCGCCGGCGGCCGGCTGGTCGGACGCGTGGACCCGGCCCGCGAGGGCCGCACACTGGTGGCCAGGCAGGTCACCCTGGACGGCCCGAAGGCGGCCCCGGCGGTCGCCCAGGCACTCGTCGAGGCGGCGGCATGGGTGAACTGCACGGACGTGCGCGTGGAACGCGTGGACGCGCCCGAGCTGCGCGAGGCCCTCACCAGAGAGCTGACCGGGCTGCTCGGACAGGGCTAGCGGATCTCAAGGATCTTCTCCCGCATCGCGTAGACCACGGCCTCCATCCTGGAATGCAGCTGCAACTTCTCCAGGATGTTGCGGACGTGGTTCTTCACGGTGTTCTCGGAGATGAACAACTCCTTGGCGATGTCCCGGTTGTTCATCCCCGTCGCCACGAGCTTGAGGACCTCCAGCTCCCGGTCCGTCAGCCGCGGCGCGGGCACCAGCCGGCGCTCGTCGGTGCGCTGGATCATCGACTTGAACTCGGTGAGGAGTTTCGACGCCATCGAGGGGCTGATCTGCGACTGCCCGTCGGCCACCGCGCGAATGGCCGTGGCCACCTCGTCGGTCGAGATCTCCTTGAGGAGATATCCGGTCGCGCCCGCCTTGATCGCGTCGTAGAGGTCGGCCTCCTCGTCGCTGATCGTCAGCATGATGATCTTCGCACTGGGCGCGACCTCCTTGATGGAGGTGCAGGCCTCGATACCGCCGCGCCGGGGCATGCGGACGTCCATCAGCACGATGTCGGGCAGCAGGTCGGCGGCCTTGTCGACGGCCTCGGCGCCGTCGCCCGCCTCGCCGACGACCTCGATGTCCTCCTCGGCCGCGAGCACGATCTCCAGGCCGCGCCGGAAGAGGGCGTGGTCGTCCACGACCAGGACCCTGATCGGCTCCTTGCGTGCGGAGTCCGCGTCCGGGTCCCTGCCGATGACATCGTCGCCGGCGCCCCCGTCCCGCATCGCTCCGAAGGTGTCCGCCATCGTTCCTCCCCCTGAAGGCTGTGGCCTGTGGTCCTGTGCCATCGCCAACCCAAGGCAGCGGCCCACCGGTTGGGCCGGTGCGGCCATGATTCCATGCCCGGGCGACACCGAGGTGACGTGCGGGGCGTGAAGTGGTCGCACATCGGTGCCCCTGGGGGCGCACAGGCGCTCCAGGGGCACCGGCCGAGCTTCAGGCAGGGCGGGTCAGCCGCCCAGCGTGCCACCCGCCGCGTGGGGGTCCGTCTCGGTGACCATCGGGTCCGTGCTGAGGTGGATCACGCCGTAGTCGTAGGCGTGCCGGCGGTAGACGACGCTCGGTTCCTTCGTCTCGGCGTCGACGAACAGATAGAAGTCGTGGCCGACCAGTTCCATCTCGTAGAGGGCCTGGTCGAGGCTCATGGGGGAGGCGACGTGGGTCTTCTCGCGGACGACGAGGGGGCCTTCGCCCTTGATCTCCAGCGAGCCGATCTTCTTGGTCGGCACCGCGTCCTGCTGCTCCTCCTCCTGGACGAGGAGGCCGTTGTCGTTCAGTGTCGCCGCGCCCGGGACGTGGTCGGCGATCTCCTCCACCGACACCCGGCGTGCGCCCCGGCGCGAGTACCGCTTGTCGTGCTGCTTGCGGAGCCGGGCATCCAGCTTCTCCGCCGCCAGGTCGAGTGCCGCGTACGGGTCGCTGGCCGCTGCCTCCGCCCGGATCACCGGACCGCGGGAGCGGAGCGTGATCTCCACTCGGTCACAGCGGTCCGCCTGTCGGGGGTTGGGCTCCTTGGACACCTCGACGTCGAGGCTGATCACCTTGCCATCGAGCTTCTGGATCTTCTCCAGCTTCAGCTTCTCGGCCACGTGCTTGCGGAACCGCTCGGGCACCTCGGTCTTGCGGCCTTTGACGACGATGTCCACGCAGAACTCCGTTCCCGGATCGCTCCGCTGTCTCGGCGGAGCATCTCCCTTTCGCACCAGGTCCGGTGATCACCGGACCTCGGACTCGGTGACTTCCACCTCCTCCTCCCCCATGGACGAGATCTCACCCCACCGGATCTCACCCCACCGGTGCGGGTGATTGCGAAAACCCGCAACACGGCATTCGGATATGAGAGGTGTGGCCTGCGCCTTTCCTCGCAACCGAACATATCTCGCCCGGACGGATGGCGTCACCCTCTACTACGACGTACCTCCGTTGGAGTGAATAACCCCTCTCACAACCCTCTCACTACCTGCAACGACGCAGGTCGACGGTCAGTTCCTGTTCGTTTCGAAAGAATCCCACGGCGCGGCGACGACCGCGGCGTGGAGCATCCGCCCGGGGGCGTTCGGTACTGCCAATTCCGGTGCACCCAGCACCCACTTCCTCTCCTCCGGTCGGGCACCGTTCCGTCGTTCTCCCCTACCTTCCCGGGTTACGGCCGCATACACAGCCGTTCCGCCATCGCGACGAGATACCGCCGCCGCCCGCACGGCCCGCGCCGCCTCCGCGAGACTGGCGCCCGTCGTCATCAGGTCGTCGACGAGCACGATGCCGCCCGCACCGAGCAGCCGACCGCCCCCCGGGGTGACTTCCAGGGCACCGGCGAGGTTCTCCAGGCGCCGCCGCGCGTCCAGACCGGCCTGGTCCGCCACGGCCCGCCGCTGCCGCAGCACGGCCGCCACCCAGGCCGGTGTCCCGGTACACCGCAGCTCCCGGGCCGCCGCCAGCGCCATCCGCCGTACCGGATCGTGCCCGCGCGCCCGCACCGCCCACCGGGCCGACGGCACGGGAACCAGCAGCACCGGCCCGTGCCACGGACGCCCGCCCGGCCCGCCACCGGCCACCCGTCCGCGAAGGCCGGCCCGCACGGCTCCCGCCAGCGCCGCACCCAGCGTCCCGGCGAGCGCCAGCGCGCCGCGCTCCTTGTGGGCGAGCAGCAGGGTCCGCACCTCCGCCGCGTACGGCGCGACCGCGTGCACCGGCGGCAGCCCGGCCGGCTCCGGTACCGGCCGCACGCGCCGCGCCGCGCGTCCGTCCAGCACGGCCCGGCAGCGCGGGCAGAGCGCCGTACGAGGTGCCCCGCAGCCCGCGCAGTCGGCCGGCAGCACCAGGTCGGTGAGGTCCTGCCACCACCCCCGCATGCCCACCACTGTGCCAACGCCGCCGCCGGCCTGCCACCCCTGTGGAAAACCCCTGCGGAAAACGCCGAGCACCGCCCGGTGCGGGGCGCACACCCACGCCGGCGGGTGTGTGCCCACAGCGACCGGCGTGCGTCCACGCCGGCGCCGGACGTCGCCGGGCCCGCGCCCTCAGCCCGGATAGACGGGCGCCGTCCCGTCCTTGTCGATCTTCTGCCACTGCGCGCCGGACGGCAGCCGTACGATCCCGTCATCCGAGTGGGCCACCAGCGGTACCCGCTCGTTCTCGGAGGCGGCGATCGCCTTGACGCCGGGGAGCGCGCCGGGTGCCGGGCTGTCGAGCGCGGAACCGTCGATCTGGACGTACCGCATCTGCTGCACGCCCCCGTGCTCCTGGCCGACGACGAGCAGTCTGCTGTCACCGGCCCAGGAGATGGCGCTGACCTCCTCCAGGTCCGGTGCCGGCGAGTGCAGTCCGTCCACCGAGATGCCCTGCCCGGTGCCGTCGTCGTGCTGGATCCGGCCGATCGACACGGACTGCTTGCCGTCCTTCTCCACGACCAGCGCGATCCGCGTCCCGTCGGCGGCCACCCGCGCGTCCGTGATGCGGCCCGGCAGATCCGGGACCGCGACCTGCTCCGGCTTGTCACCGCCCTGTTCCAGGACGAACAGCCGCGGCCGACGCGGGTCCCGGTCGGCCACCCACAGGTCACCGCGGGCGTCCCAGCTCGGCGTGGCCAGCCGCTCCGCCGGCGCCGCACCGCCGCTGGTCACCAGCGGGTCGCCCAGCGAACCGTCCGCCGTCAGCGACGACGTGTACAGCGACGCGCCCTGGTCGCCGACCACGGCCGCGGTGTCCTCGTCCCGCGACACGGCCACCGACCGCAACCCCTTGCCCCCCTCGCCCAGCGGTCCGGGCACCCGGTCTGCGCCGGTACCGGTGCCGGCGCTGCCGGTCGGCATCCGCACCAGCCGGTGCTTGCCGTCGAGGAAGTACAGGTACTCGGGGCGTCTGGCCGACCCGTGCCAGGCGGCGGACTCCGCGCGCTCCTCGCTCACCTCGCACAACCGGTCGCCGGCCGCCCCCTGCAACTCCACGGAGTCCAGCGTCGGCACGAGATTGCGCAGGGTGAACAGCACCTGCGTCGCCATCTCGGTGCACTTGCCGGCCGCGACCTGGGAGGTCTTGAGGTTCAGCGGCACGGTCAGCCTGTTCTGGTCGTCGGGTGCCAGCCCGGACACGCCCTTCTTCAGCGCCGTGCCCGTCGGGAAGCTCGACCGGACCACCGGGCCGAGCCACGCGGTGGGGCCGTGCAGCAGCGAGCGGACCAGCTGCGTCATCGGGTCCACCTTGCTGCGCACGAACACCGGATCGGCGACCGCCACGGGCTGTCCGCCGGACTCGTCCGCCGTGTCGGAGGCGAAGTAGTACTTGTCGACGGAGGTGTAGTTCCGCTGGAAGTCCGACTTGCCCATGACGACGCCGTCGGGCAGCCCGTCGATGCGCCACTGCCCGCTCTTGGGGTTCTTCGTCAGGTGCAGCTTCTTGCGGTAGGGAGCCTCGGCGGGCTGGTAGGCCTGCTGCGAGTCGACCGTGGCGACCTGGGCGCCGGTCAGCACACAGGTCGCGCTGTTGGTCTCCTCCCGGCCCCCCGGGTTGCAGTTGGTCGCGATGCTCGGGCCGTTCGCGAGGACCGTCGTCGACCGCTCCGGCCGCCAGACCCGCGCCGCGTCCGCCGTCAGGTACTTGCGCGCCGTGTCGTACCCGGGGTCGTCGCTGGTCAGGGCCTCGAGGAAGCCCTGCATGATCTCGCCGGGACCGACGCCCTCGGCGGGCGGCATGGCGAACACCCGTACGCCGGTGTCCTGTCGCGGGGTGGAATCCACATCCCGCAGGTCCCCGCTGTCGGGCATCGAGGCACACCCGGCCAGCAGCACGATGCCCAGGGCGGCGTACGCCGCCGCGCGCCCCGGCCGCCGCCGTGCGCCCCCCGTGCGGTCAGCGGCCACGAAATGCCTCCCCTGGCTGGTTCGAGTCCTCCAGCGTGGCCGCGTCCGACGCGGACCTGTCCGGCCGGCCGGCGTCCGGCCGGTCCCCGTTCTGCCGGTCGAGGTCCGACCGGTCCATGTCCGACCCGTCCATATCCTCGGCGGCTGCCGGACCGGCGCCCGGTGTGTCGTCCGGGCGTCGTGCACCACCGGCGGGCCGGGGCACCACGCGCGCGCCGCTACCGGGCAGGGCCGTCGGGTCGGCGGCCGGGCTGTCGGGCGCCAGCCGCGGCGCGATCGATGCCCGCGGCGGCAGCGCCGGCGCCTGCGCGCCGCCCTGCTGCACCGGAACCGTCGCCCGCTTCTCCTCGTCCCCACGGCGCCGGCCCGCGTCGTCGAGGCCGCGGTTGCGGCGTGAGTCCTTGGGCTCCAGCGGTATCGGGGAGCCCCGCAGCGGCTCGTCCGCCGTCCTGGGCAGCGTCAGCCGGAACTGCGAGCCGCCGCCCGGCTCACCCCACGCCTGCAGCCAGCCGCCGTGCAGCCGCGCGTCCTCCAGGGCGATGGAAAGCCCCAGGCCCGTACCACCGGTGGTACGCGCGCGTGCCGGGTCGGCCCGCCAGAAACGGCTGAACACACGGGTCGCCTCACCCGGCTTCAGTCCGACGCCGTAGTCACGCACCGCGATGGCCACCGCCCCGCCCGCCGCGGCGAGCCTGACGACCACGTCCCTGCCCTCGCCGTGCTCGACGGCGTTGACGACGAGGTTGCGCAGTACGCGCTCCACACGCCGGGCGTCCGCCTCGGCGACCACGGGCTGCTGGTCGCCGAGCACCCGTATGTGGGTGCCCTTGCGCTCCGCGAGCGGCTCGGCGCCACCGACCACCCGCCGGACGACCTCCCTGAGGTCGATCGGCTCGGCCTCCAGCGCCGCCGCCCCCGCGTCGAACCTGCTGATCTCCAGCAGGTCCGCGAGCAGCGACTCGAACCGGTCCAGCTGGTCGGCGAGCAGTTCGGCCGACCGCGCGGTCACCGGGTCGAAATCCTCACGCGCCTCATGGATGACGTCGGCGGCCATCCGGACGGTGGTCAGCGGGGTGCGCAGCTCGTGCGAGACGTCCGACACGAACCGGCGCTGCATCCGCGACAGATCCTCCAGCTGCTGGATCTTCACCTGGAGGTTCTGCGCCATCTTGTTGAAAGCCTCGCCCAGACGCGCGATGTCGTCCTCGCCGGTGACCTTCATCCGTTCCTGCAACCGCCCCGCGGACAGCCGCTCCGCGATCCCGGCCGCCATCCGCACCGGCGTGACCACCTGCCGCACCACCAGCCAGGCGATGGCGCCCAGCAGCACGACCACGAACAGCCCGGCGGTCGCCAGCGTCCCCTTGACCAGGCTCAGGGACTTCTCCTCCTGCGTGAGCGGGAAGAGGTAGTACAGCTCGTACGACCGTCCGTTGGGGTCGTTGACCTGCTTGCCGATGACCAGCGCAGGCTGGGACTCCTTGCCGTTGGAGTACACGATCCGCGTGTAGCTCTGGGCGGCCGTCGTACCGCTGTTGACCCGCTCACGCAGATCCGCGGGCACGCTCGAGGTCGGGCTGACATTCCCGGAGCCGCGCGGGCTGCGTCCGCCGCCGCTGTCGTCACCGACCGGCAGCGTCACCACGTCGAAGGCGCCCGCGCCGCCGCTGGACAGCGACTCCACGAGGTCGCTCATCCACGGGATGACGTTCTGCGACTGCCGCCCGTCCGGGGTCACCGTGCCGTCACCGGCACCGGTCCCGGCGGCCGTACCCGCACCGGTCCCGCCGGCCGCCTCGTCGGCCTTCTGCTTGGCCACCGCGAACCCGCCCGTGGCCTGGCTCTGCGACGCCTTCACCTTCGCGTCGAGCAGGCCGTTGCGCACCTGCCCGATCACGACGAAACCCAGCAGCAGGACGACACCCAGCGACATCAGCAGGGTCGTGGCGACGACCCTCAGCTGGATGTTGCGCCGCCACAGCCGCATCACCGGCAGCAGCGGACGGCGCACCCAGCGCAGGAGCAGTCGCAGCACCGGGCTGCCCTGGACACCTGCCCGCGGCAGCCCGCCCTGGAACAACCGCCTGAACCGCGCACCCATGGCCGCCCGGCCGACAGGCCGCTCCGGGCGGGTCCCGGACCTGCCGGGGGCCGAAGCGGCACTGTCCCCGGGCATGTCAGCTCGGTCCGGCCTTGTAACCGACGCCACGGACGGTCACCACGATCTCCGGCCGCTCCGGGTCCTTCTCGACCTTGGAGCGCAGCCGCTGGACGTGTACGTTGACGAGCCGCGTGTCCGCCGCGTGCCGGTAGCCCCACACCTGCTCCAGCAGCACCTCGCGCGTGAACACCTGCCACGGCTTGCGCGCGAGCGCGACCAGCAGGTCGAACTCCAGCGGGGTCAGCGCGATCGACTGCCCGTCCCGCTTCACGGAGTGCCCGGCCACGTCGATGACCAGGTCACCGATGGTCAGCTGCTCCGGCGCCGGCTCCTCGGACCTGCGCAGCCGCGCCCGGATCCGCGCCACCAGCTCCTTCGGCTTGAACGGCTTGACGATGTAGTCGTCGGCGCCCGACTCCAGGCCCACGACGACATCGACGGTGTCGCTCTTCGCCGTGAGCATCACGATCGGCACCCCGGACTCGGCCCGGATCAGCCGGCACACCTCGATGCCGTCCCGTCCGGGCAGCATGAGGTCCAGCAGCACGAGATCGGGCTTGGACTCACGGAAAGCGGCCAGCGCCTTGTCGCCGTCGGCTACGAAAGACGGCTCAAAACCTTCACCACGCAACACGATGCCGAGCATCTCGGCCAGTGCGGTGTCGTCGTCGACGACAAGGACTCGTCCCTTCATAAACGACATCATCCCATTCTCGTAACGACGACAGAGGCGCAGGTGAGCAGGCTCACTGGCCTGTGACGATAGTCGTACGGGGCCGTCACTGTCTGCCCCTGTCCGGGGACGACGATGTCAGCGACGGATGTCAGCCTGGTCGACCACAGGCCTGGAGGGGGATCAGAGGGTATGGCTCGGCTCGGCCCTGTGCTCGCGCCGGCCGGCGTCCTGGTGGGCGGCGCAGGCGGTCTTCCTTGCCGCAGCAGCCGTGACTTCGCCGGGATCAGCGCTCTTCTCGGGGCATCGGCGCCCCAGGGTCGCCACGTCACCGTGGACGGTGTGGCCTCCATCGCGCTGATCGTGCTCGCCGGCGTCGGCCTCTTCGCGAGTGGCCGATTCAGGGCGTGGGGGCTGGGTCGGCAAGCCATGTCCTGCACACGCTCTTGAGAACCGGCGCGAGTCACCGTGGGTTCACATCCCACACCCACCGCAGGTGAACAGCCCCTGATCAGGTGAATCGGTCAGGGGCCGTTCTCATGAGCGTTGTCCGCCACCAACCGTGGCTCCCCGTTGTCTCCCGGCTGAACGGGCACGAGAGGGGCACGATCGACCAGTTGCCGGCTACTGGCAGCGTTCCGGGCCTGCTTCCTTGATCGGCGGTACCGACGCCACTTGGGCGCAAGCTCACCGCACGCGGTCACCCAGGCAGCGAGGACGGCGCAAAAAACCATGCCCTCGTGCTCTCCCGTCAGCCTGCCCACCGCCCAGAAGGCCGGCGTCGTAATGAGCCAGGCCACGAGCAGGTGTCCTGCCTTCGGCCACCGGTGCACATCCCTCACAGGCGGGACGTCTGAGGACGGCGGGAGGTCGGCTCCGAGACTTCGGGCGGGAGCTGCCATGGGGCGAGTGATCATGGCCCCTTGAGCTTCCGGCGAGTCGGGCGGTCTGTGGACCTGGGCAACCGGCATCACCGGAAGTCGAAGCAGACCACACCGCGACACCGGCAGCCGGCCCCGGCCCCGGCCCCCGCGGCGGAACTCCGCTCCGGCAGCCGGGCCCGGGCCCCGGGAGGAGCCGCTCCCCCGAGGCCCAGCCGGCATCGCGCCCTCAGCCTGTCGTCACCTGACGCGACCTGGCGCACAGCTCCGCGAGAGCCTCGGCCGTCACGGGTGAGACGACTCCCTCCTCGGTGACGATGGCCGTCACCAGCTCGGGCGGCGTCACGTCGAACGCCGGGTTGTACGCCTGGGTTCCCAGGGGCGCCACCGGAATGCCGCCCCCCGCTCCCGTCACCGGCACCTGCGGCGCCACGATCTCGGTCACTTCGTAGCCGGGACGCTGCTCGACCTCGATGGACGCCCCGTCGGGAGTGTCCGGGTCGACGGTCGTCAGCGGCGCCACCACCACGAAGGGCACATGGTGGTACCGGGCGAGCACGGCGAGCGGATAGCTCCCCACCTTGTTCGCCACCGAACCGTCGGCCGCGATCCGGTCCGCCCCGACCAGCACGGCGTCCACCTCGCCCGCCGCGAACAGGGAACCCGCCGCGTTGTCGGTGAGCAGGGTGTACGCCATGCCGCTGCGGGCCGCTTCGTACGCCGTCAGGCGGGCACCCTGCAGCAGCGGACGCGTCTCGTCGACCCACAGCCGCCGCAGCCGCCCCGCCCGGTGCGCCGCGAGCGCCACCGCGAGGGCCGTGCCCTCCCCACCCGACACCAGCGAGCCGGTGTTGCAGTGCGTGAGGACCCGGTGCCCGCCGGCGGGCAGCAGTTCGTCCAGCAGGGCCAGACCATGGGCGGCCATCCGGACGCTGGCCTCGGCGTCCTGCCGGTGCAGCGCCCGCGCCGCGGCGAGCGTCGCCACCGCGGCAGCGGTGGGGTCACCGGTACTGGCCAGCGCCGCCTGGTGCGCGGCCCGGGCCCGGCGCACGCCGACGGACAGGTTCACCGCCGTGGGCCGGGCCTCCTCGAGTGCCCGCGCCGCATCGGTGACGTCGAAGCCGCGCGCGGCGGCGAGCGCGACGCCGTACGCCCCCGCGATCCCGAGCAGCGGCGCCCCGCGCACGGCGAGCGAACGGATCGCCTCCACCAGCGCCGACGGGTCCGTGCACACCAGCTCGACCTCTTCGGCCGGAAGTCTCGTCTGATCGAGAAGGATCACTACCGGCCCCTCGGGTGGTTCCTCCCACCGGATCGCCGGTATCTCGGTCGGCCGCCTGTCCTCACCGGTTCGCGCCTGCTGATCAGCCATGCCGTCAGTCTGCCCCGGAATCGGCGGACAATTGAAGGTGGCCACCCCCTACCGCGGCCGGTCGTGCCATGACCGGCCCATGGCACGATGGCTGCCAACCTGCCGCCGCGACCGCGGAAGGGCACCGAGAAGGAGCTTCGATGACAGACACTCCGGGCTGGGCCTCGCCCGGATCCGCCCCGTCGCCCGAGGGGCGGGAACCCGGTGCGTCCGGCCCTGCCGAGCCCGCCGACCGCCCCGGCACCGCCGGCCCCGCGCCGCAGGCGGGCGCGGAGGCGCAGGACCCGGGCGCGAAATGGTCCGAGGACCAGCCGCCGCCCGGCCACTGGCCCGCGCCCACCGGTGCCCCCAGCCCGGACCAGACTCCGCCGCCCCCGCCGCCCGGCCCCGGCTGGGACGGCCGGCACCCCGGCGGCCCCGGTGGCTGGGGCGGCCCCGTCCCCGGCCCCGGTCACGCCGGTTACGGCCAGCCCGGCGGCTACCCCGCCTGGGGCGGCGGCTGGGGCGGCCCCCCGCCCGCGGCCAAGCCCGGTGTCATCCCGCTGCGCCCCCTCGGCGTCGGCGAGATACTCGACGGCGCCGTGTCCACCATGCGCGCGCACTGGCGCGCGGTCCTCGGCATCGCCCTCGCAGTCGCCCTGATCACGGACATCAGCATGGTCGTCCTGCAAGGCCTCGTCCTCGACGACGCCCTCGCCCGGACATCCCTGGACAGCCGCACCGCCACCCCCGACGAGGTGTTCCGCGCCCTGCGCGAGACCATGATCGGCTCGGGCGTCGTCACGGTGATCTCCGCAGCCGCCGTCATCGTCGCCACCGCCCTGCTCGCGACCATCACGAGCCGCGCCGTACTCGGCAGGCCGATCGGCATCGGCGAGGCCTGGCGTGAGACCCGGCCGCAGCTCCCCAGGCTGGCCGGCCTGCTGCTCCTGCTCGGCCTGATCATCGGCGGTGTGTTCGTCGCCGGGGCACTGCCCGGTCTCCTGGTCCGGCAGACCGGCGGCAGCGACGCCGGCGGATCCGCGCTGCTCGCCCTCGGCCTTCTCGGGGCCGTGGTCGTCGCGATGTGGCTGGCGATCCGCTACAACCTGGCCGCGCCCGCCCTGGTACTGGAACGACAGGGCGCCGTGAAGGCCCTGGGCCGCTCCGCCAAGCTGGTACGCGGCGCGTGGTGGCGCGTCCTCGGCATCCAGGCTCTCGCCTGGATCATCTCCGGCATCGTCTCGGCGATCGTCACCATCCCCTTCGCCGCCGTCGGCGCCGCCGTGAGCGGCCACGGCATGAACGACTTCCTCACCACCGGCAACGGACACGTCGGCTGGACGTTCCTGATCATCCGGGGGATCGGTTCCCTGATCGGCACCACGCTCACCCTCCCGATCAGCGCCGGCGTCACCGTGCTCCTCTACATCGACCAGCGCATCCGCCGCGAGGCCCTCGACCTCGAGCTGGCCCGCGCCGCCGGCGTCCAGGACTACGGCACCGGCACCCCCGGCGCCGTCCCCGGGAGCTGATGCGGTGAGCGTCTTGAGGGGCGTTCTCACGGCGGCGGCCCCACCCGGGGCCACCGTCACGGCCGTACGACGCCTGCTGCGTGCCACGGACACCGCCGTCCTCGCAGCCGGCGGCTCGGGCGACGAACCGCCGGTGACCATCCCGCGTGATCCCGCGCGGGAAGCAGCCCGGCGTGAGCTGTCCCGGCGGATGTACCACGAGAACGACCCCAGCCCGTTCCAGCGCGCCCTGAACGCGTTCTGGGACTGGCTCGACCGGCTGTTCGGCTCGGCCGCCTCGGCGACACCCGGCGGCACGGTGGGCCTGCTCGTCGTGATCCTCTTCGTCGTCGCCGTCCTGGCCGCTCTCTGGTGGCGCCTCGGCATCCCGCGCCGCCGGCTCGCCTCCGCCGCCGTCCTGTTCGACGACCGCCCCCGCAGCGCCGCCGACCACCGCGCGGCCGGCGAGGCACACGCCGCCCGGGGCCACTGGAACCAGGCCGTCCAGGAGATCGTGCGCGCCCTCGTCCGCTCCCTCGAGGAACGCGCCCTGCTCGACGTACGCCCCGGCCGCACCGCCGACGAAGCAGCCTTCGAGGCCGGCCGCGTCCTTCCCGCGCACGCGGACCGGCTGCGCGCCGCGGCCCGGGAGTTCGACGACGTCACATACGGCGGGCGCGGGGCGAGCGCACAGTCGTACCACCGCATCGCCGCACTCGACCGCGACGTCGAACACACCCGGCCGCATCTCACCGACAGCGCCGCCGGCCAGGCCCACGGCACCCGCCAGGGGGCCGCCCAGTGATCACCGAGCTTCCGGCCACGGCCACCTCCACCGCGCCCACCGGACGCCGTGTGTGGACCCGCGCGCGGGGCGTCGCGCTCGCCGCCGTGCTGATCCTGGCCGCGGCCGTCGCCATGGCCGCCGTGCGCTCCACCAGCCGGCACGGCGACCTGGACCCGCGCTCCGCCGACCCCTACGGCAGCCGCGCCGTCGCCCAGCTCCTCGCCGCGCACGGCGTGTCCACCCGTGTCGTCACCACGCTCGGCGCGGCCCGCGCCGCCACCGGCCCGGACACCACCCTGCTGGTCGCCGTGCCCGACCGGCTGACGCACCGTCAACAAGAACAGCTGCACGCGGCGACGGCGTCCTCCGGCGGACGGACCGTCCTCGTCGCAGCCGGCAGCTGGTCCGTCGAACGGCTCGCCCCCGGGGTCACCGCGGACCCCGCCACCAGCCTCCACTCCGCACTCGCCCCCCACTGCCGCCTGCCCGAGGCCCGGAGGGCGGGCAGCGCCGACACCGGCGGCATCCGCTACACCACCACCCATCTCGGCGCCGACTCCTGCTACCCCAGCGAGCGCCTCGCCACGCTGCTGCGCGTCCCCGCGGACTCCGGCAGCGGCGACACCGTCGTCCTCGGCGCGCCCGACATCCTCAGCAACAACCGCCTCGACGAGCAGGGCAACGCCTCGCTCGCCCTTCAACTCCTCGGCTCGCGCCCCCATCTGGTCTGGTACCTCCCCTCACTGTCCGACGCCTCCGCCACCGGCACGGGCGAGCGGAAGGACTTCCTCGACCTGCTCCCCGCGGGATGGCTCTGGGCCACCCTGCAACTCTTCGTCGCGGCGGCCCTCGCCGCCGTGTGGCGGGCACGCCGCTTCGGCCCCCTCGTCGCCGAGAGACTCCCCGTCGCGATCCGCGCCTCGGAGACCACCGAAGGCCGCGCCCGGCTCTACCGCAAGGCCAACGCCCGCGACCGCGCGGCCACCGTTCTACGCTCCGCCACCCGCACCCGCCTCGCCCCCCTCGTCGGCGTCCCCCTCGCCCGGGCGCACACGCCCGAGACCCTGCTCCCCGCCCTGTCCGCCCACCTCACCGGTGACGGACAGGACCTGCACTCCCTCCTGTTCGGACCGCCGCCCGGCGACGACGCGGCCCTCATCGCACTCACCGACCGACTCGACGCCCTCGAAAGAGAGGTACGCCGTTCATGATGGCCCCGACCACTGACAACGCCGGGCGGACCGGGGACGCGGGCACCGCCCGGGCCGCCCTGGAAGCCCTGCGCGCCGAGATCGCCAAAGCCGTGGTCGGCCAGGATCCCGCCGTGACCGGCCTCGTCGTCGCCCTTCTCTGCCGCGGGCACGTACTGCTCGAAGGGGTCCCCGGGGTCGCCAAAACACTGCTCGTCCGCGCCCTCGCGTCCGCTCTGGAACTCGACACCAAGCGCGTCCAGTTCACCCCCGACCTGATGCCGAGCGACATCACCGGCTCCCTCGTCTACGACGCCCGCACCGCCGAGTTCTCCTTCCAGCCCGGCCCGGTCTTCACCAACCTCCTCCTCGCGGACGAGATCAACCGCACCCCGCCCAAGACCCAGTCGTCCCTCCTGGAGGCCATGGAGGAGCGCCAGGTCACGGTCGACGGCACTCCCCGCCCGCTCCCCGAACCGTTCCTGGTCGCCGCGACCCAGAACCCGGTCGAGTACGAGGGCACCTACCCTCTTCCCGAGGCGCAACTGGACCGATTCCTGCTCAAGCTGACGGTCCCTCTGCCGTCCCGCCAGGACGAGATCGACGTCCTCACCCGCCACGCCTCGGGCTTCGACCCCCGCGACCTGCGCGCCGCCGGCGTGCGCCCCGTCGCCGGGCCCGCCGACCTCGCTGCGGCCCGCGCCGCCGTCGCCAAGACGACCGTCTCCCCCGAGATCACCGCCTACGTCGTCGACATCTGCCGCGCCACCCGCGAGTCGCCCTCCCTCACCCTGGGCGTCTCCCCGCGCGGCGCCACCGCCCTGCTCGCCACATCACGCGCCTGGGCGTGGCTGACGGGCCGCGACTACGTCATCCCCGACGACGTGAAGGCCCTGGCCCTGCCCACCCTCCGTCACCGGATCCAGCTGCGTCCCGAGGCCGAGATGGAGGGCGTGACCGCCGACTCGGTCATCAGCGCCGTCCTCGCCCATGTCCCGGTCCCGCGCTGATGGCACTCACCGGACGTGCCGCTCTCGTCGCGGCCCTCGGCTCGATCCCCGTCGGCATCCTGGAACCGGGCTGGACGGGCCTGCTCGCGGTCAACGGCCCCCTGGCCCTGGCCTGCGCCTGCGACTACGCGCTCGCCGCCCCCGTACGCCGTCTCGCCCTGACCCGCTCCGGCGACACCTCCGCCCGCCTCGGTGAGACCGCCGATGTCACCCTCACGGTCACCAACCCCTCTCCCCGTCTGCTGCGCGCCCGGCTCCGGGACGCGTGGCCGCCCAGCAGCTGGCAGCCGGGCACCGAGAGCGAGGCCTCCCGGCACCGGCTGACCGTGCCCCCGGGCGAACGCCGGCGCGTGACGACCCGGCTGCGGCCCACCCGCCGTGGCGACCGGCAGGCCGACCGCGTGACCATCCGCTCCTACGGCCCTCTCGGCCTGTTCTCCCGCCAGGGCACTCACCGACTGCCCTGGACAGTACGAGTCCTCCCCCCGTTCACGAGCCGCAAGCACCTCCCGGCGAAACTCGCCCGATTGCGTGAACTCGACGGTCGCACCAGCGTGCTGACCCGCGGCGAGGGAACGGAGTTCGACAGCCTGCGCGAGTACGTACCCGGAGACGACACCCGCTCGATCGACTGGCGGGCCACCGCGCGGCAGTCCGCCGTCGCCGTCCGCACCTGGCGGCCCGAACGCGACCGGCACATCCTTCTCGTCCTGGACACCGGCCGCACCTCGGCCGGCCGGGTGGGCGACGCCCCGCGCCTGGACGCGTCCATGGACGCGGCACTGCTCCTGGCGACGCTCGCCGCACGCGCCGGCGACCGCGTCGGCCTGCTGGCCTACGACCGCCGCGTACGCGCCCTCGTACAGGGCCGTTCGGCGCGCGACGTGCTGCCGTCCCTGATCACCGCGATGGCCACAGTGGAACCCGAACTGGTCGAGACGGACGCGCGTGGCATGACCGGGACGATCCTGCGGACGGCACCGCGACGTTCGCTGATCGTGCTCCTGACGACACTGGACGCGGCTCCGGTGGAACAGGGGCTGCTTCCGGTCCTTCCGCAGCTCACCCAGCGCCACACTGTTCTGGTGGCCTCGGTGGCGGATCCGCGCATCGCCCACATGGCACAGGCCCGTGGCAGTGCGGAGGCGGTGTACGAGGCCGCGGCAGCGGCTCAGGCGCAGAGCGAGCGTCGGCGTACCGCGGAACACCTTCGCCGTCACGGGGTGACGGTGGTGGACGCGACGCCGGAGGATCTGGCGCCGGCCCTGGCGGACGCCTATCTGGCCCTCAAGGCGGCGGGACGACTCTGATCCGCCTGATGCCGCCCCCTCGGGACCGTGGATCCCACGCCGCCGATCTCGCCGATACCACCCTGAACGCAGAAAACCCCCGCATCGAAGATGCGGGGGTTTTCCCAAAAATTGTTCGGCGGTGTCCTACTCTCCCACAGGGTCCCCCCTGCAGTACCATCGGCGCTGTGAGGCTTAGCTTCCGGGTTCGGTATGTAACCG